>NZ_FTMT01000017.1:0-128059 GCF_900156015.1 Chryseobacterium sp. RU33C | reverse complement strand
GGGAGAGTAGGCCGCCGCCAGTTTTTATTTTATTTTTAAAAATCCTTTATCTTATTGATAAAGGATTTTTTTTTGCTTTATACCCAAGCAGGGAACACCTAAACTCATACATAATGAGCAATGAGTAATAATTGATAAACGATACATCAATCAACTATCATTGATCAACTATCACTTATCATTTATTACTTATGCTGGACAGCATACACTCCAGTTGTCACTCCGCAGGAGTCTGAACAAAGTATTATCAAATAACTCAGTATTACTTTTGCTTTTTTAACCTTTGAACTCTTAAGACTCTAATAAAGTTGGCTGGATTCCTGCGGAATGACACAGTAGGAAAGAAGCAGTCCAAATAAAAAGAAATAACCCCATTGCAACCAATAACGCTATTGGAAAAGATAACCACGGAACCCGTACCCTGACCTTGTCACATCATTTTATAATTTATCATTGATGATTCATTCACCATCCTAGCCCCGATAGGAATGGTTACCCCACAGCTTGTGTTGGAGAGTTGGAGAGTTTGAGTGTGGGAAAGCGCAGGCGCGAGGAGTATGAATGGATAGCGGGAAACAGCTCCTGAAATTTTTAGATGTCTGTAGATGCAAATCAACACAAATAGATGAGTAGCTAAAGGTCTTTATGACCATATCTTTTAATTTTTGATCTGTTTTATTCAATTACCAGAGATTTTTTATTTTTTGGTAATTCAAAATTGTGTAATTTAGTAAAATCAAATACATTACGAATCTAAATTAAATAGTATGAAAAAACATTTATTCCCTTTATTTTTGCTGTTATTAGGTGTGAATGCACATGCACAACAGGATTTCTTTGCGATTACAGGAAAAGATACTCAAAGTATTACTTTTAATGATTTCCGAACAATTGATGCTTCTAACGGAATTTCCGGGGAGAAAATTTTCACAGCTGATTCATCAGTTAAAGTGTTTTCACAGGCTAGAAAAGGTATTGTAGCTGAAGATAGAAGTTCTTATGATAACTCTCAATCAATCACTATGGCGGCACTTGCTTACGACTCTTCGAATAATAATCTGGTGTATATGCCTATGTTTTCATCAAATGTTTATATTTTAAATCCTCAGACTAAGGAGATTAGATTGGTTGAGAATAATGTGGCAAAAATTTCAAGCTGTGATATTAATTCTCATATTACCAGAATGACAACCGGATATAACGGTAATATTTATGCTGTAAATAATGCGGGAACACAGTTTTTGGAAATCAGCAAAAAAGCCGGGCAATACACCGTAAATGATCTTGGAATTATTAAAGATGATCCTTCTAACGGAAGAAATTCTTTTACAGCTATGGAGACTGGTTTTGGTGGTGATATGATTGCTGATACAGATAATAATTTCTATGTATTTGCTGCTTCAGGGAATGTTTTTAAAATTGCGACAAAGGATTTGAATGCTAAATTTATAGGTAAAATTACAGGTATTCCTGATAACTATTCAGTAAATGGTTCAGCAGTAAATGCCCAGGGAAAAGTGATAATAGCAAGTGCTAAAGGAGGTGCTTTATATGAGGTAGATCTGACAACTTTGCAGGCTAAACAGCTTCCGGGAGAACAGGGACTTCATATTTACGATTTGGCAAGTAAATATTTTGCTAATGATAAATCCTCAGCACTAAATACTCTTGCTTCTAATCTTGATATCTATCCAACAAGAGTTGATGAACACTATATCAACGTTCATGTTAATAAGAATATAAAAGGCATCATTAAATTGAATATATTTGATATGGCAGGTCAAAATGTAATGACTCAGAATTTATCTGTGAAAGATGGCTCATCGGATGAAAAAGTATACCTTAAAGGATTGGTAACCGGAGCGTATATTGTAAATATTGCTGATGAATCAGGAAAAGCAATATTCAATAAGAAGATTCTTATAACAAAATAATTAAAATTATAATTCAAGATATAAAGACCTTTTCAAACATTTTGAAAAGGTCTTTTAATGATTATTTGATATTCAATAAGTTTTATTTTTCGATATTATAATGTACTTTTATAAAAAAAATATAGATGAAACTATACTTTAATGTAGGATATATTGTAAATGCTGGAGAAAATTTACAACTGGTATTTGGTGAAGAGGAGAATACCATACATGTCCATACTATGTTTTATGCGGATAATGGGTTATGGAAATGCGAGGTAGATTATTTTTCAAAATTTATTTCCTATCATTATCGCGTAGTGAATGAAAAAGGAAATGTAGTAAGAGAAGAATTTGTAGGTCATCATTTGATTTTTCCACATAATTACAAGGAGTTTATCATTTTTGATGAATGGAATAACAAAAACTTTCCTGAAAATTATTTAAATAACAAAATCCTTTACAATAAGCTGCACGATTTTATTCCTGAAAAAGTTACGGTTTTAAAAAAACATACCCACCTTTTCAGAATTGAAGCTCCAATTTATAATCCGGATTGGAGGATTGTTCTTTTTGGAAATACAGCATCCTTAGGAAACTGGAACTATGACAAAGTTGTTCATCTGAATCAGACGGATTTTGGAATGTGGGAAGCTTCTGTTGAAATCCCGGAGAATGAATTTATCCAATTTAAATATTGTATTTACGATACGAAAGAAAATAGAGTAATAGATGTAGAAACCGGGGAAAACAGATTTACGGTAGCTAATCAATTATCTGACGTTTTGCAGGTGGTTTCCAATCATTATTTCAGATTTAAAGGTTATCAGATGTATCATGATGCCGGTGTGGCAATTCCTGTATTCTCTTTGAGAAGCGAAAACGGATTTGGAGTGGGAGAATTTACAGATATTAAAAAACTGGCAGATTGGACAAAAGAAACCAATTTGGGAATTATTCAGATTCTCCCGATCAATGATACAACCGCTAATTACTCATGGACGGATTCTTACCCATATGCCGCAGTGTCTGTTTATGCTTTACATCCACAATATATTTCTTTAGAAAACCTTGATTACTCTTTACCGAAGGAATTAGTTGATGAGTATCTGTCTGAAAAAGAGAAATTAAATTCTTTGGATCTCATCGATTATGAAAGTATGATTGAAGGCAAGTGGAAATATTTGACAGCTGTTTTCAACAAGGAGAAAGATAAAATTTATAAAGACCGAAATTTTAGAAAATTCATCAAGGATAATGAATACTGGCTTGTTCCTTATTCCGCGTTCTGTGTTTTGAGAGATAAATACAAAACACCTAACTTCAACGACTGGAAGACCCATAAGAAATATATTGCCGGAAAGATCTCACAGTTTTTTACAACTAAAAATAAAGATTATGATACCTCAATGCTCCATGCCTGGGTACAATACCAATTGCATGTACAGCTTAAAGATGCTGTTGATTATACCCATAACCTGGGAGTTTCGTTGAAGGGAGATCTTCCTATTGGAATTTACAGATATTCTGTAGAAGCCTGGACAGAACCTGAATTATTCGGTATGGATTTCCAGGCTGGTGCACCGCCTGACCAGTTTACAGAACTTGGACAAAACTGGGAGTTCCCAACTTATAATTGGGAAGCTATGAAAGCAGACGATTACAAATGGTGGAAAAACAGGTTCAAAGCATTGGAACAGTATTTTGATGCCATGAGAATTGATCATATTTTAGGTTTCTTCAGAATATGGAGAATGCCGGTTTCTGCCGTACAGGGAATTTTAGGATACTTTTATCCGGCTGTTCCTATTGTTGAGGAGGAATTTAAAGCGTGGCAGATTCCGTTCAATGTTGACAGGTATTGTAAGCCTTTTATCAATAATAAGATCTTATGGGATTATTTCGGAGAAGAAAGCGGAAAAGCTCTTGAGTTGATGAACCGTAATGAAGATGGTACGTATACTTTCAAAGAAGAATTTGATACCCAGAGAAAACTCGTTAACTTCTTTAAGAAAAAATCATATGGCTCTCTTGAAGAAAAATTGGTTTCCCTTTGTGCCAACGTTTTGTTTTTAACAGAAGAAAGAAATGGGAAAACGGTTTATCATCCGAGATTTAATGTATACAATACAGAATCTTATCAATACCTTCCGGAATCGGAACAGAAGAGTATTTATGACCTCTATCATGACTACTTCTTCAGAAGACAGGACCATTTATGGTTGGAAAAAGCCATGGAGAAACTTCCGGTTATCCTGAATGCTACCAAAATGCTGATTTGTGGTGAAGATCTGGGAATGGTTCCTGCGTGTGTGCCCGTTGTGATGAATGAATTGGCTATTATTGCACTTAAAGTACAGAGAATGCCTTCTGAAAATATTCCGTTCTATAATCCTAAGAATGCAAGCTATATGAATGTAGTGACAGCTTCTTCCCACGACAGTTCAACATTAAGACAATGGTGGAAAGAAGATCCTGTATTGACACAGAAATATTACAATCAACAGTTGATACAATACGGAAAAGCTCCGGAAGATCTTAATCCTCATCTTGCAGAGATTATCATGAAACAGCATCTGTATAATGAGGCGATGCTTGCTATTTTCCCGATTCAGGAGTTTCTGGCGACAGATGCAGAGCTTACCAATAAGAAAATCGATAATGAAAGAATCAACAACCCTGCAGTTTTTCCACATTATTGGCGCTACAGAATGCATATAAAGCTTGAAGATCTGAAAGAAAGAAAATCTTTCAACCAAAAAATTGCCCATTGGATAAAAGATAGTGGAAGAGTATAAAATTAACAATTGACTATCAGTTGGTTAAGGATATTTTAAAAGAAGTTTAATCTTATGATTTAACTTCTTTTTTTTATTTGTATCAAAAGGATAGAATTAAGATATTCGGCTATATATTAACCAATTAACGACTATAGAGATGAAAAAAATATTTTTGGGATTAGCTTTTGGGTTAGGCGTTTTGACCTCGGCTCAGCAGTATCCGAATAATGGTTGGGATGATGACGGTTATTATCAGAATGAAGGAGGCTATTATAGTGACGAAGATGATAGAAATTATTTCCCTGACGATTATTATTACAATTATCCGCAGGACTATTATCCAAGTAATTATTACCAAAGCTATTATAATGACTACAGAGGAAGTATTATTAATATCGACTGGAACGGGTTTTTCATACAAAACAGATTAAGCAGATGGCAGGTAGATCAGATTATGAGATTGAATAACCTGTATGCAAGCTTTACAGCATGGAATAATTTCTACAGATATAATCCGGACAGATGGTATTATGACAGATTTTATGCACTGGAAAGAATCTTAGGACCACGAGTATTTGTGGTTTTCCAGAATAATTATTACAGAGGCTCCAGCCCAATAGTCTATTTCCAGAATTACAGAAGAACCTATTATGTGCCTAGATATACGGTAATGCCTAGATATAGAAATATCAATATCAATATTTACAGGGTAGACAGATCAAGATTCCGCAGAATGAATAATCCTACATTTGATATTATCAGAAGAGACAGCAGACCGGATAATGGTTTCAAAAACACGGGAAGCAACGGGAATTCGGGAGGGTTCCGCGGAAATAACGGAAATAACAATAACTCCGGTTTCAGAAATGATAATAACGGTGGCTTTAGAGGAAATACAGATAACGGAGGCTTCAGAAATAATAATGGAGGTGGCTTTAGAGGAAATAGTGATGTAAGAAGAGAAGCTCCCAAACGAGAAGATAATGGCGGATTCAGAGGAAGTAATGGAGGTTTCAGACAGAAGTCTGAAAATGCTGCACCAAGACAAGAAAACCGTGGTAATAGCGGTGGAGGTTTTAGAGGCAGTTTAGTAAGGAATTAATTTTCATATATTATATTTAAGTGGTGTGAAGGGCAGGTTTTTATAATCTGTCCTTTTTTTGTTGTTTTATTGTTTTGTTTTTGTTAAAATTTAACATTATTTATGAATATAGCAATTTAACTTATGATTTTATTCATAATCAAAAAGGTATAATAACAAAATAACAATTAATTAAATTTTAAAAAGATGAAAAAATTAGTTTTAGCAATAGCATTTATCGGAATGGGAGGTTTTGCAATGGCACAACAGACTACAACTCCACAAGACAGACAGGCAAGAGCTGTTGAAATGAAGCAGAAAATGGAACAGAAACAACAGGAACGTTTGGATCAGATGCAAAAAGACCTTAATCTTAACCCTTCTCAGGTAGCTCAGATAAAGGCTCTTCAGGACAAAAGAAAAGCTGAAATGATGGCAGAGTTTGACAAGCATAAGGCAGACAGACAGGCTAAAATGCAGGAAATGCACGCCAAAAGAGCACAAATGGATGCTGATATGAAAAAAGTCCTTACTCCTGATCAATATGATAAATGGCAGGCTGACAGAAAAGCTAAAGCAGAGAAAATGAAAATGGCTATGAAAGAAAGAAAAATGATGAAAAAGCCTATGAATACGGGAACTGCTGAAGTAAAATAACAGTTTGTAATTTTAGTTTTTTAATGTGTTAAGGATGGATGGTTTTCCATCCTTTTTCTATTAATTTTCTTTAAAACTTTTGATTTCGGGCTTTTATTCCCTATTTTTGACTATAAATTTAATACTTATGGTTAGCGAAAAAATTGCAAAATTAATTAACGAACAAATCGCCCACGAACAATACGCCGCTCAATATTATCTTTCAATGTCTGCATGGTTTTCTGGAAAAGACCTGGATGGAATTGCCAACTATTTCAGAGTACAGAGCAAAGAGGAATTGATGCATGCAGATAAAATGTTTGATTATTTGAATGATGTGGGAGGAGAAATTATCATTGGAGAAATTCCAAAGCCTCCACACGACTTCGAAAATGCAACAGATATTTTTGAGAAAGCATTGGCACATGAGAAAATTGTAACTAAAAGTATTTTCAATATTGTAAAAAATGCAAACGAAGAAGGAGATTTTGCAACTACATCATTCCTGCAATGGTTTATCAACGAACAGGTAGAAGAAGAAGCAAGTGCTTCTCAATACGTAACAAAAATCAAAATGGTATGTGATAACCCGTCGGCATTGTACCTTTTTGATCAGGAATTGTCTCAGAGAGTATTTACTCCTGGTACAACCGCTTAAGATTGAAAAAATCTACACAATATAAAACCGTTATCCTCATGAATAGCGGTTTTTTTGTCATGATAACATAGCTATTTCCTATACGGTTGCCTTTGGATTCTCACAGCAGAAATAAAAACTACTGCTCCCAATACAAAACTTAAAAACAATGAGTTTGCAATGTTTTCATTAGGCATATAATGATGACCATCTGATGGAACAGGCGGATCCAGACAATCAATAATATTGTAAATGACCACTGTAGAAGACAACATTATGATCAGACTTAGTAAAAAGGAGGTTAAATATATTCTCATGGTTGGTTAGTTGAAATCAAAATATAATCAAAAACTATAATTTTATTCGTACTGAATAAAAATAATAAAACCTTTTCTATTTTGAAGGACTTTTTACAAGAATTATAATATTAACCTTTTGGAAATGTTTAAATTATAGATAAATAATCTGGGTTTTGAGTACTTTTTTGCCCAGACGTTCAAGAATATTTTTATAACCTTCTACCTGTGCCTCATCCTTAGCTTTTTGTTCACCGGTTTTGAAATCAACAATGATATACCCTTCTTCACCCTTTAAAATACGGTCAGGTCTGAATATATGGCTTTCTCCTTTTTCAGAGATCATAATGTCTTTTTCATTGATTACTTCCCATTTTTCATCAAAGAATTCTGCATAAGTTCTGACAATTTCCTGCAGCGTAACCTGTATCTCATTTTTCTCCTCCAGTGTAATCTGCCCTTCCAAAGCATAACCATCCAATACTTTCACGATATCTCTTTCGGTATTGATCTTCGATAAAAGTTCATGAACAAAAAGTCCGATTCTTACCTTTTCATTTCGTACCTGATAGTTTTTTGAAGGTGTTGCAATCTTGATAGATGTACTTTTTTCATTAATATTCTTAAGATTCTCAATATTCTGGGTTTTAAAAGAGGAACTTTTCTCTTTTGAATATTTCTTCAGCATCTCAGGATGTACTTCATACACATCAAACTCATCAGCCTGTTCGGGATTTTTTGTTTGAAGGAATTCCAAAAGCTCCAGATTATTAGAAGTCTTATTGGCTTTTTGAAGATAAAAAAACAATTGTTCAACAGGTCTTGTCGTCGCAACATACTGAAGACATAATCTGTCAATCAGGTTTTTATAAGAATTTTTAGTATTGAAAAACAGAATTTCATCATCATAAGCTTCCAGGTTTTTACTGAATTGATTGATGTTGACCGATTTTAATGCTTCATTTTCGTTGGTATCAAACCAGCTGGTAAATTCACTGTCCCGGTTTTTGTTCATCATAGGAATAAAAACAATCGGGAATTCCAATCCTTTAGACTTGTGGATGGTCATGATCTGGACTGCATCAATATTTTCCGATGCCTGAATGGTATAAGAAGAAGCCTCTTCGTCCCAATATTTCAGAAACTCTTTAGTACTGGCACCCGCATTCTGTGTAAAGTTGAAAAGCATTTCCAGGAAGTTCAGTAAAAAGTCTGTTTCTTTATTTTCAACAGAGAATTCGTTGATGTAATATTCTATAAAATTATAAAGATTGAATCTCGGGAAGTTGTTCTGTTTAAGCTGCAGTGAATATTTTTGCTGAATAAACTCTACTATTTCTTCGTGGCCTTCAATATCCAGAATTTCTTTCATTCCTAAAGTAAAATCCGGCATATGAATTTTTCCCAATGTATTCAGATGATACATCATCATGATCAGACAATGTTTATT
Organism: Chryseobacterium sp. RU33C; assembly: GCF_900156015.1. NCBI lineage: Bacteria > Pseudomonadati > Bacteroidota > Flavobacteriia > Flavobacteriales > Weeksellaceae > Chryseobacterium > Chryseobacterium sp. RU33C. The sequence continues at coordinate 119,266 of NZ_FTMT01000017.1, read as the reverse complement.
CTTTGGATTGAGTTCCCAGCGAAGAAATTCAATAACAGCCTTTAACGTATTGGAAAGTTCCAGCGTAAGCCCTTTATCAGAGATCGTTTTAATATTGGTTTCTTCTCCTTTATACTTAACTTTTAAGCTTCCCAGTTTTTGAGAATAACTGAAAATATCAAAATTTCCACGGCAAAGAATCGTTATGTCAGAAAACTTGAAACCATTATTCAGGCATTCCTGAATATCTTTCTGCATTCTTTCAGAAGTATCGGTATAAAATTCTTCATTCGTGAGATTTTCGATCAGATTTACCTTTACACGTCCATCCATTTTGGATTTTGGATTTTGCTCAGCATCTGCCCCGAAAATATTCTGATGCTCTTCAAGTAGCCCTTCAGAATGAAAACGGTACAGCTCATTGTTGAACTGTACAATGTTTCTGGCACTTCTCCAGTTATCTTTTAATACCAGAAGATCAGCTTCCTTTGGTGAAAATTCTTTTTTGTTGATAATATCCAGCATCAGTTTACTTTCGCCGCCACGGAATCTGTAAATACTCTGCTTGGGATCGCCTACCAATGTAAATGAAGTATTCTCTGTAGAAACACTGTGATCTCTCAGCGGTACAAAATTCTGCCACTGCAGTTCTGAAGTGTCCTGAAACTCATCAAAGAAATAATGCTGAAACTGTGCACCCACCTTTTCATAAATAAAAGCTGAAGGTTCATTTTTAAGATTTTCATTGATCAGAATATTAAACTTGGAAAGAAGAACAAGATCGTTCTCTTCTTCAATTTTTTGAAGCTCATCCTGAATATCTTTGTTTACCTTTAAAGGAAGAAGAGCAGACAAAACTTTCTCTTTCTTTTGGGTTTCAATATACAGAATGATAAGTTTCATACGGTTGTCCAGAAGCTGATCCAGAATTTCAAAAATCTCAGATTCTTTATGTTTCGACTTTGAAGAAGCTCCCTTCCTGTAATTATTGATAACAGATTCTTCCTGAGTCGTCGGAAAAGGAAAACCTGCTCTTTTCTGTTGATAAAAATCTATAACCTTAGTAAAGAAGCCCCCGATTCCGTTTTTACCCTGAGCAAAATCTTCAATATCAATATTTCTTGATTTGAATAATTCAATAGAACTTGCGGCCAGCTCTGCAGATTGCTTTTTATTAAGAACAATCTCTTTACGAAGTGTATTCTTTATATTCTCATAATTGGCATCGTCAAAACTTTTATTGCTTTTCAGGTGTTCATAATGAATATCCTTTACAAATTCCTTCGCAGAATCATAAAGATTTTTATTAAGATTGATTCTTTCATTGTTTTCAAGACTGTAGTCTACATAATCCATGAAAGAATTCGAGATCGTTTCATTTTCACCAATCTGATCCAGCATTTTATCAACGGCTTCTATCAGAAACGGCTCAGCTTCAATTTCAAGATTAAAATTTTTCGCCAGTCCCAGTTCATAGGAAAAGCTTCTTACCAGTCTTGAGTTAAAACGGTCAATCGTTCCGATATTCAGTGTGGAATAATTGTGGAGAACATAGTCCAGTAGTTTTTTAGAACGTTGGTGAAGATCGTCGATTGTAATTTTCACCCCCTGTTCTTCAAATGCTTTCTGGATATTTTTCAGATCTGTATTCTCAGCATAATCTTTAGCTGAAAAATTTCCCAGCCATGATAAAATTCTTTCCTTCATCTCATTCGCTGCCTTATTGGTGAAAGTAAGCGCCAGAATATTCCTGATCGACTGCTGTTGATTAGGATAGCGGAGACAAATCATCAGAAGCCTTTGTACCAGGGCATAGGTTTTCCCGGATCCGGCAGAAGCATTGATGACTGTGTAAGAATTTTGCATTGTTGAAAGAGAATTGAGACTGCAAGTTAGCTAAAATTTAAAAGAAATTTTAACAATTTAATCAGTCGATTTAACAGTTTAAATGGTAAAAATTAAAAAGAAATATTAAAACACGTTAACTGTGGTTAAACTTATGGAATACATTAAAAATAATTTTAGCTTTGCTTTATAAAAAATAGCCTGTGAAACTTAAACTATTCTTTTTCTTATCCTTTATTCTTTTTATCCACATCCATGCCCAAAATTATATATTTGGTAAGATCATTTCCGAAAGCGGTACTGAAATGCAGGATGTGAATGTAGTAAATATAAGAACCGATGAGATAGTCGTATCAAACCGGGATGGCCATTTTATGATTTCCGGAAGGCAGGGAGATGAATTACGTTTTATAAAAGCGGGTTATGAGCGTCTTACAAAAATAGTTTCTCAGGAAAATACACAATCTCCCATGAATATAAGTCTTGTACGTCAGACTATTCAGATTCCTGAAGTAGAAGTAAAACAAGGGCTTACCGGAAACCTTAAAATAGATTCTAAACTTTACAATAAACCGAAAAAGGTTGAAAAACTGATCAAAGAAATGGATCAGTATATTGCTCAAAAATCAGATCCCAGAATATTGGCAGCAAAACCCGGAGAATTTGTACAGCCGAAAGGGGAGGGTTTTTTTATAGGAAAAGTTAAAAATAAATGGGATGATGTAGATTTAATGAAATATATCAGAGCTAGCCTTGGTGATGATTATTTTACAAATCTTAAAATAGAGAAACCTCTGATAGACCATTTTATATATTATGTTTTTGCAGGTGGCTTCGAAAGGAAAAAAATCCTGAAATACGGATTCTGCAGTGAGGCGGATCTGAACAGGTTTCAGCGTTTTGTCCTGACAAGAATTTCATCTTATCGTGCTCCACAAACTCAAAGATAATATGGAAATAAGATGTATCAAAAGAGTTTTATTTTTGGTGCTTTTTTGTATTGCTTCAGAATTCTGGGGACAACAAAAAATATCAGGAAATGTAATCACAGGCGATGATCTGGATTTAGCACCTGTGCTTGTTGTTAATATTTCGGAAAATAGAAGTGTACTAAGTGATATGTCCGGAAAATTTGAAATCGAAGCCAAAGAAAATGATGAGATCAGATTTGTAAAAGAAGGATATTACCGTGTTGATAAAAAATTGACCAGAGAAGAGATCAATGCTCCGTTCAATATTATGCTGAAGAAAATGGAAATTCAAATTCCAGAGGTTACAATTAAATACAGGCCTACCGGAAATCTGGCAAAAGATAATCAACACTATAATGAATCCGGAAAACTTCAGGCTCTAAAATCAGATATGGAAGACTATATGAGAAGCCCGTTAAATCAGCCTTTACCTGATAATACCGTATCTAAAACATTTACCGGTCATGATTTCAATGCTGGGCAGGTCAATTTGTTTGGCGTATTTAATGCCGTAAAGAAACTGGCACAGCCCAAGGTTACCAAAGCGAATTACAATGAAACTCAGGATTTTCTCAAAAGAGTCAGAAATGAAGTGAATCTGAATTTCCTGAAAAAATACGGAATGGATGAAGAACAGATTGATGCATTTCTTCTGTATGCCGACAAAACGCGTTCATTGGCGAAAAGATACCGAAAAGATTTTAGTATCACTGTCGTTGAATATGAACTTAAAGTTGCCTTCGGAGAATACAGGAAAACACATAAACTGGAAGGAACTCAAGAATAATATATACCTTAAAAGTTGGCTTATATCACTGAAAATATTGAAACATTAAAGCAAAGAAAAATCTTTCTTTTCCTGCTGCTTCTCTGCAGTACTTTTGTTTTGTCCCAACAGAAAGTAACGGGGCGAATAGTGGATGACAATGGCGAAAATTTAAGTAAAGTGATCGTGATTAACATGTCTACTGATAAGAAAGTATATTCTGATTCTGACGGTATATTTTCTATTGATGCCAATCCTAACGATGAATTAAGATTTGTAAAAGAAGATTTCAACAGAGTCTCCAGAAGAGTTCTTACCAATGGCAATAATTTACCTCTGTTTATTACACTTCGCCAGATTCCCAGAGATGTGGGTGAAGTAAAAATTGTAAAAAAACTCACCGGAGATCTGGAAACAGATTCCCGGATAGTGGCCAAAGTAGATAAAGGAGAGCAGGTAAGAGATGCTGTTGGTCTTCCGCAGCCCGTAGGAAAAATGAGGGAAAAGCCGGCAGAAGTGAAAAGTGTTCTATTACCCATACTTTTAGGAAACCTCAATGTTCAGGGCGTATATGATCTGATTAGCGGGAAAGCCAGACGGCAGAAAAGACAATACAGATATGATGATCTTCAGGAACATATCGCTTGGGTTCGGGACAGAATAGATGATGAATATTTTATCAAAGCCGGAATTCCTGGTGACAGAATTTCAGAATTTATTCAGTTTTCATTTCTTGCAAAACCTCAGGTAAGAACCTACGTAAAAGCAAGAAATCTTTCCGGAGTTATGCTGAGGCTGGAAGAAACAGCACCTCTTTTTATAGAGCGATTACAACAAAATCAAAAGTAATTTAAATGTTAATAAATTCTTAAAATATTGGAATAAAAATTGATACACTCTTATGGTAACAATCCAAATTCACAAATTTTATGAATAAAAACATTTTTGCAGTAGCGATTGCGGCACTAGGTTTTGTCATTGGGCTCGGGTTTTTAGGAAATGCTATTAAAAACAGGAATAAATCCGAAAATACCATTTCTGTAACAGGGTTAGGAACCAAACAGTTTACATCCGATCTGATCACCTGGTCCGGAAGTTTTTCCAAAAATAATGTAGACCTGAAATCGGCCTATGATGAACTGGCAATGGATAGAAAAGTAATCAATGACTATCTGCTTTCAAAAGGAATACAACAGAAGGAGATCGTGTTTTCTTCGGTAGATATTCAGAAACAGTTCAGAAGCTATAATGATTCAAACGGAAACTATGTTCAGGGAGAATTTTCCGGTTACAATCTTACCCAAAAAGTTTCTATTGAAAGTAAAGAGGTAGGGAAAATTGAAAACTTATCCAGAAATATTACCGAAATTATCAACCGCGGAATTGAATTCACTTCTTCTTCACCAGCCTATTTCTACACCAAACTGGCTACAGTGAAACAGGAAATGATCGCCAGTGCCACGAAGGATGCAAAGGAACGTGCTGAGAAAATTGCGGAAAACTCAGGAAGCAGTCTGGGAAATCTGAAAAAGGCAACCATGGGTGTGATTCAGATTACAGCACCCAACTCCAATGAAGATTATTCCTATGGCGGAACTTTTAATACTTCATCCAAAGAAAAAGAAGCCAGTATTACCATCAAACTGGAGTATGAAGTAAATTAATATAAATATCAGTAAAAGAAAAACGCCGGAATAGCTTTCCGGCGTTTTATATTTTAAGCATAAATAATTTCATGAATTTCTTTTTTAGCTTCCTCTATATTTTCAGGAGTATAGTTGGCAAGCAGCCATAAGTTTAAAGGTTTTTTTCCCTCACCATAACTAGGTTGTACATGGGTGGTGTCAATCAGGCTAAAATTATTTCTCTGATAAAAGGAATACCGTCTTGATGCATCTTCGCTCAATTCTGCAGGTTCAATTTCCAGGATAATACTTGGATAACTTTCAGATAAATGATTCATAATATGAGAACCCAGCTTTTTACTTCTGAATGCTTCAAACACTTCAAAATGTTCTACAAAAACAAAGGAACTCAGCTTCCATAGGATGAGGTAGCCGATAGCTTCCGACTCATGGATAACAGACATGAATTCCACATAAGGATTTGAAAATAAGCTTTCAAACTGATCTTTATCTCTTTGTTCGTCTACAGGAAAAGTAGAACTATAAGAACTATAGATTTCCTGAACTCCAGGATCTTCCGCGGAAATAATCGGTAAAAATTCCATAATTTTATAAATCAAAGACGCTAGGTCTTCTGGTGATGAAAATATCTTTAATCCAAAGGGTGAATGCCAATCCCAGGTAGATCAGAAAGAAAAAACCAGCTGTTGCAAAAGTGGAATAGATGAAGAAAATTCTCAATTTAGAAACAGGAATTCCCAGCTTAGCCCCCATTCTGGTCAGAACACCAAACCATTCTCTTTCCATTTTATGACGGATATTACTCAGCATTTTCAGATTGTTATTTAAAAGTTTGAATTTATTACTCAAAGTTAAGGATTTTTGATACATTTTTTGCCTGATTTTATCTGTAAAATCATTTTTGTCCGGTTAAATTAAAGAATAATTAACAGGTCGCTCCTCCGGAGCTATAATTTTGAAACAAATACGTCCTATTAACAGTCAGCTCCCGCTGGAGCTGGATTTGATCCCATCGGGATCTGCTGTTAGTAGAAAAAATGAAGTTTCCGTAAAAAATAAAGCTCCAGAGGAGCGATCTGTTAATTCATGCTGTAAATATTGATATTTTCAATGTATTTACTTTATCGGACAGTAATGCTGTAAAATATAACTATTCTTTTAAAAGTTTGAATCCGATAGTACAGGCTAAACAATTTTTCGGCTCGCAATAGGTTTTATAATGATAAATTAGACTTTGACTTTCCATTGCATTGCTGACCTTTAATCCAAGTTTTTTCCAGCTTGTAATAATGGTGTTTTTCTCTCCGGCAACAGTTTTGTAAAGCTCAATAATGTCGTCTGCAATTTCTTCCTGATGATATCTGTAATAAGCATATTGTAAAGGGATTACCGTGTTTAAAATGAGAAGATCTGCAAAATCTTTACTCAATGTTTTGGGCTGTACTTTGGAAATACTTCCGAAATTAAAATGAAAATCCCAATATTCAGAGGCTTTTATAGATTTGAAAATTGTGTACAGCTGTTCTGCACTTCTCGCTTCCATAATTTTTGAAAACAAATTCTGATGTTGGTAAAGATCTGCTAATTGAGACAATCGGATGGTTGGGAAATTGGGAGGTCTTAATCTTAAAAATTTAGGATGAATTTTTACATCAGAAATGGAAAATTTGGCTTTAACGAAATCGAATTCTCTTTTCCATATTTTCATCTGACCGTCTTTAGGAGCGTCCAGCCATCCTGAAATTCCGAATAGCAGGGCTTCAAGCTGAAGAGGATTCTGACGGATTTTATTGATAATACTGTAATCTACACTTTCTGCAATCTGCCTGAAAATAGAAGCATTTACTTTTAAACCAAATGAGTACGCAAAACTGTGAAATAAAACAGCCTCAAAATTATTTTTATATAGATGTAAACTCTGTTCAAGTTCTGAAGATTTCTCATCCAGCTTTTTCAGGATACTTTCTTCATAAAAATTCAACGGGATTTTTTTCGGATCAAAAATTTTTTCACAGGCAATAAATTCATCACCATTTATAAGCTTTTCATATTTCCAAAGAATATTTTTATCGATATAATTTTGCAACTCTAACGTTGAAACCTGCTTTCCGTTAAGTTCATTAATGTCTGTGTCATGCTGGAATACAACATGGAGAATGATATTCTGATAATTGGGATCCTGGGAATGATTGTGGAAAATCCAGTCTGAAGAGCGTACATGCAGTTCTATATTTCCTGCGAGAAGTAAGCCATTGATTTTGATTTTAGCATCAAGAAAATCAGGGCCTGCATTTTTGTTCCATTTTCCGAAATGGATAATCTCAACGGAATTTCCTTCAATATCCTTGAAGTCAAAATATTTGAAAATCTTATAGTTCCAAAGATATTGAAGTAATTTTTCCGTCATAAGTATGACGTAAATATAATAGAAATATTATACTTTCGTCAGCTCCTTATTAAAATTTTCTATGGTTGTTCTATACATTTTCTCATAGATAGGAAGAATGTTTTTCAAATCGAATTTTATCGCCTGATCTTTCGCATTTTGCTTCATTTTGGCTAAAAGTTCATCATTACTTAACAATTTGATGGTGTAGTTGCTCATGGCTTCCACATTTCCGATTTCAGCAAGAAATCCGGTTTCTCCCTGAATATTTACCTCAGGAATTCCTCCCGCATTGGAACTGATGACCGGCGTATAAGCTGCCATGGCTTCCAAAGCCGCAAGACCAAAACTTTCCTGTTCAGAAGGCAGAAGAAATACATCCGAAAGCTGTAAGATTTTATAAAGATCATTCACCTTTCCTAAGAGACGTATTTTGGAAATAAGCTCAGGGTTTTCCTCCAGAAACTGATTTACTTTTTCCATGTCAGGGCCTTCACCAATGATAATCAGTTTGGATTTTACCTTTTTTTCCACATTTTTAAAGATCTGCAGCACTTCGTCTACACGTTTTACAGGGCGAAGGTTGGATACGTGGATCAGAATCTTTTCATCAGGATTGGCAAACTGTGTTCTCTGGCACTCAGAACAGTCATCAAATTCAGAATTATCAATAAAGTTGGTAATCACCTGAATCTCTTTTTTGATGTTGAAAAACTGAAGGGTATCTTTTTTCAGACTTTCAGAAACTGAAGTAATAGCATCAGACTGATTGATCGAAAATTCTACTGCGTGTTTATAACTGGGGTGCTGACCTACAAGGGTAATATCTGTACCATGCAAAGTAGTCACCAACGGAATATCATTATTGTCCTCCTTAAGCATTTGTTTTGCCGTAAAAGCGGCATATGCATACGGAATGGCATAATGTGCGTGTAGAAGATCCAGCTTGTAAAGATTGACAACCCTGTAGATCATCGAACTTAATGCAATATCATAAGGCTGATACTGAAAAAGAGGATAGGTCTGAACATTGACCCTGTGAAAGAAAATATTCGGGTTGGTAATGTCTAATCTTGCAGGAAGTGCAGAACTGATGAAATGTACCTCATACCCTTTATTGGCAAGGGACATTCCTAATTCTGTTGCTACAATTCCGCTTCCTCCATAGGTGGGATAGCAAAGTATGCCTATTTTCATTAGATTATTATTGTTTTAATTTTGTATTATTTGGTGTTTGTTGAGGTTGTCACATTTAGATCTAGACCCATTCCAGGCTTCAGCTGATCATTAACCAATACAGGAAGTCTTCCCCATATTTTTGTTTTTCCGTTTAAAGCATCTGCAGTTGCATTCATAGAATCGTCATTGTTTTCATAAGAAACAAGAACTGTTGAAACTTTTGAAATATCAATATCCTTTAATGCATAAGCACTTCCGAATACATTCAAAATAACATTTTGATTTTTGGTAAGATCGGAAAGTACTTTTTTAGATTCTGCGGATATTTTATAGGGTTTATAAGCCGTAGAATTGTCTTTGTGGAAACCTACAATAACTGTAGATCCCGCTGGAATCGTATTAATTTCGCCAGCTTTTTTAATGATGGCATTGTTTCCTAATCGGTTGGCAAAAGTTTGATAAGGCGCTTCTTCCAGAGGAACATAATAAATCTGTTTTCCTGTAAGAGGAAGTAATTTCTTTTCATCCTTTAATAAAGTCAGGGCATTGGAATAAAGATTCTGTACCAATTGGGTGTGAGAATCGTTATTTAAATCTTTATTGATATTTTCAGGGTTCTTAGGAGTGTATTGGGTAAGGCCAAGAAAATATTTTGTTAGTAAGATCTTTTTCACACTTTCTTCCACTCTGGATTGGGGAATTTCTCCTTTATCAATAGCTTTTTGGATCAGTTTTTTACCTTCAGAAACACCCTGAGAGAAAAGCATAATATCATTTCCTGCTTTAAAGGCCATAGCATCCAGTTCGCCCGGTTGGTATTTATTCGCTACAGCGCCCATGTTCAGAGCATCTGTAATGATTAAACCTTTATATCCTAATTTATTTTTCAGTAATCCTGTAATAATATTTTTAGAAACTGAAGCTGGGATTCCCTTTCCAGATTCTAAGCCTGGAACATATAAGTGAGCAACCATTACCCCGCCAATTCCTTTATTCATTAATGCCTTGAATGGAGCCAGTTCCACGGTGTTAAGTCTTTTAATATTGTGAGAAACTACAGGAAGATCAAGGTGAGAATCTGTGCTGGTATCTCCATGTCCCGGGAAGTGTTTGATAGCAGCTAAGATATTGTTATCCTGAAGACCGTTAGAATAGGATAGGGCAGAGCTGATTACATTATTCACTTCAGAGCCAAAACTTCTGTTCCCTATAATCGGATTATTAGGATTGGTATTTACATCTACTACAGGGGCAAAATCCCAGTTGATACCCATTCTGTGACAATCTTGTGCAATTTTTGCAGCCATCTGATACACCAGTTTTTTATCCTGAATAGCACCTAATGTCATTGCCCATGGAAATTTGTGAGCCGTGGCAATTCTCTGATAGAGTCCCCATTCTGCATCCATTCCGATCATTAAAGGAACTTTAGAGGTTCGTTGAAATTCATTCACCAGATTAATTTCCCTTGCTGCATCATCCTGCATTAAAATCAGACCGCCTATTTTATCATTCGTAACAATGTTCCTTACCTGGCTGATATAGTCTTCTCCTCTGTTGGTATATAATGCCACAATAAAAAGCTGTCCTAGTTTTTCATCCTGAGAAAGATTTTTATATGTAGTATCAACCCATTGCTGAGCTTTTTTTACATCTTCCTTGGAAACATTTTTTGGCTGATATTGTGCCTTCACATTAGGGTTTATCAATGCGACAATAAAGAGTGAAGTATATAATAATTTCTTCATGACTTTTTTGAATAAGAACAAAAATACAATTAAAAAAGTGAGGAAAACAAAGTTTTTGAGTTTTTTGGTATATGATTTGAATACGCAATATGTATAATAACTAAACTTTAATAGAAATGAAAAAAATACTTCTCTTCTTATTCCTTGGTGCTGTAGGTTTTACTGCATACAGCTGTGATAACAATGATGATGTTGTGGTACAAGGAACAGATTATGATACAATCTCTCAAATGAAAGATATTACAGGCACTTTTTCAAATAGTGGTAACTATACTATTTCTCAGGGGCTTAATATTCCAACTACAGATGTTGTTTTAGTGTATAGATTGGTTGCTGGGAATGTTTGGCAGCAAATTCCAAAATCTGTTTACATACCAGATGTAAATAATAAACCCACAAATAGAGTATTTGATTATAATTTTGTTTTTAATACTCAAAATATAGAAATCAGAATTGATGACGAGAACTTCAATCTGCCAACAGATCTTACATCTGGTGAGATTGCGACATATTTAAATAATCAGACTTTTAGAATTGTACTTGTTCCTGCTAATGCAACAGGTGTTGGCGGTGCAAAAAATAAACAAGCTTCTGTAGATTATAGTGATTACAATGCAGTAGTTAAATATTACAACCTTGATGAATCTAAAGTACAAGTACTAAAGGCAAATTAAGTAAGAAATATCTTTTCAGTTTTTTATAATTAAAAAAGTCCCGGGAGAATATCTTCCGGGGCTTTTGATTTATTGCTAAAAATAGGGAAGATATTTATCACATATAAATAGAAAACTTTTAATGTAAGTATATTTTCTTATCTGTATCAAAATGTTCAGAGGGTAATTTTGAGTCTGTATGAGCCGGAAAAAGGATCAATAAAAAAACCTCAGAGTAACTCTGAGGCTTTCTTTTATTTAGTTATCATTGTCATCAAGAAGATGTCCAAAGAAGTCTTTTTTTGTTTGCAGGTATCCCTTGCTTATTTCATTGGCAGGAATCTGTAACGGGACTCTTGAATTAAGGTGAATATTGCTGTCTACCACATACTTTACCTTTTCAGGATTATTGGTGAGAAGGTTAATATCTTTTACCTCCAGTAGATTAAGGATTTCAATGGCTATACCAAAGTTTCTGTCATCTGCAGGAAGTCCCAGTTCAAGATTAGCCTGTACAGTGTCCAGACCTTTTTCCTGTAGTGAGTATGCCTTCAGTTTGTTGATGATCCCGATGTTTCTTCCTTCCTGGCGAAGGTAGATGATAATTCCGCCGTTTTCATGGATATATTTCATTGCAGCATCCAATTGTTGGCCGCATTCACATTTTTTTGAATGAAAAACTTCTCCGGTAATACATTCTGAATGGAAACGAACATTGACCGGTTTTGAAAAATCTGTATTTTCAGCAACAATGGCCATGTGGGGCATCCAGTCGTTTTCGTTTTCGGAGAAAGCAATCATTCGGAAAGTGCCGTGCTCTGTGGGAACATTGGCTTCCGCCTGAATTTTAATCATTGATAGTTCAATTAGTTTTAACTTCCTGGCAAAGTGTCTTCAATAACAGAAATATTGGTTTTTAAACGAACCAGATATCTGTTAAGAACTTCATCGTCGTCTCTGTCAAGATTTTGCCTTAGCTTTTGAATTTTTTTATATGATTTTTCAAAGCTTTTAAGGGCTCTGCTTTTTCCTGCAGAATTGCTGGCATCAATAGCATATAAATAATTCTGAAGGCTGTATTTCAAGCTGGTAATCTCATCATTTAATCCGTTGTTTCTAAACTTGGGAAAAGTAGAGATCATGTTTGAAATTTCAGAGGCATTGACATTCTGTTTGATATTGATATTAAAATTCTTCTTTGAGCTTCTGTCTGAATCAGAACCTTTAGCATCACTATAAAAATTATTTGACAACGGAGAAAGATTAAGCTTTTCCGTTGCGCAGGAAGATGTTAATATGATAAGTACTCCAAAGAAAAATAGTCGTTTCATTTTTGTTGCCCTTTTTGATAAAGGATTGGGTTAAGACTTTCATCATTGTACATTTTCATTTGTTTGTACACTTTCATCTTAACATTACCGTTTTCAATATCAGTAAGCAACTGATCTATAGAAGTTGATAGGTCTTCTTTCTGAGTAAGCAGAACATCCAGTTTGGCCTGGCAGTTGTTTCTGTGTTCTTCAGAAGCGGATTCTCTATTGGCTTCTAACGACATATGATAAACCTTTAATGCAAGAATTGATAGCCTGTCTACTGCCCAAGCGGGAGTTTCTGTATTTATTTTTGCTTCAGGTTTAGGAGTTATATTTTCAAACCTATTAAGAAACCAGCTGTCAATATATTCTACCAGATCAGTTCTTTTCTGATTGGAAGCATCTATCGTTCTCTTCAGTTGAAGAGCTTCAGCCGGATCAATATTTTCATCTCTAATTATATCTTCCAAATGCCATTGAACGGTATCAATCCAGTTCTTTGCATACAAAATCCGTTCCAAACTATCTTTTTCGAATGGGTTATTAATTAGAGTGTTAACGTCATCAGACACGTGATAGTCTTCAATAGCTTGATTGAAGACTTTCCATGCAGTCTCAGTAAATTTCATTAATTCTACGGAATTTTAGTTGCTGGAAGAATTGTTATTGTTGGAAGCCGATTTGTTTTCAGAACCTGGTTTATCTTCTTCTTTTACTGCATCTTTAAATTCTTTGATTCCAGAACCGACTCCTCTCATTAATTCCGGAATTTTCTTTCCTCCAAAAAGTAATACCAAAAGTATTGCTACGATAAGGATGTGCTGCCAAGATAAGGCAAGTATTGTTAGTGTATTCATCTCTTAAAATTTTTGTAAAGTTACACTTTTTTTAATATGAAATCCAACCTAATGGATCAACTGGTGTACTTCCGTTCCATACTTGGAAATCAAGTGTATAAGCACCATCAAAATCCTGAGCAATTGTACCTACCGGAGTTCCTGATGAAACCTGCTGTCCTTTGGAAACACTTACGTTTCCTAAGTTGGAATAAATGGTAAAATAACTTCCGTGTTTAATGATTACAGTCTTAGTTCCGTCATTGTTGGCGAGAACTGAAGATACTGATCCCGGGAACACTGATTTTGCGCGTGTACCCGAAGGAACGGAAATTTTGATCCCGTTATTTTCTTCTGTAATATTTTTGAAAACCGGGTGTGGCTGTCTTCCGAAACGGTGAGTGATTTGTCCGGCTCTGTCTGCAGGATAACTGAGTCGTCCTCTGTTGTCTGCAAAGCTGTTTCCTGTAGCGGTGGAAACTCCGTAGCTTGTCATGGCTTTGGTCTCTGCTGCTTTTTTATCTTCTTCTTTTCTTTTTGTAAGGGCTGCTTCTGCTGCTCTCGCGGCCACGAGTTTATCGGCAGCTTCTTTAGCTCTTGCATTCGCCTCATCAGAAGCTTTTTTAGCGGCTACTCTTCTGGCTTCATCTCTTGCGTTAGCTTCTGCCTTTGCTGCTTCTTCATTACGTTTTCTTTCTTCTTCCGCTCTTTTTGCTGCAAGGTCTGCGGCTTTCTTAGCTTCAGCTTCTGCAATTCTTCTTTCTCTTTCAAGGGCTTCAGCTCTTGCTTTAGCTTCCGCCTCGATTCTTGCTTTTTCTCTTTCAGCAGCCAGTTTTGCTAAACGTATTTTTTCTGCTTCCGCCTTTTTTCTGGCTTCTTCTTCTGCTTTGGCAATTCTGATCTCTTCTGCAATAATAGCTCTGATCTGTCCTTCCAATGCTTTAGACTGAACTTGTTTTTGCTTAAGTTCGGCTGTTAATTTGGATTCATTTTTCTTGAATTCGGCTACTAATTGTTCTTTTTGAGCTCTTTCGGCATTGATGGTTGCCAGATCTTTCTGTTGGTTAACCAACAGAGATTCCTTCGCTTTTACAGAATTTTGTTTTTGTGCGATGGTCTTTTTGATAAGATTGGCAGCATCTGTGATTTCAGCTGCTTTTTTATCCTGATAGTCTGAGTATTGTTTCAGATACTGAACTCTTCGTATAGCTTCTCCTAAATTTTTAGCAGAAAGTATAAAAGTTACTTTGTTCTGTACTCCTTTGTTTTTATAAGCATTCACCAAAACTTCAGCATAGTTTTTCCTCAAAACGGCAAGTTCTTTATTCTGACGGTTGATTTCCAGCTGACGTAAGTAGATATCATCCTCAATGAATCTTTTTTCTTTCTGCGTATTATTATAAACCTTTTCTCTTAAAACCAATTTTTGGTTGACATTAGAAAGATAGGCTACGGAAAGTTTTGATTCACTTCTGGTTTTAGCTAAATCGGTATTTATTTGTGCAATTTGTTTTTTAAGTTCGGCATTCTGCTTCTGCAGCTGTTCTTTGGTCTGCTGTCCCTGGTGCAGTCCGAACATCAAAACACCTATTAAAAAGCTAAATTTTCTAATCATTTAATCTCAATTTTCTTATAACTGGATGGTACAGAATAAGGTGTTTCCATCCTCGAAAAGTCAAATTTCGTGTTTTCCAGTAAAATCTGACTAGATTTTGAGCCTTTTATAATTATTTTAACATTTTTCGGAAGGCGTATTCCTTCGTATTCATTCCAGTCACTGTAAGAAACTTCCAGTTCATCTGATGACAGAATATCTTTTAAATTGACGGCTAACAAATCGTAATTGGTGTCGTATTGGAGTGCCACTTTGTATTCTCTGTTTTTTTCATCCGTTACGATTTTCTGATTTTTATTGGAAACCATTTTAAAACCCTGTGCATTTTGAGTGAGATCAAACTGTCTGTCGTTGATTTTTACAAAAGTTCTTCCCAGTAAGATTTTTTCCAATGATTTATAATCAATGAAATTAACATTCAGCAGATTATTAAGATAGTCAAAATCGGAATCTATATAGGTTTTATTAATTTTATCCTGTCCTTTTATACCTTCCGGAGTGGCAATACCTCTGGCAGCATTGATGAATAATGCTCTAAGATTCATCCACACCTTTTTATCATTTTCAATATAGATGGTTGCGTCCAGTGTAGGAACATAATTTCCTGTTTCTACTCTTACTTTGCTGTCTATTTTGATTTGTTCAAATTTTGGCGGGATTAATACATGTTCATAGAAAGTAAGTTTATCACTTACCGGTTCATTTACATCTTTTGGATTTCCATTGTCTTTTGCGGTATTAATGCTGTCCTGTGTATGATCAGTATTGTTTTGGGCAGCATTACGGGTCTTACAGGATGATAAGGCAAGAAGCAATAAAAGAAATGGGAGCCAGTTTTTCATGTATTTATCTTTAATTAAAAAATACGTTGCAATATTAACGCCAAACCACACAAAATGTTTTGTGTGGTTTGATGATGTGTTGTTTAAGTTAAATATTTTATATCCTTATTTAGAAAGGAAATCTAAAACAGAATAGTCACCTAAAGAAATTTCTCTGGAAACTCCGAAATATTGTGCAGAATTACCGATCATAGAATTGGATAGATTTCCATGATTGATTCTTGTATTTTCCTGGATCAGGGAATTTTCAATGTTTGAATTGACAATGATGGTATTGTTTCCTAATGAAACACCAGGTCCTACTTTTGAATTGGATATTTTTACATTTTCTCCAATAAAGCAAGGCTGAATGATCAGCGAGTTTTCAATCACAGCAGAAGCAGGAAAATGAGTCATTTCCTCTCTTTCATATTCAAGAATTTTGCTGTTGGTTTCTACGGTAGCATTTTTATTACCGCAATCCATCCAGTCATTTACTTTTCCAAGGGTAAACTTAGCGCCTTTAGCTCTGAGGTTTTCAAGAGCTGTTGTTAACTGGTATTCGCCCCCGTTTTTAATATCATTATCCATGATATAATTAATTTCTTCCATTAGCTTTTCAGCGCTGTTGAAATAATAAATACCGATAATGGCAAGATCTGAAACGTAAGTAGTTGGCTTTTCAACAAAGTCGGTAATGAAACCATAATTATCTAATTTTACTACTCCGAAAGCGGATGGATCTTCAACACTTTTCACCCAGATTACACCGTCAGAATTTTTGTCCAACTGGAAGTCTGCGCGGAAAAGAGTATCTGCAAAAGCAATAACGATATCTCCCTGCATAGATTGTTCTGCACATTTGATAGCGTGAGCGGTCCCAAGAGGATCGTTCTGATAATAAATACTTCCTTTTGCTCCCAGCTTTTCAGCAATCTGAATAAGGGATCTTTCGATCTCAGGTCCAAAATCTCCGATGATAAAAGCTACCTCTTCAATGTTTTCTCCTGCAACTTTAGCAATGTCTTCCACCAATCTCTGTACGATAGGTTTTCCTGCAATAGGAATAAGAGGTTTTGGAACTGTCAGTGTATGTGGACGTAATCTGGAACCACGTCCAGCCATAGGGACAATAATTTTCATAAATTATATGTATAAAAGATGTTTTGTTAGTTGTTCTGAATATTTAGGTTAAAGATAATAATTAAAACCTTTGATGAAGTATGATTTATATCTTTTTAAATAATTGTTTAGATTAACAATAGGACTGTTTACAAGCAAAATAAAGACCAAAGTTTAAGGTCTTTTGATGATTTTGGATACTATCGTCTTTTCCTTAAAAAGTACCAAAGCTAAGAATAATATGAGAAATAGGTTGCCTATCAAATAATTGGTTCTGAAATAATAGAATGAAATCAATGAGCCGATAATGGTGAAGCTCAGATACATCAGTATTTTTCCTGTATTATAATGAATAGGATATTGCTTTTGTCCCCAAATATAGGAAATGATCATCATAGACAGAAAGGTAATCAGCGCTGCCATGGCACTTGCCCAATATCCATATTGAGGAATGAATAAGAAGTTGATAAGAATGGTGATACATGCTCCAATAACAGAAATATATAAGCCAACTCTTGTCTGGTCTGATAACTTATACCATATGGAAAGGTTAAGGTAGATTCCCAGGAATAAAGCTCCTAGCATTATAAAAGGAATGATTTCAATCCCTTCATAGTAGAGAGGGTTTCTCAGGTATTTTTCTGAAATCCATTGAAGATTTACCATGAGTGCCATATAAATGATACAGCTACAGATGACAAAAACATCCATCAATACAGCGTAGGTCTTGTGAGAGTCTTTGTTCTTGAAACTTGAAAAAAAATAAGGTTCAATCCCCAGTTGATAGGCTTGTCTGAAAACAGTAATGAAGGTGGCAATCTTGTAGACCGCTCCATATACCCCAATCTGGTGACGTGCTTCTTCTCCGGGAAGAAGGTATTTCAAGAACTGCCTGTCCAATGTCTGATTCACTATACCGGCTAATCCCGCAATCATTACCGGCCAGGAATAGTTCATGATTCTTTTCCAAAGTCCGAAATCGAATTTGGAAATACTGAAGCTGAAGAATTCCTTTCCTACAATCAAAAGGGTAATTATACTTTGGATGAGATTGGCAATGAAGACATATCCAACCCCGAAGTCAGGATTATATTTTAACCCAAGTACTCCCTCAGGATGCTTAGGAAGCCATCTGATGAAAAACAAAACCAGTAAAAAGTAAACCAGGGATCCTGCTACTTTTGAAAGCATGTATTTGAATGGCTTGCCTTGTAATCTCAATATAGCAGATGGAATAGTGGCAAAAGCGTCTAATGAAAGGATAAACAGAAAAATGACCAGAAAGTTAACCTGATCCGGAGTTTCAAAAGCTTCAGCAAGCTGAAATCTGAAGACATAGCCTAGAATAAGATAAATTAATCCCATGCTGATGATACTCATTGAGCAGGTTGAAATCAATGTTTTTTTGTCAATGTTATCCTCTTGTGCAAATCGGAAAAAAGAAGTTTCCATGCCATGTGTAAGCAATACCGTAATTACACCTGCAATGGAATACCAGTCTACAAACGGTGACGAAGCAGCTGGTCCGAAAGCCTTTGTAACGATGGGTGCAATGATAAATGGAAAAATACGGACCAATACGGAGCTAAGCCCATATACTGCTGTCTGTCCTAATAGTTTCTTATACAAAGTCGATTTTTTTTTGCAAATGTAAAACTTTAAGCATTCGTTTTGCGATTTTGGGGTGAATTAAAACTTAAAATCTTAATTTTACAGCGAAATAAATTGAAATGAAAGTTCTTATAAAAAATGTAAATATCGTCAACGAAGGAAAAGTCTTTGAAAGCGATATAATGATAGAAAATGATTTAATCTCTAAAATAACTGCCGGCATTTCTGAAGATGCAGATCAGATCATTGATGGTTCAGGTAAATATCTTCTTCCCGGAGTAATAGATGATCAGGTGCATTTCCGTGAGCCGGGACTTACTCATAAAGGCGATATTGAAAGCGAATCAAGAGCGGCCATTGCCGGAGGGATCACCAGTTTTATAGATCAGCCGAATACTGTTCCAAACGCTGTTACCCAGGAGTTATTAGCAGATAAATATGAAATTGCTTCCCAAAAAGCATATGCCAATTACGGTTTTATGATGGGGGGAACTAATGATAATCTGGAAGAAGTTTTAAAAACAAATCCCAGAAATGTTCCGGGGATTAAATTATTCTTAGGATCATCTACAGGAAATATGCTGGTTGATAATCCTGAAACTCTGGAAAACATTTTCAGCAATACCAAAATGCTGATTGCTGTGCACTGTGAAGATGAAGCTACCATCAGAGCCAATACACAGAAATATATGGATGAATATGGGGATGATATTCCTGTAAAATTCCACCATCTGATCAGAAGTGAAGAAGCTTGCTATAAATCTTCATCCAAAGCGATTGAACTTGCGAAAAAAACAGGAGCGAGACTTCACGTTTTCCACCTTTCAACAGCAAAGGAAATGGAGCTTTTCCGAAATGATATTCCTTTACAAGATAAAAAGATCACCGCTGAGGTATGTGTTCATCATCTTACATTTACCAACGATGATTACGAAACAAGAGGTGGTCTTATCAAATGGAACCCTGCTGTAAAAACTCAAAAAGATAAAGATGCCCTTTGGGAAGCTTTGCTGGATGACAGAATAGATGTGATTGCTACAGATCACGCTCCACATACCGCAGAAGAGAAGAACAATGTATATACAAAATGTCCTTCAGGGGCACCTTTGGTACAGCATTCACTGGTGGTAATGCTTGAAAACTATAAAAATGGTAAAATCTCCCTTGAGAAAATCGTTGAAAAGATGGCTCATAATCCTGCTATTCTTTTTAAAGTGGAAAAAAGAGGTTTTATAAGAGAAGGCTACAAAGCAGATTTAGTTTTAGTAGATTTGAATGAAAACTGGACGGTTTCCAAAGACAATTTACTGTACAAATGTGGCTGGAGTCCACTGGAAGGAATGAATTTCCATTCTAAAGTTACCCATACATTTGTCAACGGACATCTGGTGTATGATAATGGTACAATTGCTGAGGGAAAATTTGGGGAGAGATTACTTTTTGAAGCGAGGGATTAATAGCGCAAAAAGGTAAAAAAGCGAAATCATAAAATTGCAAAAACTCTCTTAGAAACTATAATAATCAATAAGAGCGGGCTTTAGCCCGCTTTCTTATTTTAAAATCTGCCACTGGCTTCAGCCAAAACTAAGCTGTAAGATTATTAAGATTGACGAATGATTAAGTTAGATACTCTTTTAAGTTTCAAGATACTTTAAATTTATGTAGCTTCGCGCAAAAAATAATTAATACCTATGTACAAGCTCTTTTTATTGCTATTTCTATCAATCTCATTAAACCTTAGTTCACAAATCAATACACAATTGCTTTCAAATTCATCATGGACAAGAGTGAAATTTAGTATGCTGGATGGCAGCAGAGATTTAAGCCAAAGGGAATTGGGAGTTTCATTATGGAAAATTACTGGTAATACTCTTTGTGTATATAGTGATCCCATTTTCATGGAAATGAAAAGTTGTGTTGATTTTAACTTAGAGAAAAGAATAATGAAAACATCAAAAGAAGCAGGTTATCATATTGAAAAATTAACGGCCGATTCTTTAGTTATAACACAAAGAGTAGATGGAGAAGAAGCTCCAGATAAGATAAGAAAAATATGGTTTGTAAATAATTCTTTAAGAATAAATAATTTTTTAAAACAATATAAAAATGATACAGTTATAACTGCAACCAGAGAATTTACTCCGTAATTAAAAAGAAATCTAGTTTCAGAAATTGCTGATATTTATGCGAAAAAAGAGTATTCTCATGATTTTAGTTTAAATGGAAATATTCTAATTTTTCCAAAAAAGAAAATTATTACAGTAGAAATTGATAAAGAAGAAGGAGTAAAAATGAATCAGGTGAGTGTCAACCTTTTTAAAGGAACATTTGAAAAGAATTTTTATTTATGGGATATTTCAGGATTTGAAAATTTTGAAAAAGTCATTATTCCTTATAAATATTCTAGTAAAGTAACAAATGGCAGAGGTGAAATTAGTAGAATGGGGATTACTTTTTTTAATCGTAATTATATTGATTTTCTTCCAGAGTTTATAGTATATGTAAAAGATAAAAAAAAATCTTTGCAAAATTTCAGTAAAGCAGTACAGGCTATGAATGCTAACAAATTGGATAAGGCAATTGAGTTTTTTAACGAAACTCATGAATATGATAACACCAATACAGATGCATTGTACAACGTTGCTTCAATTGCAATGGCACAAAACAAAACAGATGTTGCCTGCACGGCATTAAAAAGATTGAAAGATCTGGAGCAAACAGAAGGAACCAAATTATATAACGAGAAATGTTCAGGGAAATAATCAATAAGAGCGGGCTTTAGTCCGCTCTCTTGTTTTAAGAATTTTCCAAATCCGCACAATCTGCGAGAATATATTTATTCATTATTTATTTCTTCGCTTTATTTCCCATATAGAAAGTAAGTTTCCCTCCGTTCATAATCTCAGAATGCTTCAACGTGAAATTCTTAATCTCTTTTCCATTCAGAAGAACTTTCTGAACATATACATTTTCCGGACTTTGGTTGATGGCTTCAATTTCAAAAGTTTTTCCGTTTTCCAGATTCAATATAGCGTGATCAATCGCCGGGCTTCCGATAGAATAGTTCTCTGATCCCGGAGCTACAGGATAAAATCCTAATGAACTTAAAATATACCATGCACTCATTTGTCCGGCATCATCATTTCCGCCCAGCCCATCAGGTGTAGCTTTATATTGCATTTCCAGAATACGGCGGATCTGTGCCTGTGCTTTCCAAGGCTGCCCTGCCCAGTTATAGAAATAAGCAACATGGTGAGCAGGTTCGTTCCCGTGAACATATCCACCAATAATTCCTTCCCGTGTAATATCTTCAGTGTCTGCAAAGAATTCATCAGGTAAATGCATGGTGAACAGTTCGTCCAGTTTTGAAGCAAATTTTTTCTTTCCACCCATCATGGTGATCAGCTCATCCGGATTTTGTGGAACAAAGAAACTGTAGTTCCATGAGTTTCCTTCAATAAAGCCTTGTCCGTGGGTACTTAGCACATCAAAATCTTTTTTAAAGCTTCCATCTGCCAGACGTGGACGCATAAATCCGATGGTTTTGTCAAAATTATTTTTCCAGTTTTCAGACCGTTTCATAAACTGATTGTAAATATCTGTTTTGTTTAAATGTTTTGCCAGTTGAGCAATCGCCCAGTCATCATAGGCATATTCTAATGTATTGGAAACTGATGTTCCGTTTTTTTCAGCCGGAATATATCCAAGGTCAATGTATTGTCCGATGCCCTCGTAATTCCTTTTATTAGCTGTTTCTATACAGGCTTTCAATGCTTCTTCAGGATCACCTTCATAATTTCCCTTGATAATAGCGTCAGCCACAACGCTTACACTGTGATAGCCGCTCATACACCAGTTGTCATTGGCATAATGTGACCAGACAGGCAGCATTTTCATTGAGAATTGATTATAATGTGCCATCATGGATTTTACCATGTCACCATTTCGTTGAGGCTGGATGATATTAAAGAAAGGATGAAGCGTACGGTAAGTATCCCACAGAGAGAAGGTGGTATAATTGGTAAAGCCATCTGCTTTATGAACATTCTGATCCAGTCCTTTATATTCTCCATTAACGTCCATATAAGTGGTGGGGTTGATGAAGGTATGGTACATGGCGGTATAAAAATTCGTTTTTTCCGTATCAGAACCTTTGATGACAATTTTATTTAATTCTTTGTTCCAGTTGTCCTGGGCCTGGGCTTTCGCCTCATCGAAGGTAATATTTCCGGCTTCTTTTTCCAGGTTTTCCAAAGCATTGGTCTGGCTTACCGGAGAAATCGCAAGTTTTATTTCAATTACTTCATTTTCATTGGTATTAAAATCAAAATACATTTTCAGGTTCTTGCCTGCGATTTCCGGGAAATTCTGATTTTGGTCGAATTTTCTCCAAAAACCTTTATAAACCTGCTTTTGATCATAGTTTTTCTGACCGTAAGATGTAAAAGGTTTGGAAAATTTCATCGCAAAATAAACTGTTCGGGTTCTTGCCCAGCCGTTGGTCTGACGGTAGCCAGTGATCATATTTCCGTTTTCTACCCGAACGTATGTCCATACATTTTTCCCGTCATAATTGTAAATGCCTGCCATCAGATCCAGAATAATATGAGCCTGATCAGATTTCGGGAAAGTATAGCGGTGAATTCCCACTCTTGGTGTTGCGGTCAGCTCTGCAAGGATATTGTGATCATCCAGTTTTACTTTATAATATCCGGCTTCTGCTGTTTCGTTTTGATGCGAAAATCTGCTCCTGTAACCATTTTCCGGATTGGAAGCTGTTCCTGGATTCAGCTGAAGTTTTCCTACGGTAGGCATCACCAGAAAATCTCCGAGATCAGAATGTCCTGTTCCGCTGAAATGTGTAGAACTGAATCCCACAATGGTTTTATCTTCATAACGGTAGCCGGCGCAGTATTTATAAACCTCACCATTATATTTTCCGTTAAGCGCATAAGAAATAGTATCTGTTTCAGGACTTAGCTGTACCGCACCAAAAGGAACGGTAGCTCCGGGATAAGTATGTCCCATTTTTTCGGTTCCGATCAGAGGGTTGACATATTGTACTAATTTTTCAAATTTTTGAGCATGAAAGTTTGCACTTAAAAGTACCAGAGAAAGAAAAACAATAGACTTGTGATTTTTCATTAATGACAATTTTTCAAAGTTTAAATTAAAGTGAAATCATCATTTAGTGTTGTGTTTTAAATTAGTTTAAATACTATTTACTCTTTTTCAGAAAAACGGAAACCTATTCCGTGAAGGTTTTCTATTAAAACGTTTTGCTCTTCAGCCAGTACCTTTCTCAGCCGGGAAATAAATACATCGAGGCTTCGTCCCATAAAATAATCATCATCACCCCAGATGGCCTTTAGAATGTCCTGTCTTTTGACCACCAGATTTTTGTGGCGGATAAAATATAAAAGAAGATCAGACTCTCTTTGGGTAAGGGTAATATGGTTGTCAATCCCTTGAAGGGTATAGTTTTTAGGATCAAAATCATATTTGCCCACTTTATATTGTAGAGGGGAAGCGTCTGTTTTCTTGGTACGTTTAAGGAAAACTTCAATTTTCAACATCAGTTCTTCAATACTGAATGGTTTTACCAGATAATCATCTGCACCAATTTTAAGCCCTTTGATTCTGTCTTCTTTTAAAGCTTTTGCAGAAATGAAAATAATAGGAATTTCAGAATTTTTATTGCGGATATTTTGTGCTAGCTCAAATCCGTTCATCCCGGGCATCATAATATCCAGCAGGCAGATATCAAAATCCCGACTGTTAAATGCTTCCAGAGCAGATTCACCGTCAGAATAACAGCTGATGTCATAATAGCTTTCCAGACTGTCTTCCACCAGAAAAGCTATTGTTTTGTCATCTTCGGCATATAAAATTTTAGATTTCTCCATAATACTTACACATGATTAATTTGAAAACGGAAAGAAGAGCGTTGTGGTAATTCCCGAGTCTTCATTATTCTCCACATAAATTTTCCAGTGATGCTGCTGAACTACTTTTTTTACATAAAATAATCCCAGCCCAAAACCATTTACTTCTTCACTTCTTTTGGTATGTACCCTGTAAAACTTATCGAAAATATGAGGAATATTTTTAGCAGGAATCCCCATTCCGTTATCTTTAAACTTTAAATATAAACCTTTTGAATCTTTATAAGCTGAAATTTCAATCACAGGCTTTCTTTCACAATATTTGATGGAATTATCCAGCAGGTTGTAAATGATATTGGTAAAGTGAAATTCATCTGCCATTACTGAAGTACTGTTTTCAATATCAATCTCAATGCTGAGGTCTTTGTTTTTGTGCCGAATATTATCAGCAATCTCCTGAATAAAAGGAAGTAACAGAATTTTTTGAGGCTTTAATGACAGTCCTGCCGCATCATTTTTAGCAATATTCAATATTTTCTCAATGTGGCTGTTAAGCTTGTGACTTTGATTGATGATAATGGAAGTATAGGTCTGCAGTTTAGAATTATCCTGTACCAGTTCCTGCTTATTGAGAGCTTCCGAAGCCAAAAGTATCGAAGATAAAGGAGTCTTAAACTCATGAGTCATATTATTAATAAAATCACGCTGCAGTTCCGAAAACTTCTTCTGCTGAATAATGGTATAAATAGAATATACATATACCAGAAGTATGATGATAAGAGCAAACGTTAGCAGATACCAGAATCTTAATGAACTGATCAGATAAGTGGTTTTATCAGGAAAACGGATGGAAAAGTAATAGATCAGATTTTTATGCTTCGGAAAATTGATTACCTTGTTGCCGGGGCTTTCCTGATGGGTAGTCATATACTTTCCGTACACCATTTTATCACTGTGGCAGTTGTATAGTGCATACACATAATCTGTATTGATCTGGAAACGGGTAAATTCTGTTTTAAGATAATATTCCAGCACTACGGGATGAAATTCATTGTTAATATTAACCACATAATAGTCATTGGCAATATTCTGTACAGGATTTTCGGTGTAGGATGTCTTTCCTCCTGAGAGTTTTTCTGCGACTTCCATTAAGGCAATATTGACTTTCTGGTTAAATTTTTTGTCTTCAAGATTATAAGCCTGGCGCGTCCACATCAACTGTGCTATTAAAATCCCGATAATAGCAACAAATCCCAGGGTTATTATAATATTGAGTCTTTTTATTTTCATTTCCTGAAACAATATTATCCAAAAATATCTATTTATCTTTTATTATTAACAACTCGTTAACAAATGTTTGACAGCGGTTAACAAGTTGTAATCACTGCCTGCTTTACATTTGTCATATCGAAATATAATAATATTAGAATTTATACTCATGAAAAAACTAAAAATTACAGCTCTTTTAGCCGTGTTGGCATTCTCTCCTTTTTATGCTAATGTACTTACTGCAGATGCTCCATCCATTGTAAAAATGGTTGCAGATGCCATTAAATGGAAATCAGAATCTATTGATGTAGGAAATATTCCTCAGGGAAAACCAAAATTGATCAGATTTGAATTCACCAATACAAGTTCAAAACCGATTATCATACAAAATGTAGCTCCTTCTTGCGGATGTACCACTGCAGATTATACCAAAACACCTATCCAGCCTGGGAAGAAAGGATTTGTAGAAGCCAGCTATAATGCAGCAGCAGCTGGTCCGTTTATGAAGACTGTAAACGTTACTACAAGTGACAGCAAAACTCCTAAGACACTTTCATTCAAAGGAGTGGTTACAGCTTAATACATTATTTTTTTCAAGATTAAAATAGCCCGGTAAGTAATTATCAGGCTATTTTATTAAAAAAAGTCTACCGGTTTTAAAAAATAGGGAGAGAATAATTATTTGTAGCATTATTTATCAATCCATTTTAAAGGATTGCATTTCAATATTTAGTATTTTTAAGAAAAAATATTTTATGAGTCTATATACACAACCTATGCTGCGCGAAGGGGCACTAAAAGATAAAGTAGCAATTGTAACAGGCGGCGGCAGCGGTCTTGGCAAAGCGATGACCAAATACTTTCTTGAACTGGGTGCTAAAGTAGTGATTACTTCCAGAAATCTGGAAAAGCTGCAGACCACAGCTAAGGAACTTGAAGATGAAACCGGAGGTAAGGTGCTTTGCGTAGCGTGTGATGTAAGAAACTGGGAAGAGGTAGAAGCAATGAAAGAGGCAACGCTGAAAGAATTCGGAAAGATTGATATTTTGTTGAATAATGCAGCAGGAAACTTCATTTCTCCAACAGAAAAACTAACTCATTCTGCTTTTGACTCCATTCTTGATATTGTTTTAAAAGGAACAAAAAACTGTACCCTTTCCGTAGGAAAACACTGGATAGATTCTAAAACACCGGGAACTGTACTGAACATTGTAACCACTTATGCATGGACAGGTTCTGCCTACGTAGTGCCATCAGCCTGTGCAAAAGCCGGAGTTCTGGCCATGACCAGATCTTTAGCGGTAGAATGGGCAAAATACGGAATCCGTTTCAATGCCATTGCACCAGGACCTTTCCCTACAAAAGGAGCTTGGGACAGACTTCTTCCCGGAGATCTTCAGGAGAAATTTGATATGAAGAAAAAAGTTCCGTTGAGAAGAGTAGGAGAGCATCAGGAGCTTGCCAACCTTGCTGCTTATCTGGTTTCTGATTATTCAGCATATATGAATGGGGAAGTGGTAACCATTGATGGAGGAGAATGGCTTCAGGGTGCCGGCGAATTCAATATGCTTGAAGCAATTCCTAAAGAAATGTGGGATGCTTTGGAAGCCATGATAAAAGCCAAAAAATCAAATTAAATTAAACTTATAATAAAAAAACTCCCGGATGTGTAACAAATCCGGGAGTTTTTTTTACCTATACACTAAATAATACTTTTCAAATGAATTTTAAACTTCCGACCCTTGTTTCGACGCTTGCAGTTGTCCTCTTCTCAGGATCTGCATATGCACAGCAGACTCCGAAATACGATTACGTAGAAGCATTTAAGCCATTCTTTTATCCGCAGACAGGTACAGCAACCCGCTCTGCAAGCGGACAACCGGGACATGCTTACTGGCAGAATTCAGCAGATTATCATTTGAATGTCAGCCTGAATGAAGCTAAAAAAGAAATTACAGGAACAGCAGAAATTACCTATACCAATAACAGTCCGGATAAATTAGGCTTTCTGTGGCTGCAGCTTGATCAGAACCTTTTTGCGAAAGACTCCAGAGGAAATGGCGTAGTTCCGCTTTCCGGAAGCCGAAATGGAGCTCATGGCGAAGAGTTGAACGGCGGATATACCATTAAATCAGTTAAACTGGATGGTAAGAAAGATGTAAAATATACCATTACCGATACGAGAATGCAGATTGATCTTCTCAAAGAGCTGAAAGCCAATGGAGGGGTTACCAAAATAGAAATTGAATATTCCTTTATTTCTCCTGATTATGGTTCAGACAGAATGGGAATACAGGATACTAAAAACGGTAAAATATTTACCATAGCACAATGGTATCCGAGAATGTGCGTCTACGATGATGTTTTAGGATGGAATACATTACCCTACCTTGGAGCTTCGGAATTCTATTTGGAATATGGAAATATCACAGCCAATATTACAGTTCCTGCCAATCATTATGTAGTGGCATCCGGAGAACTTCTGAATGAGAAAGAAGTGTACAGTAAAGAAGAAATTAAAAGATGGAATGAGGCAAGAAACAGTGATAAAACGGTAATGATCTGTCCTGAATCTGAAATCGGTAAAAATAAAACTTCCGGTACAAAGACCTGGAAATTTAAAATTAATCAGACCAGAGATTTTGCATGGGCATCATCTGCCGGATTTATTTTAGATGCCGCAAAAATAAATTTACCCAGTGGAACGAAATCTTTGGCTATTTCAGCTTATCCTGCAGAAAGTGCCGGTGACAAAGCATGGGGAAGATCTACAGAATATACGAAAGCTGCTATAGAGCATTATTCTAAAAAATGGTATGAATACACCTATCCGGCTGCCACCAATGTAGCAGGAAATGAGGGAGGAATGGAATATCCGGGAATTGTTTTCTGTCATATGGACTCCAAAGGAGAAGATCTTTGGGGCGTTACAGACCATGAGTTCGGACACAACTGGTTTCCTATGATCGTAGGATCTAATGAAAGACTCTTCGCATGGATGGATGAAGGGTTTAACACGTTCATTAACGGACTTTCCACCGAAGCTTTCAATAAAGGAGAATATTACCGTAAACCGAATCTGGCAAGATCAGGAATGTATCTGTTGACAGATAGTCTGGAACCTGTAATGGTAGGACCGGACAATATGAAAGAAAGAAGCATTGGTGCTTTAGCTTATTTTAAACCGGGAACAGGATTAAAGGTTTTAAGAGAAGCAATTCTGGGTCCTGAAAAATTTGACAAAGCATTCAGAACCTATATAGATCGCTGGGCTTTTAAACATCCTACCCCCTGGGATTTTTTCCATACCATGGAAAATGTTTCCGGAGAGGAACTGAACTGGTTCTGGAGAGGATGGTTCTTTAATAAATGGAAAATTGATCAGGCTGTTAAAAACGTAAAATACATCAACGGAGACTTTAAAAACGGAGTTGAGATTACCGTTGAAAATATTGGGCAAATGCCGATGCCTACTACTGTACAGTTGAAATTCAAAGATGGAACTGCACAGGTGGTGAAAATTCCTGTTGAAGTCTGGAAAAGAAATACTGAATGGACATTCAAGGTAGATTCCAGCAAAGAAATTGATGAGGTAAAGCTGGACCCGAATTCTGTTGTTCCTGATATCAATCTGGAAAACAATAGCCGTAAACCGTCATAAAAATGTTGGATCTATTTAAATTTAACGCAAAGCTTTCATTTGTATGCTGTAATATTTTTAAGAGAGCAAAGGATGGAATCAATGAAATTGATTCTTTCTAAGCGAACGCATATTCATATAGCTTCATCAGCAACTTGTTGCGTTCTTAGCTTACTTTAGAATAAGAAGAATTCATATTATCTTTACGTTTATATAAAATAAACATCCGCAATATACATCACAAAAGCCTGAGCTTACCATCGTAAGTTCAGGCTTTTTATTTTAGGGTGTTTTTCCGGGATAAGTGAAGGGATTCTCCTGCAATGTTTTGGTGGTCGGCAATATAATTTTGTCTTACAATATTAATTTAAAACAAAAACAACATGGAAACATTAAAATCAGTGCTTGAAGCAAGCCACGCCAAAAAAACAAAAAATGAGTTAATTGATCTTTTATCAGGAGTAGAAAAAGTGCTTACTCCTGCAGTGTACGAAAAAGTATCAGGAATTGAAACTTCAGAATTGAGTTCATTGACGAACAAAGAATTATTAACCATTGTAGATGAGTTCAAAAAGAACTATGATGAAAAGTGGGAAAAATCTTTCTCCGGTGCCTCTTCTGAGATCATAAAACTGATTGCCGGTAGAATGGCTGCTGATGAAGAGATTTTCAGAACCTCTGATGCTGCCAGCGCAGATTTTGCTGCAGAATTGGGAAGTATTGATTTTGCTACCATCATTGGCGGACCTTTGGATGCCTGTGTAAAAGCACAGTCTAATGCATCTATTGCCACTGTTAATTTCATCAATGAAGTTGGGTTCGAACTTACAGATCCTGCCAATGCTGCCAGTCCTAAAAAACTGAGAATGGCAGAATTCAAATACAAAAAAAATATTCCGAACCCGGATTTTAAGGAAGATGAGCCGGTAAGTGCAACCAACCCAAAAACCATTCCTGATGATGTGGAAATTTCAGTACCTTTTATTGCGCTGCTGAATGTCCCAAGCTTCAGAATTGAAACCTGTGAAGTAGACTTTAATGTTAAGCTTAATTCCACATACACCAAAGACGTAAGTAATGAATTTAAAATCGATGCAGGAGCATCTGGGGGCTGGGGGCCAGTAAAATTTAAAGTGGATGTCTCTTATAAAAGAACTTCCAGTACGGGAATCAAAGTGGAAAAAGAATATTCTCTTGGCGTAAAAGTACGTGCAACCAATGACGAAATGCCTGCAGGGCTTGAAAAAGTGCTTGGACTTCTTTCACAATAATTAGATTTTACGAAAGATGATAAAACTATCAGATTACCTGGATTATCTCAACAACGAGATAATTCAGGCTCGTAAAAAAGCAGACGAAAATGCAGTTCTTATTGCCAAAGAATATGCCCGTCATGAATACCTTAAATATTTTAAGGTTCCGAGATATGCCCTGCCCAGTGTAAAGATGGATATCCCGATTAAAATAACGGATATCGATTCAGATTCCAAATATAATTTTAAACTGAACCAGGATCAGTTTGTTACAGAATTGAATGAGAGAATCCGTCTTGTGAACAAGGAGAAAAGGATGAATATTCCTCAAATTACTATAAAACAGATTCAGACTGAAGAGTTTAAGACACTGTTCAGTACACTGGAAAAAAATGATCAGAAATTCGGTAAGCTTCCTGCTGTCGAAGTCCTTAAGTTGGATCTCAGAAAAAAAGTCCAGCTTCTCAATTCCGGAATCTTCAGACCTCAGGATGAAGGAACCGATGAGACCGATGAGCTGAAAGAAATCTTTTCAAAGGTTTTACTGAATAAATATACCCTGGTGAATGCCAAGCTGAATAATATTTACATAGATCCCAACACCAGTGCAGCGGAGGATAAAGACAAGTTATTCATCAACCTCCATGTAGAAATGGAGGAAGAAGGAATCAGAATTGTGTCTTATAAAGACAAAGACGGGAATGAAATAGAACAGATAACTTTTGAGTAATGCAGGAACTTATTCACTTTACAGTACAGAAAATTAAGGAGCTTCTGGAACAGTTCAATGAAGTTCAGTCCTTATACCTGTCTAAATCATTTGACTTTGATACCCGTTTTGATGGATTTCTCAACGAAGTTTTGGAATATTTTCGTACCAAAGGAAACGCCAGCTATGAATCTGAAGTTTTGAAAATTATGAATATGATTGCGACGGTGAAAAGAGGCTTTAATCCTATTAAAATGGAGAAAATAGTATCCGGAAGACGAGAACTTCTGGGAGGATTCTCATTCAACGGAATGGAAAGCATTTATGATATTCTTATGGAAATATATACGAAGGAAAACAAGAAGCTTGATGAGGCGGAAGAACTTATTTCAGGAATCATTGTTTCATTATATCAGAATGGAATTCTGGACGATGAAAAACTGAAAGACATGAATTCCGTACCGAAAATTGAAAGCTTCTGGAACTCACTCGTTGTACAGAATGCAGCCATATCCGGAATTAATAAAAAACTCAGACTTTCCATCATTCCGGAAGATATTTTCATCATTCTGGAAAAAGTATTTCTGAAATTAATTTAAAAAAAAGATCATTATGGAAACCGGAAGATACATTGTTCTGCTAGAGGATCAGCAGAAAAATTCGCTCAAAAAAATAGAGAAAGAACTGGAAGTGAGTATTACTTCCTCAGAATTTCTCTCCAAAGAAAACCGTTCTTATGATGTCATAGACAAGGACAATGGTGTACTTTATAAAAATCTTGGGGTATTGGTGGTGGAAAATATGGATGAAGATCAATTGAAAAGCGCAGTAAAAGATGAATCAAATTCTATTATGTACTACGAAAAAGAAAGAGAATTTTTCTCTGCCGATGAATTGCAATTGATTAATGAACTTAAAAAACAGTCTGCCGGACTCACAGAAAAAATTTCAGAACTTGAAAAATACATAACCAGCAAACCTTTACCTCAAAAATCATTCGTCGAAATGGAATGGGGATTAAAAACAATCGGACTGGAAAATGCAAACTATACAGGAAAAGGAATTGATGTCTGTATTCTTGATACCGGCCTTGAAACGTCCCATCCCGATTTTTCAGCTGAACAAATTGAAGGAAAATCTTTCATAGACGGTGAAGACTGGAACAGAGACCCCAACGGACATGGTACACATTGCGCAGGAGTGGCCACTGGAAATACCAGACGTGATACAGGAAAGCGCTACGGAATTGCCAGAGATTGCAATCTGAAAATAGCAAAAGTGCTCGCAGACAATGGAAGAGGAACTACCAGCAGTGTCATTGATGCGATAGACTGGGCCATTTCAAAGAAATTCAGAATTCTGTCCCTTTCGCTGGCATCACCTGCGAAACTTGATGATCAGCCTTCCGTTCTTTTTGAAACCATTGGAGAAAGAGCGTTGGAAAATAACTGCCTTATTATAGCAGCTGCAGGCAATGACAGTAACAGGCCGCAGATTCCACAGCCTGTTTCCATGCCGGCCAATTCAAAATCTATTATGGCTGTTGGCGCTATTGATAGCCAAATGAAGATTGCCAGATTCTCAAACGCAGGCCTCAACCCGTCTACAGGGGGAAATATCAATGTCTGTGCTCCAGGGGTAGATATTATCAGTTCCTATCCTAAAAATGCAAAAAATAAAAGTAATTTGTACTACAGCATGAGTGGTACAAGTATGGCAGCACCGCATGTTTCCGGGCTTGCTGCGTTGTATATGGAACAGTTTCCCGATAAATCAGCAAAAGAGATCTGGGAACTGATTGAAAAGAAAGCAAGACCTATTGAAGGCATAAAATACAGAGATATTGGAAACGGTTTAATACAGATATACGTATGATCACTTACCTCGCAGTTTTAAAGAAAGATATAAACTTTAAAAAGCTGGAAGCACTTCTTAAAAGCAAAAACATAAAACTGGCTTCCCACTACAAAACCATAGGTGTTGTAAAGCTTGAAAGCAGTATACCCGTTTCGGAGTCCGAATTTCAGGAGTATTTTATATCTGTAGAAGAAGAAAAAGATAATTTAACAATATAATCACATCAATAAAGCTTTTCTGTCGCAGAGAAGTTTTATTTTTGTCTCTTACTGATAAAATAAGATATGAATTTCAGATTTTCAATGGTGTTTCTGATGTTTTTTGCATTAGGATTTTCACAGAATCTTACCGTAATGAGTTTTAATATCAGACTGAATGTTGAGTCTGATCAGGATAATGCCTGGCCGAAAAGGAAACAGGACGTTGCGGATTTACTGACCTATTATCATCCTGATTATTTCGGAGTACAGGAGGCCCTTCCGGAGCAGATGAAAGATATTAAAACAGGATTGAAGAACTATGATTATGTAGGCGTAGGAAGAGATGACGGAAAAGAAAAAGGAGAGTTTTCTGCCATTTTTTATGATACAAACAAGCTGCAAATTATAAAATCCGGTACGTTCTGGTTATCTGAAACTCCGGAAAAACCTTCAAAAGGCTGGGATGCCGCACTGAACAGAATCTGTACCTATGCTGTATTTAAAGATAAAAAATCCAGGAAAGAATTTCTGGCGATGAACCTTCATTTTGATCATGTAGGAAATGTGGCAAGAGTAAAATCTTCCGAACTGATCCTGAAAAAAATCAAAGAGCTGAACCCAAAAAATCTTCCGGTAACGCTGAGCGGAGATTTTAACCTGACAGATGATTCCGAACCGATTAAAATTCTTTCCCGGAATATGAAAGATACTTTTTATCATTCAGAAACGAAACATTATGGCCCGGTAGGAACATTCACAGGCTTCAATGTGAATGAAGTTCCGAAAGACAGAATCGATTATATTTTTACACAAGGTTTTAAGATCAGATCTCACAGACATATTAACGACAGAAGAGAAAATCTGTTGTATCCGTCAGACCATTTTCCGGTGATTGTGAATCTTTCTCTATAAAAAAATCAGTTGGTTGGAAAATCGACTTCAAATCCAATTCCTCTCAGGGATTGGATTTTTATTTTAGGATCACTGTTGAAATACTTACGAAGTCTGCTGATAAATACATCAAGACTTCTTCCGGTAAAATAATCATTCGTTTCCCAGAGATTATCCAGAATGTTATCCCTTGTAATGATGGATCGGTTGTGCTTCAGAAGATACAGAAGCAGCTCCTGTTCCCGTATGGTTAATCGATTGTTTCCGTTAGCATGTGACAATAGAAGCTTAGTGGTATCCAGTACAAATTCTCCTATTTTTATCTGACTTTCTGTAACGGCGGGAAGTGTCCTTTTCAGAATGTTTTTAATCCGTAAAACAAGCTCTTCAGGATCGCATGGCTTGGCAATATAATCGTCAGCACCTATTTTCAATCCGGTCAATCGGTCTATTTTTTGATTTTTAGCTGTTAAAAATAACAATGGGAAATAACTTTTTTCCTTAATGATCATTTTAGCCAGAGAAAAGCCATCGATATTGGGCATCATCACATCCAGAATTCCGATCTGAAAAGGAAAATCAGCATGAACCAATGGTACGATATCTTCCGGATTCTGAAACCAGCTGACTTCAAAATCTTCCAATTCAAGATATTGTTTAAGAATCATTCCGAAATCCGGATCATCTTCTGCCAGAAGAATTTTAGTTTTCATAAGGAATTGATATTTTAAAAGTACTGCCTCTATAGATTTGACTGGAAACTTCTATTTTTCCGTCATAATTCGCAATGATCTTTTTCACGAAATAAAGTCCCAGCCCAAGACCTTTGCTGTTGTGAATATTGTTATTCTGTATTCTGTAGAATTTTTCAAAAATAGTATTGAGTTCTTTCGTTTCCATACCTTGGCCGTTGTCAGAAACTTCGACCTCCAATTGTTGAGAATTATTGCGGATGTGTATTTGAATAGCCGATGATCCGTATTTTACACTGTTTTCACAAAGATTTTTAATGACTGTTTCCATCAGGTTTTTATCAAAAGGAAGCTCTTGTGAAACTGTATTTTCAAGGTTAAAATCAGTATCTGGATAAGTAACAGAAAGATCGTGAATGAAAAAGTTCCAGTCCTCAGGTTGTACAGCGGTCATTTTATCAGGGATTTCATCTTTATGAAGCTGAAGCATCAGGCTTTCAAGCCGGGAAATCTGTCTGTCAATAAGAGGAAGTGTTTCAGGATTCCATTCTTTTTTTAATGCTTTGGAAGCTATTTTTAAAGTAGCAATAGGCGTTTTAAACTCATGTGAAATATTATCCACAATGTTGTGGAGAACTTCCACCTGCTTCTGCTGCTGGATCAGATTTCTGATCGTGAAAATATAAAGCAGAAGAACTCCCGAAAGAAGTATTATACAGCAAATAATCAATAAGGTAAGTTCTTTGAAAACGATACCTTTTATATTTCTGATCTCAAAATCTGTCTGGGTTTTAACAAGGAAAGTATTCTTTTTTTCAACGCGGCCTTTTTCCGTGTCATCTCTTTTGGTTGTTGAGGTTTCCCAGCTTCCGTTACTGGCAATACGCGGATTTTTAAGCTTATCCTGCGTTTCAAAAATAACAATAGGTTCGGTAATTACTTTTGAGCTGTCTGGCAGATGTACAATAGAAAGATACCGTATTCTTGCAGAGATTTCGTAACCGTCTTTCTGGTAGCGGCTGTCGATGTAATGAATCAGTCTTTCTCTGGCAGATTTTCTGTTTTCTATGAAATGATTCAGAAAGTCTTTTCTGTTGATCTCCTTGTTATGATACCTGATAATGATTTCCTGAAGAGAATCATCATTTTTTTCTTTCACCTCCTGAATATCCTCAAGGCTGTCTGTGTAATTGGTAAGTCCGTCATTCACGGATCTGTAAATGTCCCTTTCTTTTACCTGATAGGTTTTATACATAAAGTAAACCTGGATTCCCAATAAAAGCAGGAACAATGCGGCAAAAACCGAAATCAGAATTTTACTCTTGGCTATCATTAAAACAAAGATAAAACTTTAGTCATTTTACAGAAATTATTCTTTTATCATTAACCTTTTATTAACCTGATGATTAATATGATTTTTGGTAATTTTAGACAATTAAAAGCCTATTTAATGAAAAAGATGTTTTTTTTTATTCTGTTGATTGGGATGATCATCAACGCACAAACCCATCGCTTTATATATGAGCTTCAATACAGGCCTGATCCTAAAGATGCAAGTTATGATAAAGAAGAAATGGTACTGGATATCAATCCTGAAGAAGTGAAATTTTATGAATTTGAATTTTTAGCAAGCGATTCTTTGAATATCCTTCATGGAGGAATGACTTATCAGCATACCAGCCAGTCCGGACAGACCATTGTACGAAAAAGAAATTCCAATAAAAACAAAAACTTTGTTCAGATTATAATGATGCCGTATTATTATGTTTTTGAAACGGAGGATAATGTTCAGTGGAAAATAGAGGCTGATACTAAAAAGATCAACAGTTATAATTTGCAAAAAGCAACTGCCATGTTTGGAGGTAGAAACTGGACTGCCTGGTTTACTCCGGATATCAATATTCCTGAAGGACCGTATAAATTTAGAGGACTTCCGGGATTGGTTTTGTATGTGGAAGATGATAAGAAAGATTTTATATATTCTTTTTTGCGAAATAGTAATCTTTCCAAAACATATGATACAACAGGCTTTCTCGAAAAGCATTATTCATTGGCTCCTATTGTCATTGACTTTAAGAAATGGGTGAAACTGAATCTGGAGTTTTATAATGATCCCTATGCCAGAATGAGAACCGAATTTCAGCCGGACTGGAATGTACGCATTAATGGGCAGCAAATCAAAAGTAAAGAAGAGTTTGCAGGATTGACCAAGCAAACACAGATCAACATAAAAAAATATTATAATCCAATAGAACTGGATAAAATAATTCCTTATCCATAAAAATATTGTATTGATTTTGAAAACCTGAATTTCCGAATTCAGGTTTTCTTATTTTAAGAAGAAAGTATTAACCCATCATTAACCTTCTATTAACCGTGTTTCTTATAATCAATATAGAACTTTGTACCCATAGAACAGAACAGGGGTTTTGTTAGGATAAAAAAATAAATATGTATAAAATTCTTTTTCTTCTGTGTTTTCCAGCTTTGATTCTTGCCCAGAAACAAAAATTGGGAGGAACAGTAGTGAACACTGAAAACGAAAAGCTTTCATCAGTAAAGGTGGAAATTTATAATGCTCAAAATAAATTAATCAAAGAATTGAAAACAGATGAGAACGGGAAGTTTGTGATGGAGGATATCGCAGAACAGGAGATGAAGTTGGTTATTAAAAATCAGGGATATTCCTTATTTGAGAAAAAAATAGATTTAAAAGAGCCTGAAATGCTGAATATCATTCTTAAAAAAGAATCTCAGGAAATAGAAGAAGTGGTGATGACAAAACGCAAGCCTTTGGTGAAAAGAAAGGTAGATCGTCTGGAATTTAATGTGGAAAACAGTAATATTTCTTCCCTCAATGCCTGGGAAATCCTAAAAAATACACCCAGTGTCACCATCAACAATAGTGTATTGAGTGTAAAGGGAAGTACCGGAATTCTGGTGACTATTAATGATAAAAAAGTAATGCTGACAGGGGATGAGCTTAAAAATCTTCTTGAAAATACACAGGGAGATGACGTAAAATCAGTAGAAGTGATTACCAACCCGCCTGCAAAATATGAAGCCTCAGGAAGTGCCGTACTGAATATCGTTCTGAAAAAGAATAAAATCGAAGGCTATCGTGGTATTCTTTCATCCAAATATGTGCAGACCCAATATGCGAAAGGCGTTTTTGGTGTTTCACAATATTTTAAAAAAGATAAACTTTCCTTAATGGGAAGCTATTATAAAGGGCTGGGAACGTACTACCGGGAAGGAACAGATTATGTAAACTATCCGGAAAGCCAAACCAGATGGGTGAGTACGATGAACAGGAAGGATAAAAACAATAACCAGAATACCCTGAATTTTAATGCGGAATATGAATTGGACAGTCTGACTAATCTAAGCCTCAACTACTCAGGGTATTTTTCTCCAAAGTCCTTCGGAACCTACAATGTTCCTACGCTGATCTATAACCAGCAGGATAGAGTAGAATCTGATTATACCACTATCAATGATCACCGTTCCCGTTCCATAAATAACTCTGTGAGCTTTCAGATAGACAGAAAACTGAATAAAAAAAGCAGTCTTTCATGGATTAATTATTTTACCGGAAATAATGCCGATAAATATCAGAATGTAATCACCTACCTGAATTTTGCCGGACAGCCACCGAAAGAAGATAACTTCTTTACCCGGAATAAAGCAGATGTTCAGCTGTATTCCACCCAATTCGATTATCAATGGAAAGGGGAAAAACTGGAACTTGAATCGGGAACGAAGTATAGTTTTGTAAAGACCGGCAGTACACTTGATTTCTCCGATAACGAGAACGGAGCATTACAATACAGACCGGAAAAAAGCAGTATTTTTGATTATAAAGAACACAATTTTGCCCTGTATTCTTCCTTAGCCTACGATATCGGGAAGTGGAGTTTCAAAGGAGGGCTCCGTGCAGAAATGACAGATCTTGAAGGCGTAGTTTCCGAACCTTATGAACTGAATAAGACCAATTACTGGAAATTTTTTCCCACTTTTTATGCACAATATACCACAGCAAACAAACAGGAATTTGGGTTCTCCTATGGAAAAAGAATCAGCAGACCTTCCTATTCATGGCTTAATCCTGCAAAATCTTACTACAATCTGTTTTCCTATTATCAGGGAGATCCCAA
Source organism: Chryseobacterium sp. RU33C (assembly GCF_900156015.1). NCBI lineage: Bacteria > Pseudomonadati > Bacteroidota > Flavobacteriia > Flavobacteriales > Weeksellaceae > Chryseobacterium > Chryseobacterium sp. RU33C. Next base: position 80,222 of record NZ_FTMT01000017.1, on the reverse strand, counting down.
ATTAAAAGCAACCATTACCCACAATCTTAATCTTACTTATTCCTGGAAAGACTGGAATATGGATTTGTACTACAGAAAAGAAATATATCCTTCCATGGAAATTTCCTATCAGGAGCCAAGTACCAATAGTCTGATCTATTATTTTACCAATATTGAGAAAGGAGAAGCTTTCGGAGTAAGTTTGTATAAAAATTTCCAGGTGAAATCCTGGTGGAATATTATCCTTTCTGAAAATCTTGAACATAACGAAAATTATTTCAAAGGAATTGATGGAATATTGTATAAAAATAAAGTATGGAACTGGGTTTCCAATATTTCCACAAGCTTGACGCTGGATAAAAGCAGCGACTGGAAAATGGAAATGGGACACCGCTACTATTCTCCCGGCATACAGGGAACTTTCAGGATATCTTCTCTGTGGTCAGCCTATTTTGTAATGAACAGAAAATTCTTTAGTAAAAAACTGGAAGCCAGTCTTGTTTTTAGTGATATCTTCAGATCCACGGGGCAGAAGGTCAGCACAAAATATGCGAATCAGGATAATTATTTTCTTGATTATACCGATACTCAGGGAGTGACATTTTCATTGAAATTCAACTTTGGAAATCAATCGGTTAAAAATGCAAAAACAATTAAGAAGACAGCTGAGCAGGATAGATTGTAGAATATTTTAATTAAAAAGTCAATTTTTGTGAAATATTATCGTGAAATAATGGTCTTATGATGGTGTATTTTCGTTATTTTTGATACTTATCTTTAAAAAGATTGCTATGAAGAAAATTTTTTCCGGGATGCTGATCGCAGTTTCTTTACTGCAATTGTCAGCTCAGGAATTGTATATGCCGAGGAATATCAAAAAAGCGTATGAAAGAGGAACGCGTGATATCTCCGGAGCGCCAGGAAAAAACTACTGGCAGAATAAAGGAGTCTATAATGTAGAGGTGAGAGTAGATGCTGCTACAAAAGTAGTTTCCGGAAAAGAAACCATTGTTTATACCAACAACAGCCCGGATCATCTGAATGAACTGGCTATTCGATTTGTGAATAACCTTCACAAGCCGCAGTCGCCAAGATCTGGTTTTGTGTCTAAGGATTTCCTTTCGTCTGGACTGAAAATTAAATCTTTTACGGTAAACAATGTAAAATATGAGATCAACAGTGATGATTGGAGTACGGTTGAAAAAGTAAAATTAAAATCAGCTCTGAAAGCTAAATCAAAAGCTGAGGTTAAAATAGAGTGGGAATATCCATTATCAGTTCAGAGTGGAAGAGAAGGGCAGATTGATCCTGAAACATTTTATGTGGCATACTCTTTTCCGAGAATTTCCGTGTACGATGATTACAACGGATGGGATATGCTGCAGCACTCAGACAGACAGGAGTTTTATAATGATTTCAATGATTACAGTTTTGCCATCACCGCACCGAAAAATTATGTAGTCTGGGCAACCGGAGATTTTCTGAATCCGGAAGCTGTCCTTCAGCCCGAATATTTAAAAAGATATAAAGCTTCTCTGAAAAGTGATAAGCTGATGCATATTGCCACAGAACAGGAAATGAAGTCCGGAAAAGTAACCAGGCAGAATAAATGGAACGTCTGGAAATTTAAAGCCAGCCATATTACAGATTTTTGTTTTGCGATGAGTAACCATTATGTGTGGGATGCAGCCAGTGTTCAGTTAAAAACAAAAAGAGCCAGTGTTCAGGCCGGATATAAAAACGGAGCTAAAGATTTTGAACATTATGTAGACTGGATGCGCTACAATCTGGATTGGTTCTCAAAAAACTGGCCGGGTGTGGAATACCCTTACAACGTCATGACGGCTATCCAGGGATACGCAGATATGGAATATCCTATGATGATTAATGATACCAGCATTCCTGATGATCTTAATGATGCAAGGCTTACGGCAGATCATGAAATTGCCCATACGTATTTCCCTTTCTATATGGGAATCAATGAAACAAGATATGCATTTATGGATGAAGGCTGGGCAACTACGCTGGAATATCTTATAGGTATTGATGAAAACGGAGAAGCGGCTGCCAAGGAATTTTACAAAAACTTCCGCGTTAAAAGATGGATCAATGATCCTTCTGCAGAACAGGATCAACCAGTGATTACGATGAGTACACAGGTAAGCGGTGCCGGATATGGAAACAACTCTTATGTAAAATCTTCATTGTCTTATCTGGCGCTGAAAGATTATTTAGGAGATGAACTCTTCAAAAAAGCATTACATCACTACATGGATAACTGGAACGGGAAACATCCTGTGCCCTGGGATTATTTCAATTCTATGAATACAGGCTCTGGAAAAAACCTGAACTGGTTTTTCCAGAATTGGTTTTATACCAATAATTATATTGACTTAAAAGTAACAGGTGCATCCCAGATGAATGACATGCTTACCATTAATGTTGCAAATGTAGGGGGCTTTGCCATTCCGTTTGATGCTCTATTATCGTATGATGACGGAACAACAGAAAAACTCCATTTTTCACCTTCTGTATGGGAAAAAGATCAAAAACTGACTGACCTTGTAATTCCCATTAAGAAGAAAATAAAATCGGTACAGCTGGACGGAGATATCTTTATGGATTATACTCCGGATGACAACCGTAAAAGCTTATAAAAGTAAAGAGGCTGTCTCAAAAGTCAAACAATCTGGCTTTTGTCATTCTGACGAAGGAAGAATCTCATTGATAACCAAACATATGAGATTCTTCACTACATTTCATTTCGTTCAGAATGACACTTTTGAGACAGCCTCTTTCTTGTTTTAAAAATAGGCAGTCAATCGTAAACCTAGTGTAATATAATTGATTTTTTCTTTAGCAATCAGGTTGTTCAGTTCCTGATCCAGTTCAGCACTTTCCTTAATATCATCACTGAAGTAATAGCGGATAGTAGAATTGATCTGATTGTAATCCGTATAGAAAGTAAGACCTAATCCAGGGTTGAACTTGTAGGTCATAGAAGCACCAGTATTCCATCGGAAAGCTGGTTTTGGTTTGTAGCTGGCTATCTGAAGCTCGTGGTTGGGAGCATCAATACCCTCTCCTCTTACAAATACTTTTCCATTGGCAGTAGCAGCGTATCCTCCGGTAATCTTTACCGTAAGCTGCCATTTATCTGATATTTCATGAGAAAAATAAGGTCCTATGCCGGCAGAAAGAAATCCCATGGATTGTGTTTTGATTTCATGATCACCAAAGTCCTGCCCGTCATCTAATGTTATTCTTTGAGATTTAATAGGGAAGCTGCTGAAGGATATATCGGCCCCCACGCCCCATTTTTTTGAAAAGAAATAAGCGCCCTCCAGTCCGCCCTCAAAACCTATTTGTTTTTTATCATCCAGTTCAGATTCTTTCAGGAAGTTGGTTGTCCCTAAAGCAGTCCCCATTTTCAGCGCAAGAAAAGATGGGTAATCGTTACCCTGTATTCTGGATAACATACTTAAATTATCCCCCTTGTTTTTATAAATTTTGTCAATAAAAAAATACCCCAGTTCTGTTGATATAATCCCGATACCGGCACCGGCAAGAATATCCGGAACCCAGTGTCTGTTATTTAAATTTCTTCCAAGCCCTGTAAGAGTAGCAGAACCATATCCGGCAATACTGTAGGCCGGATTTACCAAACCATATTCTTTGTGGAGAAAGCTTGCATTGGTAAACGCCATAGCAGCATGTCCCGATGGAAAAGAATTGTTTTTGGATCCATCCGGACGTTCCACTTTTGCTGTATACTTAATAGAATTAACTAAAATTGCCATGATGGCTAAACTTGTACCATAAGATAAAGTAGCTCGTCCAATATTGTTACGGCCTTTTACACCTGCCAGCTTTAATCCGTAAACAGCTACAGCAGGAGCGTATTGCAGATAATCATCATATTTGACTTTGAAGTTGGGAAGATAGCGGTTTCTTACCTCTCGAATATTTTCTTTTTCTCCCCAAGTTGCTGCGGCTGCAGTAAAAAGAAGGGCAGGAGCTACTGATTTTTTTACCCATTCTTTTTGGAAAAAAGGAGTTTTCTCCTGAATAGTATACCCTGAATTGATGACAGCCAGATCTTCCTTGAGATTTCGGGATTGAATAGTATCCTGTGCTTTAATAAAGCATAATTGCAATAGTATTCCGGATGCTAATGCTATTTTTTTCATCTTGGTAGTAGTGAAATTTAAATCGCGTAAAAATATTAAAAAAATCTATCCCAAAAATTGAGATAGACTATTTTAATATTATTATAATATTCTAGCTGAGCTTTTTGATTACCTTAACCCTGCTCTTGGTCCAGATGCTGCTACTACAGCCTGCATTCTTGTTTTTTGGTTGGCAGAGAACATAACCATAGATTTGTCATCCACATAATCCATGTAGTTCATGAACATCTGAGAACGGCTTACCCCTCCGCACACTCTGTTCAGAGGATAAGTAGGATTTCCATAGTTAGGGCCGGGAGATGTAGGGGTATCATTAGAGTAATCCGTCTGGCATCCTGCATCAGATGATCCCCAAAGGTGCGGAAGGTTTAAGTAGTGTCCTACTTCATGTGTTACTGTTCTTCCTAAATTGAACGGAGCAGAAGCACCAGTTTTACCTATATACTGATATCCTATGACAAGACCGTCATACCATTGCCCTGCATGTTCAGGGTAATAGGCGTAGCCTAAGGTTCCGGGTTGGTTGTTTTCATCAAGGATTGAATTGACAACCCAGATATTCATGTTTTTTGTTACATCAGTGGCATCAATTCCTCCTGTGCTGGCTTTTTTCATTTGTTCCAGATCAGATCTCCATCCTGTCTTTGTACTCTGTTTGCGGTTGGTTGCTACTAATTTGAAACGGATTTTTACATCACCAGCTGCGGCTGGTTTAAATGCAGAAGGAATTTTCGTGATATCGGAATTGGTTGCTCCATAATCGGCATTTAGGACTGCAATTTGTTCTGCAATTCTTGCATCAGAAACATTCTGAGCAGAAGTGTTGTAAATTACGTTAAAAACTACTGGGATTTCAACAGTTCCATCTGCCAACACTTTTCCTACTTTAAGATTTTCTGCAAATTTTTCAGTACTGAATTCAATATCAGCTATTTTTTGCTTGAGTGAAGGGTTTTTCAGAAGCATTGCTTGTCTGATTTCTTCTGACGGACAGCTTCTTCTAAGTGCACTTGGAACAGTATTTTCCTGATCCGGAGAAGTCTCGTTTTGATGAGTTAAGTTGTCGTTGTTGCACGCCGACATAAAGCCCAGAACCAGGGCTCCAAATAAGAATTTTTTCATATCGTTATAATATAATTTGGTTGAGGATGTGAAATTATAGTATTTGAAATTAATATGCAAGCTATTTTTTAAAATACTTAACAAATGTTTAATTTATAGGCTGTTTGATTGAATTTAAATCATGTAAATGATGAATGTATTGAATTTAGTTAAAATCAACTACTTGTTTTATATTTCATATTTAAGTATGTTTTTTTGGTGTAAATAATTTTAGTATTTTGCTGTTTTTTAGAATTTTTTTTATAATAAATCGGGCTGAAATGTTTTTTTTAAAGAGTCAGAAGATACTTATTTTCTTGGCAGATTATTCCAGTAGGTCCAATGGCAGATCTGATTTCAATATTTTTCATTATTATTTGTATTTCTGAAATGAAAACAAAGTAGGAGATAAAAAAATCTGTCCCAGACTTGAGACAGATTTCAAATATGTAAAAGGATTATAATTTTAATATACTCTTAATCCGGATCTTGCACCAGAAGAAGCTACTACAGACTGCATTCTTGTTTTTTGTCCTGCAGAGAACATAAACATGGCAGCATCATCTACATAATCCATATAATTCATAAACATGACGGATCTTTGTACGCCGCTGCAGGTATTGTATAGCGGGTAAGAAGGTTTTCCATAATTTGCTGTAGTTTGTGTAGGCGTGTCACTTACCTGGTCGTTTCCACAATTGGCATCTCCCCAGATATGTCTTAGGTTTAGGTAGTGCCCTACCTCATGTGTAGCGGTTCTTCCCAAGTTGAAAGGTGAAGAAGCTCCGGTTTTTCCAAAATATGGAGCGGCAATTACAACACCGTCATTCCATAAACCTGCAGATTCAGGGAAAGTGGCATACCCAAGAATGGTACGTCCCTGGCTGGTCATTTTACCCACCACCCATAAGTTTAAGTAATTGGTAGGATTAGTAGCATCAATTCCTCCTTTAGATGCTTTTTTCATATCATCATTAGTTGCCCAGCTTGTTTTTGAAGTGGATTTCCTAACGGTGTTTACCAGTCTGAATTTTACTTTTGTATTTCCTGAGCTTACCGTCTGGAATTCAGTCGGGATTTTGCTGGCATCAGTGTTGGTGCCGGAATAATCAGCATTCAGTACCGCAATTTGTTCTGCAATTCTTGCATTAGAAACGTTTTCAGCTGTTGTTTTGTAGATGACATTTACGATAACCGGGATTTCTACAGTACCATCGGCAAGAACTTTTCCAAACTTCACGTCATTGGCGAATTTTTCTGTGTTGGTTTCTAATGCTGCAAATCTTTGTTGGAGTTCAGGGCTTCTTTTTAATGCTTCTTGTCTGATTTCCTCAGAAGCACAGCCTCTTTGAACCAGACTTGCGGTAGTTACTGCTTCGTCAGTTGTGTTTTCGTTTTGATTGGTGATGCTGTCATTGTTACATGCTGCCATTACACTGAGCATAAAAGCTCCAAATAATAGTTTTTTCATATCAAAATCATTTAGGTTGAGAATATGAAATTATATTATTTAAAATTAAAATACAAGAATTTTCTTTGTTTTATTGATTTATGGTTAATTTTTGCTTGTTTTGCTTGTGTTTTATTTAGTGTTTTTACTTATTTATTGATATTTACTTAATTTAAATGAATTCGCTGATTCATTTTTGGTTTTTAATTTTTTTGTGTAAATTATTTTCTTTTAAAATCATATTTAAAAGAATTTTTTCACGGTAAAACTTAATTAGCGAAACCATTTTTAATGGCAAAGACGGCTAGTCCTACACGGGTTTTGAGATCCAGCTTTTCACAAAGCTGGTCACGATAGCTTTCCACTGTTCTTGGGCTGCAGCACATTCTGTCTGCAATTTCCTTATAGCTGAGTTCGGTTACTGTGTATTTTAGAAATTCTTTTTCTCTGTCGGAAATTCTTACTGCAATCTCAGTTTCTGTCTCTTTGTTCAAATTGGAAAATATGATTTTGGAAGCCCAATCCGGGTAAAAGAAACCATCGCTATTAAGTCTGGTAAGTGCGGTTTCCAGATCTCTTGGATGGGTGTTTTTCAGCAGATAGCCTTTTGCTCCGCTCCTGATCATCTTAATTACACTGTTATCATCTCCCTGCATGCTGAGTGCCATAATTTTAATATCAGGGTGGTTTTTTGTAAGCCATACTGCCGTTTCAAAACCGTCCATGATAGGCATGCTGATATCTAAAAGAATAATATCAGGAATCGGCTTGCCCTCTTCAAATTTCTGGATAAGATCTTTCCCGTTTTCACTTACATAGATCACTTCAAATTCACTGAAATTACCAATAATTCCTTCCAGAGCTTTAGCAATAAGTATATGGTCGTCAACAATGACAATAGATTTTTTCATGACTGTTTTTTTAAGATAATATTGATTTGAGTTCCCCTATTTTCCTGGCTTTCCATACGAAAACCTGCCCCTATGATTTCAGCTCTGTTTTTCATATTGGTAAGGCCTATTCCATTGGATTTGATCTGGGAAGTATCAAAACCGATTCCATCATCACGAATATCAAGTTCCCAAAGGATATCTTCTGAAGTATTAAGGCTGATAAAAATATTTTTACAACGGGAATGTTTTATACTGTTCTGAATAAATTCCTGAGTAATTCTGAGAAGAACATTCTTATGAACAAAACCTAAATCCAGTTGTTTAAAATTGTGTTCAAAACTTACATGACATTTTTTAAAGGAATTGGTATTATCTACTTCTTCCTGTATCAAAGTTACAATTTCCTTCTGGTTGATGTTGTCATCCGTTAACGTTTTTGACAAGCTTCTAAGATCCTGCAGAGATTGATTGATAATCTGCGAAACCTGATCAATTCTTTCACTTGCCTCGGATACCTTATTTTCATAAAGCATCTGCTGTACATAAAGGCTTACGAGGGTGAGTTTCTGGCCAATGTTGTCGTGCAGTTCTCTTCCGATCTGCTGCATCGTGGCCTGCTGAATTTCCAATTGGGTAGAAAGGAGCTCTCTCTGATGAAGTTCATTTTTTCTTTCAATTTCATTCACGTGTTCCTTCTTGCGTTGTTTGTAACTTCTGATATAGACCAAAACTGCCGTTACAAACATTACAAAAAGTATATTGAATAGAATAATAACTATTAAGAGCTCTGTTTTCCCCATATAAATGAACTTGCAAATAAGATATACATCACTACACCTGACATTAGAAAATAACTAAAATAAATATCCCATATTTCCATATAATTTAACAAAATTGAATAAAATGCCATGAAAGGTAGCGTTCCAATATAAGAAAGTGTTATGCCCAAATTAATATAAAACATTCTGTTTTTATTAAAGTGAATAATATCTTGAGAGTTAATTTGCTTGTAATATTCTAAAACTACCAAAAGCATTAAGATAAGACATCCAAAAGTATAGTTAAAAGCAAATACAATTTTATTTCCCGAGAAATACAATTCATTGGGAATAAATGACAGAAGATAAAGGAGGGATAATCCATAAAAAAGTTTAGGCTTCCCTAAGGATTTGGCAGCATATAACCAGTAAAAAAAAATAAACTGGATAGGCATTAAAAAGTAATTGTAAAAATAAGCTTTAGAAAAATAAGCAAATTTTCCCCATCTACCATATGCCTCACTAAGAAAGATGAAAACTAAGAAAAACACAAAAAATTTCCAATATTCTTTTCTTATACGATTGTAATACAAAATGCCAACAAACGCAGCAAGTCCCTCAGCCCAAAGCATGCTTTTGCTTGCAAACTCTTGGAAATCCGTCATGTATTTATAATTTAATTGTTAATATGATTCCCCAAATGAGTTCTTAGGAGGTGTAAGTTGTCCATTGTTTTCTCCAAGACCTGTATCATCTTGTTCCATACCTTTGGCAGAACGCGCGTTTAATGCTAAAGGTTTGCCATCAGCACTCTGAAAAGGATTGAAATCATAATCAATAAGTTCCCCTGTTTCATCGGCTTTTTTCAATGTTGGAATCATTACCAGGGTGTGTTTTCCGGCGTATTCTACAGGAACAGGGTGAGAGTCCATGATAGACCAGTTTTCCTGTTTCGGATAAGTGGCATAATAAAATCTGATTCCAAGATCTTCCTCAGAAGCAGAAGGATCTACTTTTGCAGCTTCTTCTTCGATCTTTGCAATAAAGCTTTTTAATTTCGGAAGGTCAAACCAGATGGAATGAGCATCATCTATTCCTAAATTGGTATTGATAGCATTGAGGTGATTTTGACGGTAATTGTCGATCAGAGCCTGGATAAGACCGTTTGACATGGTTCCAGGTTGAAATGGATTGTTTGATTCTGTATTCATAGCTTAGTGGTTTACGGTAAAACTCAATTAATATGCAAATTTCGTAAAAAATATTCGAGAAAATGTATTCACAAATTGGGAATTACACTGTTATTTTACCGTGATTTTACGGATTGTATGTGAAGGGTAACAATTTCTGATAAAGAAAATTCAATTCATTCTATAAAAAAACGGAGAAAGTATATTTCCCCGTTTTTCTTTAAATACATGGATATTTTCTCCAGTCCCTGCAAATGTATCCTGAAGTGCAGCACAGATTGGCAGGGCAGTTCATATTTTCGTCACACATAATGACAGGAGCGATAAGACCGCCATCAATTTTCCTTAAATCGTTTCTTTTAAGTTTTTTCATACTGATTCTGTTTTAGTTATTAGTATTGTAAAGATAAGTTTATTTCACATAATTAGGATAAAAAGTAAAAAAAATAAGTGCTGCAGATTTAATCTGCAGCACTTATTCACAAAAATAATGTATATGAAAAAAACTATTTTATTGTTCGGCAGGTCGGAAAACCAGTCCTGTTTCTACAAAATAATCCAGAGTAATTCGGTCTCCATCGTTTACGTTTCCTGCAAGGATTTCTTTAGACAGTTTGTTTAAAACTTCCTGTTGAATCACTCTTTTCAATGGTCTTGCTCCGAAGGCAGGATCATATCCCTTATTCATCAGATAATCTACGGCATCCTGAGTGAAAGTCATAATAATGTTTCGTTTGGATAACATTTCATTGAATCCTCTCAGCTGATACTGAACAATTTTTCCGATTTCTTTCTTTCTTAAAGGCTGGAAGAGTACAATTTCATCAATTCTGTTCAGGAATTCCGGACGCAGAGTCTGTTTCAAAAGATCAAAGACCTCGTCTTTTGTTTTATCCACAATTTCATCCTGATTTTCCTCCGTAAGATTCTCAAAATTCTCCTGAATCAGATGTGAACCTAAATTGGAGGTCATGATGATGATAGAATTTTTGAAATTCACCACCCGCCCTTTATTATCCGTCAGACGTCCGTCATCCAAAACCTGAAGTAATGTATTGAAAACATCCGGATGCGCTTTTTCAATTTCGTCTAAAAGCACTACGGAATAAGGTCTTCTTCTTACGGCTTCAGTCAACTGTCCTCCTTCATCATAACCTACGTATCCCGGAGGCGCTCCTACCAGTCTTGACACACTGTGACGTTCTTGGTATTCACTCATATCAATTCTGGTCATATTGTTCTCGTCATCAAACAGGAATTCTGCCAATGCTTTTGCCAGCTCGGTTTTACCTACGCCGGTTGTTCCCAGGAATAAGAAGGATCCGATAGGTTTTTTATCATCGCTCAAACCGGCTCTGTTTCTTCTGATAGCATCTGCAACCGCCTGAATCGCTTCGTCCTGTCCTACCACTCTGTGGTGCAGTTCAGCCTCAAGATTCAATAACTTATCTCTTTCAGACTGCAGCAGCTTGGTGACAGGAATACCTGTCCATTTAGCAATCACTTCAGAGATATTTTCTGCCGTAACTTCTTCTTTGATCAGTTCATTCTGATGATTCTGCATTTCAAGTTCCACTTTGGCAAGCTCTTCCTCTTTTTCACGAAGTTTTCCGTATTGGATTTCCGCTACTTTGGCATAATCTCCTGCTCTGGAAGCTCTTTCTGCCTCATGTTTCAGAGATTCAATATCTTTTTTGATCTGGGTAAGATCTTCACTTTTCTGTTTTTCTTTCAGCCATTTGGCATTGATCTCATTTCTCTGTTCAGAAATTTTGGCAATATCTTCTTTAAGGTGATCAATCTTGGTCTGGTTGCCTTCTCTTGAAATGGCGGCTAATTCAATTTCCAGCTGCATTAATTTTCTGTCCAGAACGTCCAGTTCTTCCGGCTTTGAATTGATTTCCATTCTAAGCTTTGCAGAAGCTTCATCAATAAGGTCGATGGCTTTGTCCGGTAAAAAACGGTCAGAAATATATCTCTGAGACATTTCCACTGCAGCAATAATTGCCTCATCTTTGATTCTTACCTTGTGGTGAGCCTCATATTTGTCTTTGATACCACGAAGGATAGAAATGGCAGATTCAGTATCCGGTTCTTCCACCATTACTTTCTGGAAACGTCTTTCCAACGCTTTATCTTTTTCAAAATACTTTTGATATTCGTTCAGCGTAGTAGCACCAATGGCTCTTAATTCCCCTCTGGCCAAAGCAGGTTTTAAAATATTAGCTGCATCCATTGCTCCTTCACCGCCTCCGGCTCCTACCAAAGTGTGGATCTCGTCAATGAAAAGAATAATCTGTCCGTCTGATTTGATCACTTCATTCACAACAGATTTCAGACGCTCTTCAAATTCACCTTTGTATTTGGCTCCGGCGATTAAAGCTCCCATATCCAGTGAGAACAATGTTTTATCCATCAGGTTTTCCGGTACGTCACCGCTGATAATTCTATGAGCAATTCCCTCAGCAATTGCAGTTTTACCCACACCGGGTTCTCCGATAAGGATCGGGTTATTTTTAGTTCTTCTGGAAAGGATCTGTAAAACCCTTCTGATCTCTTCATCACGCCCTATGACAGGATCCAGTTTCCCTTCTGCTGCTAACTCGTTAAAGTTTTTAGCATATTTATTTAAGGATTGATACGTTTCCTCTGAACTTGCAGAAGTGGCTTTGCTTCCTTTTCTTAATTCTTTGATAGCGCCTTCCAGCAGGTTTTTGGTTACGCCCATATCTTTCAGCATTTTGGATACTTCAGAAGAAGTTTCCAGCAGAGATAACCATAAGTGTTCAATCGTTACATATTCGTCACCCATTTTCTTTGCGATATTGGGGGCGTCCAGCAGTACTTTGTTGGCAGATTGAGAAAGATAAATGTTTCCTCCCTGCACTTTTGGAAGTTTCTCTAAATTTTCACGGTTGCGCTCTCTTACCAAATTGGCATCTGCTTCAGATTTTTTCAGTAAGAAAGGCGATATATTTTCATCCACCTGGAAGATTCCTTCAAGGAGATGTTGAGGTTCGATACTTTGGTTGCCCAATTCCATAGCAACCTGCTGTGCTGCCTGGATGGCTTCCTGCGATTTTACAGTATATTGGTTTAAGTTCATATCTTTTATATTTTTAGTAATGGTTTGTATTAAGTTTAGTTTTTAAAAACATCAAGAAACTAAATTCTAAGGCTCAGTTTCTTAATGCCATCAATTATTTAATCATTTATTCGATGAGTGTATCGCAAAAACTGTTCAATTATTAAATTTACAAAAAAATAGGACAAATTTTCCGGATATTGTACTTTTAACGGTAATTTAACTTGACAAATTTTCCGGTTTTGCAATTATTTCTTTGAAATTCATGAACAAATAGTCATAGTAGAGTAAAGTATCCTGATAATTACAATGAAAATAAAGCGTCTTTTTCTTTTTCTGAGCAAAAAATGAACAGTTTAATTCAGAATAATTACTTTTGCATTTTACCAGATGGAACTAAAAGAAAAACAGAGAAAAATACTCAACGTAGCAGTAGAACTTTTCAAAGAGAAAGGATATATGGGAAGCTCAGTAAGAGATCTTGCTACCAAACTCAATATCAAAGCAGCATCACTGTACGCCCATATCCGTTCAAAGGAAGAAATTCTGGAATGGATTTGCTTTGGCATTGCTCAGGAGTTTTTCGATGAACTTCAGGAAGTAAAAAATACAGCTGTTGCACCGAAGGAAAAACTGAACCTGCTATTGGATAAACACCTTTCTGTTGTTCTTAAAAACCGTGATGTTACCCATATCTATTCCAATGAATGGAAACATCTTGAAGAAAGACTTCCCGAATTTGTAGAATTAAGAAAAAACTACCAGCAGGAAGTTGAGGAACTGATTTCCGAGATCTATAAAGCTGAAAACTGGGAGTTAAAGTCTCCGTCATTTACCACAAGATTTATTCTGCATACTTTAAATAACTCCTATTTCTGGTTCAAAAGAAGCAGTGATTCCACTGATGAAATTACCGACGAAATAAGGGAGAAAATTCTTTTTGGATTGTTAGGAAATCAAAAGAAATAACCATTCTGTTTGTCATTCTGGAGAAGTAAGAATCTCGTAAAAGAATGTAGATTTTTAAAAGATTCTTCTCTCCACTTCGTTCCGCTCAGAATGAAAGTGAGCATCATTTTAATGACTTCTTCTTATTTAGAATCATTCAAAATATGATAAAAATCATAAAAATTTTGCCAGCTTCCAAAATCTTTTTAAATTTACACCTAACAAATGTTAGTTAGTTTTATGGATTTTTCAGTTGAATATCTGGAGCTGGATCAGTTGAGACAGCTTCAATCCGACCGGTTGATCAGCCTGATCAGCTATTTGGGGGAGAAGTCGGAATTTTATAAAAAGAAATTTGATGCATTGCAAATATCTCCTCAGGATATTAGGTCGATTGAAGATATCACTAAACTTCCTATTACTTACAAGCAGGATTTAAGAGATAACTATCCGTTCGGATTATTTACCGTTCCTAAAAGTGAGCTTCAGCGGATTCATTGCTCAAGCGGAACAACAGGAAAGCCGACTGTGGTAGGATATACCAAAGAAGATGTAGACCTTTTCAGTGAAGTGGTGGCAAGATCTTTACATGCCGCAGGAGCAAGACCAGGAATGCAGCTGCATAATGCGTATGGTTACGGGATTTTTACCGGAGGCTTAGGTCTTCATTACGGAGCTGAAATGCTGGGAATGAGTGTTCTTCCTATTTCGGGAGGGATGACGGCAAGACAGGTAGATCTGATTGTAGATTTTAAGCCGAAGGTCATTTGCTGTTCGCCGTCATACGCTTTAACCATTGCAGATGAATTTACAAAAAGAGGAATTTCTGCAGACGAAATCAGTCTAAAATATGCAGTGCTGGGTTCAGAACCATGGACGGAAATTATCAGAGGACATATTGAAGAAAGACTAGGTGTTCATGCAACCAATATTTATGGTTTAAGTGAAATTATCGGCCCGGGAGTTTCCATGGAGGATTTCGAAGAGAAAGGAGGCGCTTATATCTGGGAAGATCATTTTTATCCTGAGATTTTAGATCCGGTTACCCAACAGCCGGTTCCTTTTGGAGAAGAAGGTGTATTGGTCATTACCACTTTAACCAAAAAAGCAATGCCTCTTTTAAGGTACTGGACGAATGATATCACCAGCCTTTATTACGATAAAAGTGCCAAAAGAACAATGGTGAAGATGAAACCTGTTGTAGGAAGAGCAGATGATATGCTGATCGTAAGAGGAGTGAATGTATATCCAAGCCAGATTGAAGATGCTTTTTCTTATGTAAAGGGAGTCGTTCCTAACTACTATCTTACGCCTGTAGAGAAAGAACAGATGTGTGTCGCTTTGGATATTGATGTTGAAATCGATGATGAATTGGTAAAATCTCAAAAAATAGAATCAAATACCGATGATTATTTTAATTTTGTCGGGAACTTTGGAAAAAATATAGAAAACGAAATAAAAAAGAGGGTAGGAATTACTACGAAAGTGAAAGTTCATGCCCAGGACAGTTTGCCGAAGTGCGAAGGTGGAAAAATTAATAGAATACTAAAAAAATAATGAATTCATTTTATAAACTTAAAACAGTTAAAGTTCAGAAAGATACTTCCGAAGCAGTGAATGTGGCGGTAGAAATTCCTGAAGAACTGAAAGACAAGTTCAGGTTTAAACAAGGACAGTATCTGAATTTCCGAATGATGATCAACGGAAATGAAGAAAGACGTTCTTACTCTATCTGTAATGCTCCCAGTGAAAAAGGCAACACACTGGAAGTATTGGTGAAGCTGCTTGAAGGCGGGAAAGTATCCGGTTATTTCAACGAACATCTTCATATGGATGAAGTGCTGGAAGTAATGCCTCCTATGGGTGGTTTCAATACTTCTTATCACCCTTCAAACGTGAAAACTTATGTGGGGCTGGCTGCAGGAAGCGGAATTTCCCCCGTTTTGTCCAATATTAAAGAAAGCCTTTATCAGGAGCCGAATTCAAATGCTTATCTGTTCTACAGCAACAGAAGTATGAATCACGTGATGAAGAAAGATGAAATTGATAAATTGGCAGAATCTTTTAACGGCAGATTGAAAGTAGTTTATTTAGTGAGCCGTGAAAAGCATGAAGATCCTGTTTTCGAAGGAAGAATTTCTGCTGAAAAACTGGAGCAGCTATTTGAAAGATATACAGATATTGATGTAAAAGAAGCTACTTATTTTATTTGTGGTCCTTCAGAAATGATTAAAGGGATTGCAGACTATCTGAAAAAGGATAAAAAAGTACCTGCTATTCAGGTGCTATTCGAATATTTCACCGCTCCGGATGAAGAAAATACGGAGGAAATGAGTGATGAATTCAAGGCGATTGCCAATATTGAAAGCATGGTAACAGTAATCATTGATGATGATGAATATTCGTTCCACCTTAATTCTAAAAAAGAGAGTATCTTAGATAAAGCATTGAAAGATCAGCTTCCGGTTCCTTTCGCATGTAAAGGAGGCGTTTGCTGTACGTGTAAGGCGCAGGTTCTGGAAGGAGAGGTTTTTATGGAGAAAAACTACGCGCTTACCGAAGAAGAAGTAGCCAGAGGCTTCGTTCTTACCTGTCAGTGTCACCCTACAACCAATGTGGTGATGCTAAATTATGATGTTTAAAAAATTAATGTAACAATGTAACAATTTACCAGTGTAACAATCATTGGTACATTGCCAGACTGGTATATTGCTAAATTGAAAAAATTATGGACTTAGAAAAATTTGTTCAATACGTTCACGAAGAAAATAAAGTAGAACCCAAAGATGTAATGCCTGATGATTACAGGAAATTATTGGTTCGTCAGATTTCACAGCACGCGCATTCCGAAATTGTAGGAATGCTGCCGGAAGCTAACTGGATCTCCAGAGCGCCTTCATTAAGAAGAAAAATGGCTCTTCTGGCAAAAGTTCAGGATGAAGCAGGTCATGGTTTATACCTTTACTCTGCCACTGAAACGTTAGGAGACGGAAGCATCAGGGCAGACAGAGATGCTACCTATGATGATATGCTGGAAGGAAAAGCAAAATATTCAAGTATTTTCAATTATCCTACCTTAAGCTGGGCAGATATCGGAGCCATTGGCTGGTTGGTAGACGGTGCTGCTATTATGAACCAGGTAATGCTGATGGGGAATTCTTACGGTCCTTATTCAAGAGCGATGGTAAAGATCTGTAAAGAAGAATCTTTCCACCAAAGACAGGGATATGAAATTTTGATGGCATTATGCCGTGGAACAAAACAACAGAAAGAAATGGCTCAGGCTTCATTAAACCGTTTCTGGTGGCCGGCTCTGATGATGTTCGGACCTAATGATGACAGTTCACCCAACTCTAAAATCTCTATGAATTACAGAGTAAAAAGAGAAAGTAATGACAGTCTTCGTCAGAGATTTATCGATGTTACTGTTTCTCAGGCTGAATTCTTAGGATTAACCATTCCGGATAAAGATCTGAAATGGAACGAGGAAAGACAGCATTATGATTTCGGAGAACTTCCCTGGGATGAATTCATGGAAATCTTAAAAGGAAACGGACCTTGCAACAAAAAGCGTATCGAAACTAAGAGAAAAGCGCAAAGAGAAAATTCATGGGTAAAAGAAGCAGCAGCTGCTTTTGCAGAGAAACAACAAAAAGAAGTAATATAATAATGTAACAATATACCAATGTGGAAATGTAACAATCTTTGTCATGCTGAGCTTGTCGAAGCATCTCACTGTTAAACTGGTACATTGATACATTGTTAAATTTATTTGACTATGGCAAATTTAGATATGTGGGAAGTGTTTATTCAGACTAAACCGGGATTATCTCACAAACATGTTGGAGTTGTACAGGCACCCACAGCAGAAATGGCTTTGCAGAATGCAAGAGACGTTTATACAAGAAGAAAAGAAGGAACTTCTGTTTGGGTGGTTCCAAGTAAATATATTGTGACTTCAGAGGGAGTAGATAAAGAAGCATTCTTTGATCCGGCTGATGACAAACTTTACCGTCACCCAACGTTCTACGAGATTCCTAACGACGTAAAAAATATGTAGATTAATAATTTGAAAATGTACTAATTTGAAAATTTGAAAATGACCTTAACCAAGTTAATTATTCTCAAATTTTTAATTAAGACGATTCATTTATTTTCAAATTAACTCATTCTCAAATTTTCAAATAAAAAAATAATGAACCCATTATATAATTATTTATTAAAACTAGCAGACGACAGTTTCATTATGGGACAGCGTTTGTCCGAATGGTGCGGTGAAGGCCCTTACCTGGAGGAAGATATTGCATTGACGAATATTGCGTTGGATGAACTGGGACAGGCCAATAACTTCTACGTTTATGCTTCACGAGTGATTGACAATGGCAAAAGCGAAGATGATATCGCATTTTTAAGATACGAGCATGAATACGTTAACGCACATTGGACAGAACTTCCTAATGAAGATTATGCACAGACTATTCTTAAAGTATATGTATTGTCTGTATATCAAAAACTGATGTATGAAGCTTTATCCAATTCTGCTAATGAAGAATTAGCTGCCATTGCTCAAAAATCATTGAAAGAAGTAAGATATCACTATACACACGCTGCATCCTGGATGAAAATCTTCGCGCAGGGAACAGAAGAAAGTAAGTCCCGTTTGGTAAAAGCTATTGAAAATATCTGGGAATATACAAAGGGGCTTTTTGCTAAAACAGAAGGTGAAGACGACCTTGTTGCCTTGAACATTGCTCCCAATGCAGACGTTCTTTACGAAGAGTTTCTTTCCATTACAAAGAAAGATTTTGCAGACTTCGGTTTAGAATATCCGGAAAATCCTTTCATGCAGCCCAAATCAAGAACAGGATATCATACAGAGTATTTCGGGTATATCCTTTGTGAACTTCAGTATATGCAGAGAGCATATCCTGGTTGTACGTGGTAGTAAA
This sequence comes from Chryseobacterium sp. RU33C, assembly GCF_900156015.1. Taxonomy (NCBI): domain Bacteria; kingdom Pseudomonadati; phylum Bacteroidota; class Flavobacteriia; order Flavobacteriales; family Weeksellaceae; genus Chryseobacterium; species Chryseobacterium sp. RU33C. The sequence goes on along the minus strand of NZ_FTMT01000017.1, from coordinate 61,679 downwards.
TTATGAAGAAGTTGCTTCTTGGGATATTGGCTTTTTTTCTTGCAGCCTATGTGATACTATGTGTTGGAATCTATTTCTATCAGGAGAAAATTATTTTTTATCCTGAAAAGTTACCCGAAAATTACAAGTTTACATTTGATGGTGATTTTGAAGAAGTTCCCATCAAAACGCAGGATGGAAAGCATTTGAGTTCTGTTTTATTCAAAGCTCAAAATTCAAAAGGAGTCATCTTTTATCTTCATGGAAACGGAGGATCAATAAAAAGCTGGGGAATAGTAGCTCAGCTGTATCGAAGTATGAATTATGATACTTTGATACTTGATTACAGGGGGTACGGAAAAAGTGAAGATAAAATTAATAATAAAAATCAGATCTTTTCGGATGTTGAAAATGCTTACAAAGAGCTTTTGAAAAGATATCCGGAAAACAGAATTATTATTTTAGGATATTCTGTAGGAACAGGATTAGCTGCAAAATTAGCTTCAATGCATAATGCAGGATTATTGATTTTACAGGCACCGTATTACAGCATGGAAGATGAAATGAATCAGAAATTTTCATTCCTTCCGAAGTTTTTACTGAAATATAATTTTGAGACTTGTGAATATTTAAAAACCGTTCAGTCACCAGTCGTTATTTTTCACGGTGATAAAGATGAGGTTATTAAATATAAAGCCTCTTTAAAACTTAAAAATAACTTTAAAAAAGGTGATCGTCTGATTGTATTAAAAGATCAGTATCACAACGGAATAACAGATAATTTGGATTATCAGAATGCAATGAAAGCAATTCTTGATTCTGATAAAAAATAAGATATGAATCAGCTTTTAGATTTATTAGAAACAATTCCCGATCCGGAAATTCCGGTAATCAATATTGTGGAATTAGGAATCGTAAGAGATGCACAGATTACAGGTGAAAATACCTGTGAAGTGATCATTACACCTACTTATTCCGCCTGTCCCGCTATGTTTACCATTGAGGAAGACATTATCAAAATGATGAAAGAAAACGGATGGGAAGCAAAAGTTGTAACCAAGATGTTTCCGATCTGGACAACAGACTGGCTTACCGATGAAGCAAGAGAAAAACTCCGTGCTTACGGAATTACACCTCCCGAAAAAGGAGCAGACGAACACCACATCGGAAAACCGAAAAAATGTCCTCGTTGCGGTTCTGAGCATACCAGGCAGATCAGCAGATTTGGGTCTACTTTGTGTAAGGCTTCTTATCAATGTTTAGACTGCCTGGAGCCATTTGATTATTTTAAATGTCATTGATGAATAAACAACCAATCCGCAACAAATTTTACGGCTATGCAAAGCATATCGAAAGAATTGTTATAATGTTAAATTATTAGACGGTTACATTAATTTATATTGTTAAATTAGTGCGTTGTTAAATAATAAATTAATAAAAACTATGTATACACAACTTGATATTGAAACGCATTTTGACGGAAAGCTGAAAATCGCATATCTTAATCAACCGGAAACGATGAATGCTCTTACCAAACCTGCTTTATCAGATCTTAGAGATTTTGTTAAAGAATGCAGCGAAGATGAAACCGTTAGATGTGTGGCCATTTCCGGAAGAGGAAGAGCGTTTTGCTCAGGTCAGAATCTGGATGAAGCTTTTGTGGCAGGCAAAGAACACCATGATCGTGACATTATCAGAAAAATTGTGGTAGACTACTATAACCCTTTGGTAATGGAAGTTACCCGTTGCAAAAAACCGGTTATCGCTTTAGTAAACGGCCCGGCAGTAGGAGCCGGAGCTATGCTGGCTTTAATCTCTGACTTCGTTTTAGCTAACGAGAAAGCATATTTTGCTCAGGCATTTTCAAATATCGGTTTGATTCCTGATACAGGAGGAACATACTTCTTACCTAAGCTTTTAGGCAGACAATTAGCCAATTATTTAGCATTTACAGGTAAAAAATTATCTGCAGAAGAATCTAAATCTTATGGTCTTGTAGCGGAAGTTTTCAGTGAAGAAGAATTCGTTCCAAAATCTATGGAAATTCTTGAAAGAATGGCAAACATGCCGACAGCAGCCATTAAGCTTACGAAAAAAGCATTTGCCAATTCTTATAACAACACCCTGAAAGAACAGCTTGAGCTGGAAGGAGATCTTCAGCAGGAAGCCGCAGAAACAGAAGACTTCATCGAAGGGGTAAATGCCTTTTTACAGAAAAGAAAACCTAATTATAAAGGAAGATAATTAATTTGAAAATGAGTTAATTTGAGAATTTGAAAATGAGAAATGACAAAGAAAATATTATTGTAAATAAGACTTTTGATTTCGCACTCAATATTATTGAATTTTCAGAAGATTTATACGAGGATAAAAAATTTCCTTTGGCAAATCAAATTTTTAAATCGGGAACTTCGATTGGAGCCAATGTTAGAGAGGCTCAAAATGCAGAAAGTAAGGCAGATTTTATTCATAAATTAAAAATTGCCGCCAAAGAAGCTGATGAGATAGAATATTGGCTTTTGCTGTGTTTAAAGTCTCCATATTTGAAATCTCCAAACGAAAAATTACTATCTGATTTAAAGGAAATTCTATTAATTCTGTCTAAAATTATTTCAAGCTCAAAATTAAAATAATTTTCAAATTAACTCATTTTCAAATTTTCAAATTTAAAATATGAATGTAGGAATTATCGGTGCCGGAACCATGGGAATCGGCATTGCACAGGTAGCCGCAACGAACGGATGCAAAGTATGGGTATATGATGCCAACGCAAAACAAGTAGAAACGGCAACAGTTGGTTTGGAAAAAACGCTCACCAAATTGGTGGATAAACAAAAAATTTCGGCAGAGAAAATGACTGAAATTTTAGCTAATATTTCCATTGCTACAGAATTGAAAGATTTCAAGGATTGTGAATTAATCATTGAAGCAATTATTGAAAACAAAGATATTAAAACGAAGGTGTTTACAGAACTTGAAAACTATGTTTCAGAAAACTGTATCATCAGTTCCAATACCTCATCTATCTCTATCACCTCTCTTGGTGCAGAACTCAAGAAACCGGAGCGTTTCATCGGAATTCACTTTTTCAATCCCGCTCCATTGATGCCTTTAGTGGAAGTCATTCCGTCCTTATTAACAGAAAAAACATTAGCAGAGAAAATCTACAACCTTATGAAAGAATGGGGGAAGACTCCTGTTATTGCTAAAGATATTCCCGGGTTCATTGTCAACAGAATTGCCAGACCTTATTATGGGGAAGGCCTTAGAATTGTTGAAGAAAACATCGCAACACCGGAACAGGTGGATGAAGCCATGAAAACATTGGGTAACTTCAAAATGGGACCTTTTGAATTGATGGATCTTATTGGAGTAGACGTCAACTTTGCCGTAACAATCACTGTTTACAAAGATTATTTTTACGATCCGAAATACAAGCCCTCTTTATTACAGCAAAGAATGTCTGAAGCCAAACTTCACGGCAGAAAAACAGGAAAAGGGTTCTACGATTACAGCGAAGGAGCAGAAAAACCTGTAGTTCAAAAAGACGAAGCTCTCTATCAGCAGATCTTTTTAAGAATCATTTCTATGCTGATCAACGAAGCGGTTGAAGCTAAAAGATTAGGGGTTGCCAATGACGAAGATATCGAACTGGCAATGCAGAAAGGCGTCAACTATCCAAAAGGATTATTAAGCTGGGGGAAAGAAATCGGGTATGGGAAAATCTCTGAAACCCTTCAGAACCTTTACGAAGAATATCAGGAAGAAAGATACAGACAAAGTCCCTTACTTCGTAAAATGAATTAGATAATTTGAAAATATACCAATTTGAAAATTGATTATAACAAATTCTCATTTTCAAATTCTCAAATTTATTTAATTTTCAAATTAATATTATGAATATAGATGAATTCAGAGCAGAGCTGGAGACCAGACTTTTAATTGAGAAACAGTATTTAACTCAGGAAGCTTCCTCTGTTGATGAGCAGGAAAGGCTTGAGCTATTAGGAAAGTTTAATGAAAAATATAAAGAGTTGATCAAAAGATTGGCGAACGAAAACGGGATTGATCTAAATGCATCCTATCCCTCTGAAAATTCATCAGATTCAGAAAGACTTTCATACGAGCAGATCATTCTGGGGAAAACCATGAGTGTTTACGACAGATTATCCGATGAGCTGTATGAAGAAATAACAAACATATAATTAATAGAAATGAACCCAAGACAAGTTGCAGATTATATGTTCAATCAGGATTTTTTTTCCCAGTGGATGAATATCAAAATGATTGAAGTAAAAGAAAATTACTGTTTAATAGAAATGCCAGTCAGAAAGGAAATGCTGAACGGGCTGAAAACGGTTCATGGCGGAGTTACCTTTGCGTTTGCAGACTCTGCGCTGGCATTTTCTTCCAACAATACCGGAGACGCTGCCGTTGCGTTAAACTGTATCATCAACTTTACCAAAGCAGGAAAAGAAGGTGATACTTTCAGAGCAGAAAGCATTTTGGTAAATGAAACCAGAAAAACGGCTGTTTATGACATTAAAATTACCAACCAGAATGAAGAACTGATTGCAAAATTTGTAGGAACAGTCTACAAAATCGGAAAAAAAGTAACAGAATTATAATAAACAGTAAGCTTGAAGCAATAGGCAGTATGCTTTTTTGAAGCTGATAGAGCCTACTGCATATAGCTTAAAGCCTAAAGCAAATAAAAATGAACAACGTATACATCATAGACTATGTCAGAACTCCCATTTCAAAACTGCAGGGAGGATTATCAGAAGTAAGAGCAGATGATTTAGCCGCTATTGTAATCAAAGAAGTAGTAGCAAGAAATCCTGAAGTTCCTGTAGAGGAAATTGAGGATGTTATTTTCGGATGTGCCAATCAGGCAGGTGAAGATAACAGAAACGTTGCAAGAATGGGACTTTTATTAGCTGGTCTTCCTTACAAAATCGGTGGCGAGACAGTCAACAGACTTTGTGCTTCAGGAATGTCGGCGGTAGCCAATGCATTCCGTTCCATTGCAGCAGGAGAAGGAGAAATTTATATTGCAGGAGGAGTAGAACATATGACACGTTCTCCTTATGTAATGTCCAAGCCAAGTGCAGCTTTTGGTAGAGACAGCCAGATGTTTGATACTACTTTTGGATGGCGTTTCATCAACCCAAAAATGAAAGAAATGTATGGGGTAGACGGAATGGGAGAAACTGCAGAAAATTTAGCAGATATTCACCAGATCAACAGAGAAGATCAGGATAAATTTGCCCTTTGGTCTCAGCAGAAAGCTACAAAAGCTCAGGAAAGCGGAAGACTGGCAGAAGAGATTGTAAAAGTTGAAATTCCTCAGAGAAAAGGCGATCCTATTGTTTTTGAAAAAGATGAATTCATTAAACCAACCTCATCTATGGAAGGATTGGCAAAACTTCGTCCGGCTTTCAGAAAAGAAGGAACCGTAACGGCAGGAAATGCTTCAGGAATGAATGATGGTGCAGCTGCTTTGATTTTAGCAAGTGAAGAAGCTGTAAAAAAATATGGTTTAAAACCAAAAGCAAAAATTCTGGGATCTTCCGTAGCAGGTGTTGAGCCAAGAATCATGGGAATCGGACCTGTAGAAGCTACCCAAAAGCTATTGAAAAGATTAAACCTTTCTCTGGAAGATATGGACATCATTGAACTCAACGAAGCATTTGCTGCACAGGCACTGGCGGTAACAAGAAGCTTAGGGTTAAAAGATGATGATGCAAGAATAAACCCGAACGGAGGTGCAATTGCAATCGGCCACCCATTGGGAGTTTCCGGAGCAAGAATCGTAGGTTCTGCTGCAATGGAACTTCAGAAGCAGGATAAAAAATATGCATTGTGTACCCTTTGTATCGGTGTCGGACAGGGGTATGCGATGGTGATTGAAAAAGTATAATGAATTTGAAAGTGAGTCAATTTGAGAATTTGAAAATGTTGAAAGACATTATTAATTTTCAAATTATCTCATTCTCATATTTTCAAATTAAAAAATATGAACATCTACTCATACCACGGGATTCGTCCCATTATAAAACCCTCTGCCTACATTCATCCGCAGGCAGTGATTATCGGAAATGTAGAAATAGGTGAAGAAGTATATATCGGTCCCAACGCAGTCATTCGAGGCGATTGGGGAAAAATTATTATTAAAGATGGAGCCAACGTACAGGAAAACTGTACGCTTCATGTTTTCCCGAATATAGAAACCATATTGGAAGAATCCGCACACATCGGACATGGAGCAATCATCCATTCCGGACACATTGGAAAAAACTGTCTGATCGGAATGAATTCTGTGGTAATGGACAAAGCTTATATCGGTGATGAAAGTATTGTCGGAGCACTCGCTTTTGTACCAGCCAATTTCAGATGTGAACCAAGAAAACTGGTGGTAGGAAGCCCTGCAAAGATTATCCGTGATGTTTCTGACGAAATGATTCACTGGAAAACAGAAGGAACAAAATTATATCAGGAGCTGGCAAGAGAAGGAAAAGAAGCTATTCTGCCTTGTGAGCCTTTTACGGAATATATTCAGCAGATCCCAACCAAAATTGTGGATTACAGCATCTGGGATGATATAAAATAATAGTATAACTTATTTTTAATAATTGTTGATCATTAAACCAAACGGGTTTTTAAAACCCGTTTGGTTTAAAATTTAAAATACCAGATTTAAAATGATTAATACAGAAAATTTTGAATTTGAAGGTGTATATCACGTTTTCTCTCATGTAAACGGGACTGAAGTTATTTTTCGTGTGCCATCAAATTATCATTTTTTTCTGGAAAAGGTAGAAAAATATATTCTTCCGGTCGCTGATATCTATGCCTATTGTTTATTACCTAATCATTTTCATTTTTTATTGAGATTTAAGGATTTTAATGATGCGAGTATTGAAAATGAGCATCAGTTTTTAATGAAGCATTTTGGTAATTTATTGAATGCTTATGCTAAAGCTTATAACAAAAAATATAATAGAAAAGGGGCTCTTTTTCTGAATGCGGTAAAACGAAAGAAAATATCAGATGAGAAATATTTATTGAAAGTTCTCCATTACATCCATAATAATCCGATTAATCACGGATTTGTAAATAAAATTGATCAATGGAAGAATTCTTCATATAATTCATATGTAAATCCTGAAAAAGAAAGTAAATTGAATAGAAAGGAAATCATGCAGTATTTTGATTCGCTAGAAATTTTTAGAAATTATCATAAGTCGACTGTTGAATGTGATTTTTAAATTTTGAATAATTGCTAATAATCAACCCTAACTGGTTTTTAAAAACCGTTAGGGTTAAAAAATTAAATATGATTAAAAAAATTGCGCTTGCATGCAGCATGATGTTTACGGTGGGGTGTACGCTCTCAGCACAGACGGTTACATCAAAACCGCTTACAATAGGAGAAGTGAGGACCATTAAGTCCAAAACCTTAAATGAAGACAGAACGCTGAATATTTATCTTCCACAAGGATTTGATAAAACAAAATCATACCCGGTGATCTATTTGTTAGATGGAAGCATGAACGAAGATTTTATTCACGTGACAGGGTTAATACAATTCTTTAATCTGATGTATTCCATGCCGGAAACCATTGTGGTGGGAGTTGCTAATATAGACAGAAAAAGAGATTATACCTTTCATACGGATTTAAAAGACTTGCAGAAAGATTATCCTACAACAGGGCATTCTGATAAGTTTATTGAATTCCTTGAAAAAGAATTAAAACCTTACGTGGAAAGTCAGTTTAAAACAACGGATAAGTACCTTTTCGGTCAGTCTTTGGGAGGGCTTCTGGCAACAGAAATCCTTTTGAAAAAACCGGAAATGTTCAATAACTATTTTATCATCAGTCCAAGCTTATGGTGGGATAATGAAAGCCTTTTAAAACAGGCTTCCCAACTGCTTTCAAAATCTCCGGATACGAAAAAGTTTGTTTATGTCTCTGTAGGAAAAGGAGAACATCAGATAATGATAAAAGAAGCTGAGGCTTTCTACAGTATTTTGAAAAAGACAGGAAAGAAAAACTGGACATTAGAGTATAAAATGATGGAAACAGACAATCATGCAACCATTCTTCACAGAAGTTTATATGAAGGATTAGTGAAAATGTTTCCCTATCAGGAACCGAAATAAATCAGTTTCAATTGATAAAGATTCTGAAAAAATATTGGATTCTAGTATTGATTACGATCATCATTGTGAATACGTTAGGTTTTCACTTTGTAAAAGAATCAATAGGAATTTCAGATGCTTTGGAACATGTTGAATCAGATGAGGTAATTGCTAAGCTAGAGCGTAAAGATTATTTCTATAATTTATTTGTTGAAATTGTCATCATTTTAGATGGCTGGCTGGCGCTTTTTATCCCTTATTTGATTATTAGAAACTTTATTAAAAAGATTAATCTAAGCAAAAAGTAAAAAACTATATGGAAAAGTTAAAAAACTATATCTACGGACAATGGGTAGAAGGTACCGGAAGCGGAATCCCTTTGTACAATGCCGTTACAGGGGAACAGGTAGCTGTTTCCGATACAGAAGGACTTAATTTTGAACAGGCTCTTGACTACGGAAGAACTGTAGGATACAAAAACCTTTCTTCAATGACTTTCTATGATCGTGGAGAAATGCTGAAAAAAGTAGCACTTTATTTACTGGAAAGAAAGAAAAAATACTACGACTTATCATACAAAACAGGGGCTACCCATGTGGATTCATGGGTGGATATTGAAGGAGGTTTCGGAACTTTCTTTACCTATTCCGGATTGGCAAAAAGAATGCTTCCTAATACTTCATTCTGGGTAGATGGAGACACTCAGAAGATCTCCGCTAACGGAACTTTCCTGGGGACTCATATTTTAACACCAAGTGAAGGGGTTTCTGTACAGATCAACGCTTACAACTTTCCGGTGTGGGGTATGTTGGAAAAATTATCCACCTCCTTATTAGCTGGTGTTCCTTCTATTGTAAAACCATCTCCTTTCGGATCTTATCTTACCAATGCGGTATTTCAGGATATGATTGAAAGTGGAATATTGCCTGAAGGTGCTGTGCAGTTAGTTTGCGGAGAACCAGAAAATATTTTAGATTATGTACAGGATGGAGACTCTGTTTTATTTACCGGTTCTGCTCACACAGGTAGAAAATTAAAATCACTGCCATCTATCGCAGGAAATGCCGTTCGTTTCAATATGGAAGCAGATTCACTGAACTGTTCTATCCTTGGATTGGAAGCCAAACCGGGAACTCCTGAATTCGATTTATTCATCAAAGAAGTTCGTAACGAAATGACGACAAAAGCAGGGCAGAAATGTACGGCTATCAGAAGAATTATCGTTCCCGAACACTTAATTGGTGACGTTCAGAATGCTTTGTCTAAAGCTTTGGATCAGACGAAAATCGGAAACCCATTAAGCAGGGAAACCAAAATGGGATCTTTGGTAGGAAGACAGCAGTACGAAGAAGTTCTGAGAAAAGTAAATCTATTAAAATCAGAAACAGAACTTGTCTATGACGGGAAACATGAACTGGTAGATGCTAACTACGAAAATGGAGCATTTATGAGTCCGAAACTATTCCTGAACGACAAGCCTTTCGAAAAAAATATCTCCCACGATGTAGAAGCTTTCGGACCGGTATCTACATTAATGCCGTATAAAGATGCTGAGGAAGCTGCTGCATTGGCAAAAAGAGGAAAAGGAAGTTTAGTGGGATCTATTGTTTCTCATGACGAGAACTTTATCGCTGAAACTTCATGGAAAATGGCTTCCCAGCACGGAAGAATCTTTGTCCTGAACAGAGATAATGCCAAGGAAAGCACTGGTCATGGTTCTCCACTTCCGACACTGATGCACGGAGGTCCTGGTAGAGCAGGTGGCGGTGAGGAAATGGGCGGACTGAGCGGTCTTCATTTCTTCCTACAGAAAACAGCAATCCAGGGATCTCCGGATGTACTGAAAGCAATCACTAAGATTTATCAGCAGGGAGCAGAGAAAAAATTCTCAGACAAGCATCCTTTCCAGAAATATTTTGAGGAAGTGGAAGTAGGAGACTCCTTAGAAACAGCAGGAAGAACAGTTACTGATGCAGATATCGTCAACTTTTCCAATGTTTCATGGGACCATTTCTATGCCCATACAGACGCTACAAGTTTAACAGGTACTATTTTTGATAAAACAGTTGCTCACGGATATTTCATCCTTTCAGCAGCAGCAGGATTATTTGTTTCTGGTAAAAAAGGACCTGTTATTGCCAATTACGGATTAGAAGACTGCAGTTTCTTCAAACCTGTATACGCCGGAGATACCATCACAGTGTATTTAACAGCAAAAGAAAAAATCAACAGAGGAGTAAAGGGGAGAAACATTCCTTCCGGTGTTGTAAAGTGGCTGGTTGAGGTTGTAAACCAAAGGGATGAGGTGGTTTGCGTGGCAACAATCTTAACATTGGTCGCAAAACAATCACCTTTCATCGACCTGAATGTGAAAAATGTTCAGAAAATAGTAAACAGTTTAACGGAAAATACTGCTGCACTTTGGGGAAAAATGTCTCCGCAGCAGATGATAGAACATCTTGAGCAGGCTTTATTGGTAAGTTTTGGAGAGCCTGAAGCAGATAAATGCTTCACCCCGGAGGAACATCTTGAAAAATGGCAGGACTCACTATACAACCACAGAGCAATGCCAAAAGAATTCACCGCTCCGTTCCTTCCGCAGGATGGTTCACTTCCTGAACCAAGACACAAAAACCTGGAAGCTGCAAAACTGTCATTCATGGATAACCTGAAGAAATTTGTGATTTATTACAAAGAAAATCCACAGGCAGAACACATGAATTACGTTTTCGGAAAACTGAATAAAGAAATGTGGGAACTGATGCACAAAAAGCATTTTACACACCACTTCCAACAATTTGGATTGATTTAATTCAAAATAAAATATAAATTTAGAGTCCCTTTCATCAAATGAAAGGGATTTTTTGATAGATTTTATCCATGTCAAGGTTTTAAACCTTGACATGGATAGTGCAAATGGGAATGTTGTTTATTTACAATAGAAAATGATTTTATGAGCAAAACTTTTGCAGACCATGTTATAAAGTTCAATGAAAACCTGAGTTATACAGGAAATTTACCTGAAGGTTTTGATGTTCTGAATCCGTATCTGGAAAACCCTGAAACATTAATGGTAATGCAGACGTTTTATCATAAATATTATAATGATTCATCCCGAAGAAAATTTATTATCGGAATCAATCCAGGCCGTCATGGAGCTGGAGTAACCGGAGTCCCGTTTACCGATACAAAAAGATTGGAAAGTGTCTGCGGAATCAAAATGGAATCTGCCCATACTCATGAAATTTCTTCCGTTTTCATCTATGATATGATTGAAAACTATGGAGGTGCTGATCTTTTCTATAAAGATATTTATATCAATTCTCCATTTCCACTGGCTATCGTTAGAAAAACAAAAAATGGCTGGCTTAATGCTAATTATTATGACGATAAAAAATTATTCGAAGCTGTAAAGGATTTTATGATTGAATCTTTGAAGAAACATATCAGTCTCAATCTTGATGTATCAGAAGTTTTTATTCTTGGTAAAAAGAATGCCGGTTTTATTTCAAAACTAAACAAAGAAGCAAAACTGTTTGATAAAATGACAGTTCTGGAGCATCCACGCTATATCCAATAGTATAAATCCAAAGAAAAACAGATTTATATAGATAAGTATATTATATCATTAAAAGGATGAAATATTCAGAACCTATAATTTTCTATTATTGTTTATCTGGTTTTTTATTAAATTGTGCTTATGAATGTTTTTCCTGAAAAGGCAACTTTTAAATACCGCTGGCGAACTTATCAGAAGAAAATTTTAGACAACATGAATGAGCATTTAAAGAATGGTCATCTCCATATTTCTGCTCCTCCAGGTTCTGGGAAAACGGTTTTGGGATTAGAAATAATGCTGAGACTTGATAAGCCTGCATTGATTGTTGCTCCTACCTTAGCCATCAAGAACCAATGGATTCAGAGGTTTTGTGAACTCTTTCTGGATACGGAAAATATCCCTGAATGGATATCTTCTGACATTAAAAATCCAGGAATTATAACTGTTACAACTTATCAGGGAATTCACTCTGCTTATGGAACTGATGAAGACGACGAAGATCAGATAAAAAAATCTTCAAGAATCTCAGTTGCGGAAATTATTAAAAAGCTCGAGAAGCAAAAAGTAGGCACTCTTATTCTGGATGAAGCGCATCATTTGAAAAATGCATGGTGGAGAAGTCTATTGGAATTGAAAAATAGAATTAGTCCTACCATAGTTGCTCTCACTGCAACCCCTCCTTTTGATGTCTCCGGTGCCGAATGGCAAAAATATATTCAGTTAAATGGTCCTATTGATGTAGAAATTTCTGTTCCTGAATTGATGATTGAAGGAGATCTTTGCCCTCATCAGGATTTGGTTTATTTTACTTCACCTTCAAAAGAGGAAGAGAAAAAAATTGAATATCATCACCATCAGGCTGCCATGTTTTTTGAAGAAGTTCAAAATGATGATACGCTACTGGAAGCCCTTGAGCTACATCCTGTTTATCTGAACCCTGCTGTACATCTGGAATGGATTTATGAAAATATATCATCTTATACCTCCGGGCTTGTTTATCTTCATTTCAGAGGAAAAGAGATTTCGGATATTCATTTTAATATCATTGGAGACCAGCAAAAATATGTTCCCGGGTTCGATTTCTTCTGGATGGAAGAGCTTCTTGATTTTTACCTCGTACTGGATGAAGTTAATTTTAAAAAATATGAAGAACATCGGACAGACCTTGGCAACAGACTCAGAAGAGCAGGATTTCTTGAGCAGAGGACAGTCAGTTTTTATAATAGTAAAAATGTTAATCAGATTCTTAACTCAAGTATTGGAAAACTTCAGGGGATAAAAGAAATTGCAGATTTTGAATTTTCAGTTCTTAAAGAAGATCTCAGAATGGTAATCCTTACAGACTTTATAAGAAAAGAATATTTGGTTACTGAAACTCAGAATACATTAAACCTCGATAAAATAGGAGCCGTTCCAATATTTGAAAAATTAAGAAGAGAAAATTTCCAGCATAAAAAGATCGGAATTCTTACAGGCAGTTTGGTTATCATTCCAGTGAGTGCTAAAGATATGTTTGAGCAATTTTGTTTCAGGAAAAGTATTTCGGGAGTGTCTTTTTCTCCTTTGTACTATGATCAGGATTATTTGATAATCAGTCTCTCAGATCAGATAAAACATGACGTGGTACAAATAATAACCGAGATTTTTCAATGTGGAGGAATCCAGATCTTAATTGGAACCAAGTCTTTGTTGGGAGAAGGTTGGGATGCTCCCAAAATCAACAGCCTTGTGCTGGCTAGTTTTGTAAGTTCTTTTGTACTCTCTAATCAGATGAGGGGAAGAGTGATAAGAACAGATAAAGATAATGTAAACAAAACTGGAAATATCTGGCACATGGTATGTTTTGATTCTCATGATATCAATGGAGGACAGGACTTCAGTAATATCCAGAAAAGATTTAAAACCTTTGTAGGGATTTCCTACAAGGATGAGGCTACCATAGAAAATAATTTTGAACGGCTGAATATTAAAACGATAGAACGTAAAGAAGAATTACCAAAAATCAATCAGATATTTTTTGCATGGGCAAAAAATAGAACTGCCCTTGCTCAGCGATGGAAAACAGCCCTTGATAAAGGAAATGTTTTGGTAGAAGAAATAGAAGTCCCCTCAGTCAGTCAATATGGCAGGTATGGAGAAAATGCGGATGGATTATTTGGGTAAAATGAGTGGAAGTTTTGCGAAGATAATAGTTTCTTCCATATTGTTATTCTGTCAGGATCTTATGATGGGACTTCTCCGGAATATTGATGAAATTAAATCTGTAAAAAGTTTTTCACTGCTGGTTGGCTTATTTGGAATTGCAGGTGTTGCTGTATATGGTGGGAAACTATACAGATCTACAAAACAATATTTAAGATGTAAAGATGTTGGAAGACAGCTTAGTTCCCTGGCTGAAATAATTTTATATGGTTTAATTCATCAAAAAGTAATCTGTACCTCTATTGAAAAACTTAGAATTGTAAGCTCATCAGACAAAAATAAAAATGCATTTTGTTATCTGGATGGAGGAAGTCAGTATGAAAATGCTCAGTTTATACAAACTTTACATGAGTTGGTGTCACAAATAGATAATCCAAGGTATTTGTTGAAACATAAAAGAAGTTTATTGTTTCTGAAAAAAGATATGTATTATCCAATACCTGAGATTTTTGCAAAAAATAAAAAAAATGCAGATTTTTTTAAAAAGCTATGGGATAAAATGATAGGGAAATCTGAATTGGTTTTTACAAGAACTATCGAAGGACGTGAAATTTTGTTAAAACTCAGATTCCAGGCTTTACTCAATAGAAACGGAAGGATAGAGCATCTTCACAAATGGACCCGATAAAATGACAAAATCCCTTCGTCGAAAGGGATTTGTCATTCATGAATTAGAATCTTTATGGGAATGTGGAACTTATGATTAATTTTCTGAAGTTAGTTCTTAATTACTTTGGTAGACTCTGTTGCTGTTTTAATAATGTAAACTCCTTTTGGAAGTTCTGAAATATTGATTTCATTATTTCCCTTTTGAGTTGGTACAGCCTTCAGCATTTTACCGTCCAGGCTGTAGATTTTAGCTTCACTGGCTTTTTCTGTAGTGATAGAAATTGGCCCGCTGGTTGGATTAGGATAAACAGTCAAGTCTTTTTTAGTGCTTTTAGCTTCCGAAGTTCCCAATACCAGATTGCTGTCTTTTACCCAGGTGAAAGCATCCAAACCTACATATCGGAAGGCTCCGTTCGCGGTGATCTGCAACTCGTCAATCACAATGTTTGAGTAGTTTTGCCCGTTTAAATTGGTCAAGTCAATCAAAGTGAATCCGTTTGTAGTACCTAAACTTGTAGCAAATCCGGTAGTTTTTGTTTGAGTAAATTTTGTTACTCCACTTAATTTTCCGGTTACAGTAAGTGTTCCTGCCACATTCAGATCCAGGTTCAATGCAGAAAGATACATCCAGAATCTGTTTACTTTAAACAGATTAGACGTGGTCTTAATACTAAATGATGGCGGAAATTGAGAATCATTGGAATTATCAATATATCTGTTGTCATTGGCTGTTCCGTTCCAGCCAGTTCCGGGAAAATTTCCCTGAATATCGAAAACGCTTGTATGGGAAATGATATTGAATATAACCCCATTATCGGTGAAGCTTGTACTTGCGTTCGATTCTGTCTCAAATTGTTCTGTACTGGTCTGCCCGAATGAGAAAATTGAAATGAGCAGACTACAGATTGCTAAAAAAGTAGTGCTTTTCATGATTTTTGTTTTAAATGTTAGGTTGTTGTATGGCTATTAATCCCTTGGTGGGTAAATACCTTCCACACAAATGATATAATTTAAGCCAAGATAAGGCGGCATATTATTCACAGGCTGGCTTTGGCCGATGAAGCTAATGCTTTGATTATTAATAACCGTATCAGGGTTAGCATTATTCACAAAACTAGGTACTGCATTGAAATCTCTTCCCACCTGTGTTCCTGAGATAGCAATTGTTGAAGTGGCCGTTGGAGTAGATGAATTGGCATTTTTATTCGCTACTTTAAGCTGAAACCCTGCCCCTACGCTTGGAAGGTTTGATGCTAAAAGTGTATTTTGTGTAGTACCTGACACTGCGCCCAAAGGATAATATTCGTTGGCATTTACATTTCCTGCGCCTAAAGCCATACGCCCTTTTAAGTTGGGCAGAGCAAAAGTAGTGATGCCGTCTCCACCATAAGTTGTTCCTAAAATAGAGAATAAGGCAGAATTTCTTGAGATGCTTATTAAACTTCCATCGCAAAACATCCATCCTCTAGGGGCAAAATTTCCTGCAAATAATTTTACAATTCCAATGTACTCGTCCATGATAATATTTTTTTTAGTTTTAGATTTCTTACTCTTTTACAGGCTTTTCAGATTCCGCCTTTTGGTTGTTAATTCTCAGTTCAAAGGAACGATTAATAACAAGGAGGTACTAGAGTAGAAAATACCAAATTTAAAACTCCGTATTTCTACGTAATAACATCTTGAAGTATGCTTATTCAAAAAGAAAATTTATATTTTAAGTTTCTCTGAACGAGCTGTATTTCGTATTTTTGTAAGAATCCAATAAAAATAAAAATGAGCGAATTTGTAGCATCAGAAATTAAAAATAATATTGCCGAAATCAGTTTCGGAACCCCAAAAAGCAACTCTCTTCCGGGAGCAATTTTAGAAAAACTGGCAGAAACTATCCTTGAAGAAGGAGCAAAAGAAGAGGTGAAAGCTATTTTAGTAAAAAGTGCAGGTGAGAAAGCGTTTTGTGCAGGAGCAAGTTTTGATGAGCTTTTAGCAATCGAGGAACTGGAAGCTTCCACAAAATTTTTCGGAGGTTTTGCTAAAGTTTTAAATGCAATGAGAAACTGTGGGAAAATTGTAGTGGTAAGAGTGCAGGGAAAAACTACCGGTGGAGGAGTTGGAATTGCCTGCGGAGCAGATTATTGTTTTGCCACTAAAGATTCAGCTCTGGCGCTTACGGAAATCAACCTTGGAATCGGACCTTTTGTAATTGGGCCTTATGTTGAAAGAAAAATAGGGAAGTCGCAATTCTCCGCAATGGCCATTGATGCAGACTTCAGATCTGCAGAATGGGCTGAGCAGCATAATATTTATCATTCTGTTTCTGATAGTATTCAGGAAATGGATGATAAACTGGAGAAATTTTTAAAGACTTTAGCTTCAAGAAGCAGTGATGCTTTGTCATTAATTAAAAAGGTTTCATGGGAAGGAACAGATCACTTCAATGAACTAATGCCGGCAAGAATTCATATGAGTGCAAGTCTTATTCTTGAGGACTCAGCTAAGAAAAATATTGAATCCATCAAAGAAAGGTTAAGAGCAAAGTAATTTTTTAATTGTTTTAAAAAAGTATTTTATTTAAACATTATCCGGGAAGCGTTTGCTTTTCCGGATTTTTTTATGCTTTATCAAAATCTTAGATTTTAATGTTTTTTTAATAAAAATCTAGCATTTTTCATTGTGTTTTTTAAATTGTATTATTTGTGTATTATTTTAGTTAATTGTCTTGTAGTATCAATAAAACTATCTTTTTAGTTTGATGTTTTTATTTTTTTAACAGGTTTTAAATAATTGTTTGATATTTTAAAAACTAAATTAGCTAAATTTTAACTTATATTTTTAATAAATATTGAATTATTGGTTAAAATAATGAATTATTTCTATTTAATTTGTTTAATTGTCTTTTTGTTATCCTTTTATTAATTTTTGTTACATATATTTGCGTTCATACTGTTAAAATATGTTAAATATGAAAGTAAAGTTAATATTAAGTACTGCAGTGTTGTTCTTCGTAGGAGGACACATGGTAGAAGCCCAAAAGGCTAAGCGCGACACCATACAGCAGGATACTAAGATTGATGAAATTGTGGTGGTTGCTTACGGAAGCCAGAAAAGAGAAACAATGGTTGGCTCCAATACTGAAGTAAAAGCGAAACAATTTGCTGATCGGCCAATAACAAGTATTGGGCAGGCGTTGGATGGTGCCAGTGCCGGTGTGAAAGTAAGTACAGGTACAGGTCAGCCTGGAAGTTCACCAAGTATTCAGATCCGTGGAATAGGTTCTTATGGTATTACAACAAATCCTTTATATGTAGTAGATGGTACCATATATACAGGTTCTCTAGCAGCAATTAATCCCAATGATATTGCATCATTCAATATCCTGAAAGATGCTGCATCCACTTCTTTGTATGGTTCTGCTGCAGCCAATGGTGTTGTTTTGATCACTACCAAATCCGGTAGAAAAGGAAAAGATGCATTCAACTTTAGTATGAGTACCGGAGCGGTAGGAAGATCAATCCCGGAATATGACAGAGTGAATGTTTATCAATATTATCCGCTTATTTGGGAATCAATAAGAAATGGTAGAATGACTTCTATACCAAGTACTAGTTTGGCGGATGCCAATGCTTACGCTACGGCACAATTGATTTCAGGTGTTCTTAAAACCAATGTTTTTAATGTTCCGGATAATCAATTAGTTGTCAATGGACTTTTGAACTCAAATGCTCAGTTAAAATATACAGACCTAGATTGGCAAAAACCATTGATGAATACCGGATTCAGACAGAATTATGAATTAAATTACAGTGGAGGAAGTAATACAACAACCTATTTTTCTTCCGTAGGATATACCAACGAAACCGGATATCTTATCAAATCAGATTTTGAAAGATTTACGGCAAGATTAAAAGTAGATTCTCAGGTTAAAAGCTGGTTGAAATTAGGAAGTAGTATCAGTGGAGTATCTTCTAACGGAAATAACTCGGTAGAAGGTGTAGATAATAATTCTGCTTATATCAACCCATACAGATGGACAAGAACAATGGGACCTATTTACAGTCCTTATGCTCATGATCCTAATACTTTTGCTACTCTTTATGACAATGATGGGAACATAGTCTATGATGCTGGAAGTGCCAGAGGTGCCGATGCAGCAGCTGGAAGAAACGTAATTCAGGAAACCCTTTTAAATAAGGATCTATCTAAAAACTATTATATTATTTCCAGAGGCTATGCTGAAATCAAAGTAGACCCTTATCTTACTTTGTCTACTAATGTAGGGTATGATATCAGAAATAACAGAAGAAGTACCTACGGAAATAAAATTATTGGTGATGCAGCTCCAGGAGGCTCAGCAGAAAAATATAGTTTTACAGAACAAACCTTTACATGGAATCAGCTCCTGAATTATAAAAGAAAATTTGGAGATCATAATTTTGAATTCCTTTTAGGGCATGAAAACTATAAATTTATGTACGAGTACCTATATGGGTATAAAAAAGGTCAGATTGTAGATGATAATGATGAGTTGGTCAACTTTGTGACTCCATCATCACTTACTTCACGTACAGACAACTACAGAAAAGAAGGGGTGTTTTCAAGATTGAATTATGATTACAAATCAAAATACTTACTTTCAGGATCTATCCGTTGGGACGGTTCGTCCAGATTTGCTAAAGATGTAAGATGGGATTCATTCTGGTCCATTGGTGCAGGATGGAGGCTGAAAGGAGAAGAATTCTTAAGTAATTCTAATCTTATCAGTGAATTGAAATTGAGAGGATCATATGGTGAAGTAGGAAATGACAGAACAGACAGTTATTATATGTATAAAAGTACATATACTTTAGGATATAATAATGCCCAGGAGCCTGGGATCTTATTTGGCTTTTTGGCTGATCCTACCATTACCTGGGAAGCTAATAAACAAACAGATGTAGGAATTGATTTTGGCTTTTTAAATAATAGAATTACAGGGTCTCTAGAATATTATAACAGAGTGACTGAAGATCTGATTTTCCCGGTTCCGGTTCCGGTTTCTTCAGGTGTTCCCGATAATACAATTAGCCGAAATGTAGGAACTATGTATAACCGGGGATTTGAATTCAGTATTAATGCAGATGTCATTAAAAATCAAAATTTTACCTGGAATATTAATGCCAATGCATCTACACTTAAAAATCAGATTACAGAACTTTCCAATGGGATAACGGAAATTATCAATGGAACTAAGAAAATTTCTGTAGGACACTCAGTGTATGATTATTGGTTAAGACAATGGTATGGGGTAGATCCTGCGGATGGTTCACCTTTATTCCTGGTTGCTGATGCTTATGCTAATACAACAGCTGCCGATATCAGAACGGTGAATGGACAAAAAGTTACTACCAACTTCAATAAAGCAAAATATGACTATTCTGGCACAGCAATTCCTGACTTGTTTGGAAGTTTTGGAACTACAATTACCTATAAACAATGGTCACTATCAGCAATGTTTACCTATCAGTTAGGTGGAAAAACGTATGACTCCAACTATGCTGCTTTGATGTCTAGTTACTCACAGGGAGGAGCTTTAAGTACTGATATTCTGGACAGATGGACAACACCTGGGCAAATCACAGATATTCCGGCATTGAATTCTTCAACATATACAAGTTCTAATGCTGCTTCATCAAGATGGCTGGTAAGCTCAGATTTTCTTACATTTAGACAAGCTACTTTAAGTTACAGCTTTACTCCGGAAACTTTATCTCAGCTGGGAGTTTCAGGATTAAGAATCCTTGTTTCAGGTGAAAACTTATGGAGCAAAACAGCAAGAAAAGGATTGGAGCCTGCTCAGGCATTCAATGGTACTGCGTCAAACAGATATACACCGGCGAGAGTAGTAACAATAGGATTTAATGTATCTTTTTAAATAATTAAGTAATGAAAAATATCGCAAAACAATATATAAAATGGGCTGTTGTTCTTTCAGTCTTTACAGGAACGGTTTCATGTGAGAGTGATTATCTTGAAACGGATCCTACAACTGCGGCCTCTGAGGACGCGGCTTATTCAAGTGCTGCCAAC
The DNA here is from genome assembly GCF_900156015.1 of Chryseobacterium sp. RU33C. Lineage (NCBI taxonomy): Bacteria > Pseudomonadati > Bacteroidota > Flavobacteriia > Flavobacteriales > Weeksellaceae > Chryseobacterium > Chryseobacterium sp. RU33C. Next base: position 41,121 of record NZ_FTMT01000017.1, on the reverse strand, counting down.
CTTATGGCTATTGTAAATGGGATGCATAGAGATATGTATTACAGACAAAGTGATCAAGGACAGAATGGTCAGGGCGGAATCATGATTATAATGGATGCTTTAGCAGATGACCTTGTTTTTCCATCTACAGGAAATGGCTGGTATGTCTCAGCTGTAAGATGGCAGGATCAGGTAAATGATAATGCTTCCAATGATCTTTATCCTTACCAGTTTTATTATGCATTGATCAGAAACGCAAATATGGTTATTGCTAATGGTCCATCAGTTCCTGCATCTACTGCAGCTGATGCAGCTACTATTAAAACAGCCATTGGTGAAGCATATGCATTCAGAGCGTTCTGTTATTATATGCTGGTTCAGATTTATGGTAAAAGATATGTGCCGGGTACGAACAATACTCAGCTTGGCGTTCCGATCAGATTGTTGGCTAATGAAGTGCCTCTGGCAAGAAATACGGTAGAAGAAGTATATACTCAGATCAATAAAGACCTTGATGAGGCTGCAGCCAGACTTGGAAGTACAAGAGCTACAAAATCTCATTTTAATGATAAAGTGATTTTAGGACTAAAAGCTAGAATAGCATTAACGCAAGGTAATTATGCAGCTGCAGTAACTGCGGCCCAATCCGCTCGTACAGGATTTCCATTGATGGATAATGCGACTTATACTGCAGGCTTTAATAATTTGGCAGGCAATGGTGAATGGATGTGGGGAGCTACAATTATAGCGGATCAGGGAGATACGTTCTCAAATTTTGGAGCATATATGTCAAGGAACTTTAACTCAACTAATATTCGTCAAGCTCCAAAAGCGATTAACAGTAAATTATTCCTTTCATTTCCATCCACGGATATAAGAACTAAAAACTTTGACCCAACAGGTGCCCATAATTCTCTTGGTTTACCTTCTACCTATTCTAAATTTCCATATACAGGACAGAAGTTCCTTGCAGCAAGCCAGGCAGACAGCAGGGTAGATGTGCCTTATATGAGATCTGCAGAAATGTATCTTATTGAAGCGGAAGCTTTAGCAAGATTAGGAAACGAAGCTGGTTCTAAAGCAGTTTTTGATGTATTTGCAAAAAACAGAAATCCTTCTTATCCTGGTGCTACAACAACAGGAGCAGCTTATATCACTGAAATTCTTAACAGTAGAAGGCTTGAATTTTGGGGTGAAGGTTTTAGATTCCTGGATCTGAAAAGATTAAATCAAGGCTTAGATAGAACAGGTGCCAATCATTCTTCTGTAGTTACTAATAACGTAATGACAGTTGCTAATACAGATCTACGTTGGGAATTCCTGATTCCAAGAACTGAAATTAATGCTAACCCATTGATTGTTCAGAATCCATTATAACACGTACAAATTTTAATATATTATGGAGAACCCGGCTATGGCTTGGTTCTCTTTTTATTTCTAGAAGTAACCACAAAGATGAGATTTTTAACAAAAAATTATTTCCAAAATTTTAAATAAAAACTTGGCGAATTGAAAATAATTTTTAACTTTGTAATTCAAAGTTCTTTTTATGAGTTCAAAAAACTATCACGAAGACTTATCCCACATTCGTTCTATGATGGAACGGTCTTCCAGATTTATTTCTTTAAGTGGCTTATCCGGAGTTGTGGCCGGGTTAGCGGCAATTATTGGAGCTGTATATGTGTATTTTGTCTTTCAGAGAGAAGGAATCAGCTATTTTGATGGAGACAGAAATATTTTAGGCCCTTCCTTAGTGAAAGAACTTGTCCTGATTGGATCTATTATTTTGGTTGTTGCAGTCCTTAGCGGTTATATTTTTACCGCCCATAAAAGCAAAAAGAAAGGTTTGAAGATCTGGGATGCCATAACAAAAAGACTTTTGTTTACCTTTGCAGTGCCTTTGGTAGCAGGCGGTGTCTTTTGTCTCGCTCTACTTTATCATCATCTTTTTGTTTTCATTGCTCCGGCTACACTTATTTTTTATGGATTGGCTCTGGTAGCAGCAGAACGATATACATTAACGGATGTAAAGTATTTAGGATATCTAGAAATTATTTTAGGACTTGTTTCTTTGTTCTTTTTAGGATGGGGATTGCTGTTCTGGGCTATTGGTTTTGGAGTTTTGCATATCGTTTATGGATTGATCATGCATAAGAAATATAAATAATGGATGAGGATATAATTTTGCTATTCAATAGCAAAATTAGCATAAGTATTGCCTTTGGTAATGACTGCAGAATAAATAAGAAAAAGTAAAATGATCAAAATAAATCAGCTCAATAAAGAATTCGAAAGCCGTGTAAGACTGGGGATTATGTCCGTTCTTATGGTCAACGACTGGGTTGATTTTTCTGAAATGAAAAGCCTGCTCGAAATTACAGACGGAAATCTTGCAAGCCATAGCAATGCTCTGGAGAAAGCTGGTTATATAGAAGTGAAAAAAGAATTTGTCGGGAAGAAGCCTAAAACCTCTTATCGCGTTACACAAAGCGGAAGACAGGCATTTACCGAACATTTGGATGCTCTTGAAAAATTATTGGGACGATAGTCTTATATTTTTTTAAAAATTAACTTTGAATTACAAAGTACTTTATATTGTAAAATTAAATTAAATGATGACACAAAAACAAAAAACACTCGCAATTTATGTCCTTCCATTGGCTTTACTCAGTATTCCTTTGGCTGGAAATCTATTTTCTAAAGAAGTAAACTGGTCAGCTTCAGATTTTCTGATAGCCGGAGCTTTACTTTTTACAGCAGCTTTTCTCATTAACCTGGTCCGAAATAAAATCAAAAAGCAAAGCCACAAAGTCCTGATCTGCATTTTTATTTTGCTGGCTCTTGCTTTGATCTGGGCCGAGCTGGCGGTAGGGATTTTCGGAAGCCCGTTTGCGGGAAGCTAAAGCCGGATTTATTCAGTATTTAATATGACTAGAAAAGAGTTCATTAAAAGACTAGCTTATCTTTCATTGGCAGGTGCTTTCCCGGCATTGTATTCGTGGCAGATAGAACCTTTTTGGGTGGAATTTGTACAAAGAAAACTTCCTGTTAAAAACTTGCCAAAGATTCTTGAAGGAAAGAAATTGATGCAGATTTCAGATCTGCATGTGGGAAATCGTTTCGACTGGAATTTTCTGATTGAATCTTTTCAGAAAGCCCAACAGTTTAAGCCGGATTTTGTAGTGTATACTGGCGATTATGTAAACAAGGGAACACCAGAAGAACAAAAAGCACTTGAAACTGTAATGGAAAATTGTGTTTTGGGAACGTCAGGCACTTTTGGAATCCTCGGTAACCATGATTATGGTGAAAATTGGAAAGATATAGAATGCTCAGATAGTATCTGTGAAATTCTTAAAGACAGAGGTATTACAGTGCTGAGAAATGCTCAGGAGGAAATCCATGGACTGAATTTTATAGGACTTGAAGACCTTTGGTCGCCTAATTTCTATTCCTTAAATGTGATGAGTGAATATGACTCCTCAAAAGCCAATATTGTATTGTGCCACAACCCAGACGCCTGTGATCTGGATATTTGGAACAGCTATCAGGGATGGATTTTAAGCGGACATACTCATGGCGGGCAATGTCGGATTCCCGGTATTATTACTCCGGTTCTTCCTGTAAAAAATAAAAAATATGTGTCGGGAGAAATAGATCTGGAAGATGGAAGAATGCTTTACATCAATCGGGCTATAGGACATTCTTTCCAGATAAGATTTATGGTACGTCCGGAAATTACTGTTTTCACCTTAACTCAAACTTAATAATGATGAAAGATTCAAAAATAATAAATCTAAGTAAGGCCGTATTCGGAGTATTTTTTTCAGTGGGAACTCTCTGTCTTTTAGGAGCACTTATTACAAAAAATGACTGGTTTGCCGGTGCAGGCTATTTGCTAATCATTTTTGGAGTGCCTGTGAACTTATTATGTATACTGGGACTTTTGACATATGGTATTGTAAATACGTCAAAATTTAAAGAATGTATGATAGGCATATTCATTTTGACAGCCAATATTCCCATCGCATACACTTACACTATTATAGGTCTTAGCCTTTTCGATTAACATTCATAAATATATCAATACTATTATGAAAAAAATACGCGTTCAGTTTCTGCTTTTTGTGTACAATAAAACGCAAAAATTATACAGAAAATATTTTAAAAAGAAAAAAAGACAGTGGCAGCTCAATGAAAAGCAACTGCTGGAATTTCAGGAAGATTCATTAGGCCGGAAACTGGGAGAGTTTTACAGGAAACATGGCTTTTCAATGATCCCCAAAATGGAAAATCATGACGTACACCATCTGATTACCGGCTGCGGAACCAACTTTGAAGATGAAATTGCCATGCAGTATCTGTTGCTTGGAAACGGTAAACTCAATGCGCACCTTCTGGCCGCAATCGTATTAGGAACAATTATTCTTCCTGAATATGTGAAAATTTATATCAAAGCATATAAAAAAGGACAAAATATGAGAACCTTTCATCACTGGGACTTTGAAGGACTGCTATGGCAGAATTATGAACATGTGAAAGACTTCATTCAACAAAAAGAAACAGCCATCCTCCATTAAAATTTAAAGATGATGAGAAAAATAAAATTCAGTCCGCTGGGAGCAAAAACGTTTCTGATTTCCTTTTTGCTGGGTACCTTATTACTGCTTTTATTTTGGATTACAAAAGCTGAATTTCTCGTGATATTCGGATTTTACTATGTGGTGATCGCGGCAGTAGTGAATCTGTTAATCATTTTATATGAATTGATGGAATATCTGAGTGATATTTCCGGAAAGAAAAGGAACGGAAACTCTGTACTTCTTCTGTTGCTCAATGTTCCTGTTGCTTTAATCTACCTCGTTTTATACTTTGAATTTCTTTCAAATCTCTCAGATCTTTCAACCTTTTAAATCTTTAAATAATTAACCTCATGAAAACACATCATTATATATTTCTTACAGCCATTCTCTTTGTTATCGTCTTTTATGAACAGGATGTAGGGCTAAACCTTGGAATCTTGGGAATAGTCTACGCAGCATTAACCCTTTTCAGGACACCTGCAAAAAATAAAACAGGAATATTTTATGTTCTTTTTGCAACAAGTATTCTTTCCAGTATTGCATTTGCCTGGTTTGGAGATTTTACATCATTTATTGCTGTGATGAGTTCGCTGCTTTTGCTGGGATACAAATCAAAGAACAGAAGACTGAAGATCCTCTTTTTAATTCCGGTTTTTATCGTGAATAGCTGTACTTCCTTCTGTCGTTTTTTTAGCTTTGATGAATGGCTGCCTAAGAAAAACTTTTCAGGAATATGGCAAAAGACATTGGCTTTCATTTTGATTCCGCTGGTGCTGGTTTCTGTTTTCTTTGGGATATATTCTGCAGGAAGCGACCATTTTGCAGCCCTTTTCACAGATTATGAGCTGGATATTAATCTATGGCAGGTATTCTGTCTCTCTGTGTTAGGATTCTTTATTGCCTTTAATTACTGGAATTATGCGGTGGAAAAGTTAATCTATAAAAACAATCATGTTCTGGATAACGATTTCCGCAAAGATTCCCGGATTCCCAAAGCTACTTATTCCTTTCTTGATCTTGACGCAGAAAGAATGAGTGGAGTAATCTCTTTTGTTTTGCTGAATATTCTATTGATTTTCTTTATTGTTACCTACAATTATGAACAGTTTTATGAAGCCGTAAAAACACCTGTTCAGCTTTCAGAAGAAACCCATGAAAGAGTAAACGCAGTTATTATGTCTATTGTCATGGCAATTCTGGTGATTATGTTTTATTTTAAATCAGGATTTAATTTTGATTCAAAAGCAGGTTCACTGAAACTATTAGCCAAAATATGGATTTTTCTCAATGCTGTTCTTGTTGTTTCCGCAGCGCTTAAAAACTATGAGTATATTGTTTATTATGCATTTACCTATAAAAGACTTGGTGTATTTGCTTTCCTTCTTTTATCACTGATCGGCCTGGTTTTGACTTATATTAAAATTCAAAAGCAAAAAAGAAACATTTTCCTTGTTAATACAATGATCTGGTATTTTTATGCAACCGTTCTTGTATGCAGCTATTTCAACTGGGGTGGTTTTATCACTTCCCAGAATATGAAACGAAAAGATTTTGCGGTTAATTATCACCGAACTTCTATTAGCTTCAGTGAAAAAGCACTCCTGAAATATGCAGATGAAAAAAATGATCAGAAACTAAAAAAGACTCTGCAGGATAAAGTGAAAAATGAGAGATCCAAAACCTTCCTTTTAAAGATTTTGTATTATCAGACCATAAATATAGAAGATCATGAAAAACCTTATTGAATCCTCAGGATTTAAAATTAATGCATTGTTGATAATGATGACTATATTCTGTTTCAGTCTCTCTGCTTTCAGATATTATATCAGTGATACAAAAGTATTTTTGTTTCTCAACTGGAATCTTTTTCTGGCGTGGATTCCTTTATTATTAAGTTCATTCATTCTTGCTTTTAGGATCAGAAGTACAATTTCACTCATCTTTATTATAGTAGTCTGGATATTGTTCTTCCCCAATTCTCCCTACATTCTTACGGATCTTTTTCATCTCAGAGCAAGAAATGGCATACCAATCTGGTATGACCTGATTGTGATTCTTTCCTATGCATGGACGGGGCTGATCTGTGGTTTTATAAGTCTTAATGATATTGAAAAACGACTTTCTGATTATGGAAAAACAAATATTATCAATGGAGTAACTGTGCTTTTCCTTTTCATGAGCAGCTTTGGGGTTTATCTTGGCCGATTTTTGAGATGGAACAGCTGGGATGTACTCAACAATCCTTTTGGTCTGTTCTCAGATATTGTGGTAAGATTCATCTATCCCATGGAATATACCAAAACATGGGGCGTCACCCTTTTGATGGGAATTATGCTCAACTTTATGTACTTTACATTTAAATGGGCAGGAATCAATAATGAAAAAGAATTGCAGCCAGAAGATAAATCATTAAACGGAATGGAACAATTTTAGCATTTAAATGAGCTCAGCATAATAAATGTTGATCCACTTTTAAAATTAATATTATGAAAAAAAGCCTATTGTTAATTCCTTTGATTATTGTTGCCTGTAAAAAAGAACCTGCTGTGGCAAACGTTCCGGAGAAAGATTCTACAGTGGTAACAGAAATGCCGGATTCTGTAGTAAAAGCAGATTCTGCAGCATTAAGAAAAAAAGATTCAATTATTAACAATGCTCCGGTCACTAAGGAAGTTTTACGCAAAGGGGTAATGAGAAATGAAAAAGATGGTCAGATTATAAGAACGGCGGATGCTAACCAGCTCCCTTTTACAATTGGAGAAGAGTTTACGAAAGATGATCAGGATTTAGTCTTAAAGCTGACCCGTTACGACCGTCCCAATATTAAAGCGAAAATTTCAACAAAAGAGAAAGATTTTAATATTCGTTTCAATCAAATCAGGCTTCCTAACGGAAACTATGACGGACCTTTTGGAAGAGAAATTACTTATGATACTCCCGGACAAGGTGAAGTGTGGCTGATTATCGGAAAAAGTAATATGGCTTCAGGAAATACCAAAGGAAGTTTCACAGTAACGGTTGAATAATATTTAATCAATTTGGTACAATTTCTGTAAACTAAACTCTGAAGTTTAAAATTTTAAATTATGAAAAATATAGTTCTAACAGCAATGGCTGCCTCAGCTGTACTTGTAAGTTGCGGAACCGTACAGTCATTGGTTCAGAATACATTTCCATACACAACTAATGTTTTGGTATCTACGGGAGTTCCTGCAGATAAAGAAGTTTCTTCCACTGCAACAGCTACCAATGTACAGACATGGTTCGGAGGAAATAACAATGCAAAGATTAAAGACGTAAGAATTTCAGACGCGAAAATCTCTGTGGCATCTCCTTCAGGAGGGAATCTGAGTGCCTTTAAAACTGTAAAAATATACGTTTCTTCTAGCGGAACAGGAGAAAGATTGGTGGCTTCACGTTCCAATATCTCTAGCAATTCTTCCAGCTTAAATCTTGATCTTAATGATACAGGATTCCTGGATGAAATTGTAAAAAGTTCAGGATTAACTGTAAGAACAGTGTATGAGCTGAAGAATCAGACTTCTTCAGATATGAATATCAAAGTGGCGCTTAATTTCAGCAGCGTCCCTGCAAAATAAGTACATAAAAAATACTATTAAAAACCCTCTTTCAGTATCCTGGAAGAGGGTTTGATATGAAGCAAAATAGGTAAAAAAATCTTTTATTTAGAGTTTTGTCAGTTTCTCAACAACTCTTCTCTGGCCTTCATTGATGTTAATAATATACTGACCTGCTGGCAGCTGTGAGATGTCAATTTTCTCATTTGGCAAAACTGAATTTTTGATAACAGTTCGTCCCTGAAGGTTAATAATCTCTACATCCAGTTTTTTATTTTCACTGCTTTTAAGAGCGATAGAACTGCTGGACGGATTAGGATAAATTTTAACCTCTAAGGCAGATAAAGTTTTAACAGGTGCTGCAAATTTACTTTCCAGCTTAAGAATGGCATTCTTCACATTAGGAAGTGGGCCAATCTTTTGACCTGTTACAGTTCCTCCCTGAGGAATTCCCGTTGAAATTAAAAGGTTTTTCATTGCCGAAGGCGTTAAATACTGACCTGTAGTCTGACGATAAAAAGACTGGATTAAAATAGCTGCAGAAGAAACTACCGGTGTTGCAGAACTTGTACCGCTGAAATAATTATAAGTTCTGTTGTTGTCATTGTCATATTTCGCATAAGATCCATAACCTGCCGCCATCACACTGCTTCCCCAGCCCTGAACATCCACTCTGCTTCCAAAAGTACTGAAGCTTAATTTCGAATGGGTAGTATTAGGAGATCCTGCTCCTACAATAATAGCACCACTGTTTCCTCTTGCAAGATAGGCTGCATAAAACGGATCATCCAGATTCTGGTTTCCATTACCTGCTGCTGCAATGATAATAATTCCAGAATCAGTAGCGGCTTTGGTAAGATCCCAGATTACTTTATCATATTCCGCAGGACAATACTGACCGTCTTTTCCGCCAGTCTGCATTTCATATAAAATAATATCTCCGGCCTGAGATGCATTAATAGATCTGCTCACTGCAGAAGCCCGGTTGTATCCCACGGTGGTCCATTCCATATAACCTTTTATTTCAGAAGCACTGTAAGCAGCTCCGGTAAGTCCTGTATTATCTTTTACTGAACCTAAAATACTTACCACAGCAGTTCCATGATCACGGTAATTATTATTGGCTAATCCTGCATTAGGAGAATAACCGGACTCAAGTTGTATTGAATTTTGGTTAGACAGCATCTCATGAGTTTTATAGAAGCCATATTCTACATCACGCACACGGATATTCTGTCCGGTGATTCCTCTTGACCATGCATATTTGGCGTTAATTCCCGGATTGTCATTCAGATAGGTCTGCAGGCCTTCCAGATCAGGAGTTGCCACAAAAGCATTTACCAAAGGTGGTTCGATAGGTTCGGCACTCATTACGGAAACATATTCTATTTCAGGAAATCTCTCAAGAGCATGAATGATTTTTTCTGAAGCTTCTTTATTCTGAAGAGGAACATCAGCCTTATAGATTCTTTTCAGCTTTTCCACAGACTCTCCGGAATTACCGATGGCTTTGCTGCTTCTGACCATTTCATCAAGTTTGCTGTCTGTAAAGTCCAGATCATACTTAAATGTGATGTGGTTTTCTCTTGAAAATCTTTCCAGATCAGCATTTCTGCTGAAAGCTGTTTTTTCTGAATTGATGCCTTTTGAAAAACATACATAAATAATTGAATTTTGATCATCAGCCATTTTAGACTGGCTGTCCTGCCCGAAAGAAAGCGTAGAACAGAACGCAAATAATGCGAAAAGGGTGGTTTTTGTTTTCATATAATTTTGTTAAATGGTTGTAAATCAGTTTTTATTTGTATCAAAAATAATAATAAAACAAAAACAAATCACATTTTTGTGAATTTATTTTTTAAATTTTTACTCCTCCCTTTTGTATAAAGGATTTCTTTGTTCATGAATGGTACACCTCACAGGTTTTCAAAACCTGTGAGGTGTAATGACAGATATTTTTCTGCTTACTAACCAAAAAAAATACGCTTCATAAATTGAAACGTATTGCGTATGTTTTGCCCCTTTATCTTCTCCGCTTAGCTTTTGGTAATGGAATCCATTACAATGGTAACCGGTCCGTCATTGATAAGAGAAACCTTCATATCAGCTCCGAAGATTCCGCTTTCGGTTCTTAATCCCGATTTAGCTGTTTCTTCCTTAAAATAATCAAAAAGCGGTACAGCTTTATCCGGTTTTGCTGCCTTTATGAAAGAAGGTCTGTTGCCTTTTTTATAATCTGCAATCAATGTAAACTGACTGATGCAAAGGATTTCTCCTGAAATATCTTTCACAGAAAGATTAAGCTTGTCATCTTCATCTCCAAAGATTCTCAGGTTTAAAACTTTTTGTACAAGCCAGTCAGCATCTGTCTTTTCATCATTTTCATCTATGCCTACAAGCAGCATTAGTCCTTTTCCGATTTCTCCAACAATTTTTCCTTCTACTCTTACACTGGCTTCAGAAACTCTTTGTATAACGATCTTCATCTTATATTTTTAATAATAAACATTTAAGATTTTACTTGCGGCATCGTAACTGTAAGGATAAGTTTTAGGCGGCAGAGAAGTTTTGGCTCCCGATTCCGGCTGTCCCGTACTTAAGATCCATCTTGTATCATCCTGCGGACATATGATGGCAATATTGTCTTTTACCTCAAGAGTGGTGTTATTATCAGGACATATATGTGGAGCATTCCTGTCATAGACTTTAAATCCGTTTGCGGTTCGAACAATAATAAGTCCTCTCGTTCCAGATTGCTGTTCATTCACATAAATCCAGCCGTTGATATTGTTCAAAACGTAGTAAGCAGGAAGGTTTAGATTAAGTGATACATTGATAGGAACATTGGGGAAGCAGTTCACCGTATCTTCTCTGCTTCCACAAGAGTTTATGGTTAAATTACTGAAAATCAATAAAATGAAAATGGATAAGATTGAGAAAGTTTTTTTCATTTCAATTTAAATTTTTATATATTTGTAAAAGTTAAACGATTACAACACGAAAACATTGTCCGGCAAATGTCGGATTATTTTTTTATACTAAAACTAAATTTTGAAAATTATGGCAAGCTATGTAACTAAGGAGGGCCTGGAGAAAATGAAAGCTGAGCTGGAACAGTTGGAAACTGTAGAGAGACCAAAAATTACTCAGCAGATCGCAGAAGCAAGAGATAAAGGAGATTTGTCTGAAAATGCAGAATACGATGCGGCTAAAGAGGCTCAGGGGATGCTTGAAATGAGAATTTCCAAGCTGAAAGACGTAATTTCTACTTCTAAAATTATAGACGAAAGCCAATTAGATACTTCAAAAGTTTCCATCTTAACGACAGTGAAACTTAAAAACAATGCTACCAAGCAAGAGCAGGTATTTACATTGGTACCAGATAACGAAAGCGATCTGAAGACAGGAAAGATTTCTGTGAACACACCTATTGCAAAGGGGCTGTTAGGAAAAGCTATTGGTGAAGTTGCTGAAATTACTTTACCAAACGGAAACAAACTGTCTTTTGAAGTATTAGACATCTCATTATAGTCTGATATTCCCTTTTATTTCTAACCTTCTAAATATCTAACCCAAACTTCTGATAAAATGAGCACTATATTCACAAAAATCATCAATGGCGAAATTCCCTCTTATAAGATTGCAGAAAATGAAGACTTCATTGCATTCTTAGACGCAATGCCTTTGGTGAAGGGACATACTTTAGTAGTACCTAAAAAAGAAGTGGATTTGATTTTTGATCTTGAAAGTGAAGAATACAAAAACCTTTGGGGATTTGCCCAAGAGGTAGCCAAGAAGATCAAAACTGCAGTTCCATGTGTGAGAGTAGGAGTAGCAGTGGTTGGGCTTGAAGTTCCTCATGCACACATCCATCTGATTCCTTTAAATAAGATGGAAGACATGAATTTCAGAAATGAAAGATTAAAATTAACGAACGAAGAATATACAGAGATTCAACACTCAATAATTAATTCTTAACAACCAGAAAATCGTAAAAAAGTAATTTTTTACGATTTTCTTTAACATATACATATATTATATCATATGAATTCCAACCAATGTTCTTTCTGTGGCAGAAAAAGAAATGAAGTACAGATGCTGATTTCTGGGCAGAATGGTTTTATTTGTGAAAATTGTATAGAGCAGGCACATGCTATTGTAAAAGATGGTGCATCAAAAACAGGATATTCACCTGCAAACAGCATGGATGAGCTTAAAAAGCCGAAAGAGATCAAAGAATTCCTTGATCAGTATGTGATTGGACAGGATCAGGCGAAAAAGCAGCTATCAATTGCTGTTTATAACCACTATAAAAGATTGCTTCATGCTCAGGACGAAAACAGAGAAGTGGAGCTTGAAAAGTCAAATATTATCATGATAGGAGAGACGGGAACAGGTAAAACTCTTTTGGCAAAGACAATTGCCAGAGAACTTAATGTTCCTTTCTGTATTGTGGATGCTACTATTTTAACAGAAGCAGGATATGTAGGAGAAGATGTCGAAAGTATCCTTTCAAGACTTCTGATGGTAGCAGATTATGATGTGGAAAAAGCTGAAAAAGGAATTGTTTTCATTGATGAGATTGATAAGATTGCCAGAAAATCAGACAATCCAAGTATTACAAGAGACGTTTCAGGAGAAGGCGTACAGCAGGGATTACTGAAATTGCTGGAAGGAAGTATTGTGAATGTTCCGCCACAAGGAGGAAGAAAACATCCGGATCAGAAATATATCCAGGTCAATACTCAGAACATCTTATTTATTGCAGGAGGAGCTTTTGACGGAATCAAGGAGATCATCGAAAGAAGAATGAACAAGCAGGCAATTGGTTTCAGCTCTGAAAAAATCAATAAAACTGACGAGGACGAATATATATTAACAAATATTAATGCGATTGATCTTCGTACTTTCGGATTAATTCCGGAACTTTTAGGAAGATTTCCAATCATTACTTACCTTGATAAACTCACGAAAGAGACGTTGGTAAGAATTATGAAGGAACCTAAAAACTCTATCGTGAATCAATTTGTGGAACTTTTTAAAATGGATGGCACAGATTTGGTAATTACAGACGGAGCAATTGAAAGAATCGTAGAGGAAACTATTGAAAAAGGATTAGGTGCTAGAGGCCTTAGAGGTACCACCGAAAAAGTTCTAGAAGACTATATGTTTTCAATAGGAGAGGAGAAAGAAATTATCCTAACTGAAGATAATGTTTTGATTAATAGATAAAAAATTTTTTTTTTAAGAAAAATAATAATACCTTTGCGGGTGAAGATTGTATTAACACACAAATAATTTATACAATGAGAAAAAGTTTATTTGCTATAGGTCTTTTAGCAATTGGTTATTCTGTTCAGGCGCAGATATTATGTCATGTTGACACTAATGCTAATATGTATGTGAGCGAAGGCACCCTAGTTTATAGTGGTGGAGGTGTACAAACAAAAGGTAATGGTCTTTTGGACGTACATGGAAATATCATGGTTGTAGGATCTGGTACGGATCTCTTAAAAACAATTGATGCCAGTGGTGCTGATAAGACTGATGGCGGAAATATAATCTTAAGACTTAATACCCCTGCTTCCTTTGCTACTTCTACGTATGGTCAGCTATACGTTGACGGATTATCCCAATCTAATGTTACAGGTATTGTTAGTAAAGAGTATAGAAATGCTAAGCATGGTAATGGTGATTTTTACCAGCAAATGGCTTTGCCTTTTAATGATAAAGTATTATCATCTCTTTCTCCGGAATTAAACAAAACTTTCAGTGGGGTAAGATATTCTGGTAATGCTATTTTTATGTGGAATAATGCTACAGTTGTATCAGATACAAAACCTGTTGCAACAACTACTAATGTAGCTACTGCTCATGGTTATTATATGCTGGGATCAAAAAACAATAATTTAGATCTTAGTAATCCTCCTGCAGCAAGTGGAGTCTACACAATTAATGGTAAGCCGTATTCTACTTTAGCGACTGCCAACCTAGTTAACGCAGGTAATGGAGTTAACTTTGGTACAAACGGTAATTTCACCAACTCATATAATGAGAAGTACAATACTTATCTTTGGGATCAGTTTGAAGAAACTAACAGTCTATGGGCTGGAACCTTTGGTAAGAACATTTACGAATTTGGAAATCCTTTTTTAACGAATTTAGATTTGTCAAGAATCGGATATGTTGAAAATGGGGGAGTTACTGATGGTAATGCTATCAGTAATATTTGGGGAATTCAGTATTCTCCCGGAACTGTTCAGTATGTTGCCGGTGTGGGAAGTACATTTACGAATCCTCTTACGATGACCTTTGATGTGAGCACACATATTCCGGTAGGAGATGTTAATAATTTGATCGTAAAACCGATGGGGGTTTTCATTATGAAATTAAGAGATAATACTCCTCAAACCTTAAATTTTAACACTCTCAGAAGATTTAGTAATACCGCTAGAGCAGCTGGTACGGATTATAATGTAAATGCAAGTAAATCGGCATTTAAAACTAATAGCGGTACTGTAAAACAATTAGGTGTAATTGGTTTAGATGCTAATGGTAAAGAAGTAGCAAGAGTATATTACGTAGTTACTCCAAACGCTACAACAGGTCACCAGGTTTCTAATGCAACATCAATACAGGCGGCTACAGATAACAGCAATAGTCTTGTTACATATGAAGAAGCCTTAAATGGCGGACAAGATCCTAATTACTCTGGCCAATATAAGTTATACATTAACGAAGCTAATGAAAATAACTTTTTAGGAAAGGATATCGTAATGGATAATTTTGATTATGGTACTGCAGGTCAGAAAATTACATCTTATAAATTTGAAATCAGAGAAAATGCTGAATTGATTCCTGCAGGAGTACATCAGTTATCTTCAGGAATTGGTTTCTACTATAAATCTGCTAACGGAACCCCGCAAGAAGCTAAACAAGGAGCTGTAGTTCCTGTAGGTTCTAAGATTTATAACTTATACTATGGAGAGCCTAACAGAGGCACGCTAATAACTAAAGATACTAATAGTACATTGTCTAAAACAGTGGTTGTTTATAATCCTACAATTAGCAATTATATAGTTAGATTTGATCCAAGCTGGAAAAAAGCAGATATTGAAGTTTATGATATGAGTGGTAAGCTTATTATCTCTAAGAAAGCAGTAAATACATCTACGGATTTTGTACTTGAACTTGATAGTTCAGTGAAAAGTTCATATGTTGTAAAAGTGGTTTCTGAAAAAGGAGTAATTATTAACACTAAAATCTTAAAATAACAACTATGAAAACTATTAATAAACTAGTATCGGCTCTTTTGCTTTTTGTGATATCATTTGCATATGCAGAGAAAATACCGCCTACACCTGGTGCAACAGCAGCTAGGGCAGGAACCGGAGGTGGAGGTCCGGGAGCACCAGCATCCTCAATCGATATGTATGTATATGTACTGGGTATCATGGCAATAGGATTTATTGTTTACTTTACAAAAAAGTACAAGAGCGTAAAAGCATAAAATTTTATTAAAATAATATTAAACTCTCTGATTAGTCGGAGAGTTTTTTTATTTTTACTCTATGAAAAAGATTTATACGCTATCAGCGGTTTTGGCTGCATTTGCTTTGCAGGCTCAATTTACTGTTACAATTCAGACTCCGTCAGATTTTAAAGACCAGGATGCCATTCTATATACACTAAACGGATCAAAAGATATTATTGTTACCAAAGAACAGAGTAAGAATAGTACGTGGACTTTTAAATATCCCAACCATTATATGGGGATGATGAAAGTTTATTTTCCAGGTTCTAATAATACCGTAAGCTTTATTTCTGAAAATAAAAATGTCAGCATTAAACTGGATATCCAGAATAGTAAAGTAAAGGATGTTACATATCTGGATGAAGCCAATAATCTGATGAGTAAACAACAAGAAGGTTCACAAAAGAAAGAGCTTATTTTGCCGGCTTTAGCACAGATCAAAGAATATTACAAAGACAATACTGATTTTGGAAAAGCTTTGAAAACAGAAATTGAAAGACTTTCCGGTACTTCAGGTTCAATTGATGCAGCACAACATCCGTTTATTGCTTATTATAATACGAATTACAGCAAGTTTCTTTCCAATTCACCGGATTCAGCTAAAAAGGCAGATCAGGAAGAAATAATCAACTTTCTGGATAAATCAGGTGATATGCTTGAAAGCTCATCATTATTGAGACCTGTATTGGTAGCATATCTGAATTCAGGGGGGAATACCAATGTTACGGCTTCTGTTGATAAGTTGTTAGATCGTTTAAAAGTAGAGACTCCAAGAGGACAGACTGTATTGTCAGAATTGATTGATATTTTTGATGTCTATCAGATGGATGAATATAAGAGTAAATATCTGTCTCTTGCCAAAAATCTTAAATGTACCATCACTGATAGGCTTGCTTCCACATTGAAATCCAATGCGAATATTGAAATGGGGGCTGTTTTTCCTAATTATAAGTTCCAGTCACCCGTTAATACCACTGCAAAATCATTACACGATATTAAAGCAGATAAAAAGGTGGTTGTCTTTTGGTCATCTACATGCTCACACTGTGAAAGTGAACTTCCTAAACTTTTGGAAAAATATAATGATCTGAAATCAAAAAATATTCAGATTATAGGGCTGTCTTTAGATGTGGATAAGAATTCATATACCCAAAAAATTGCTGCATTTCCTTGGGTGAATGATTCCGAATTGAGAGGATGGAACAGTAGTTACACAGATTTGTATAATATTCATGCAACTCCCACGTATTTTATTTTAGATGCTAACAATAAGATAATCAGTAAACCAGATCATGTTGGTGATGTTTTAGAATATTTTAAGCTAAAATAATTTTGGAGGTAAAGAAATATTTTCTATATTTGCACCACCAAAACGGCGAGGTAGCTCAGTTGGTTAGAGCGCAGGATTCATAACCCTGAGGTCACGGGTTCAATTCCCGTCTTCGCTACAATAAACCGCAATCATTGATTTAATGATTGCGGTTTTTACTTTTAAAAAAATTGCCACTTTATCTTTTAAGGATCAAGCTTAAAAGGGATCAAGCGCAAAAGTTGGGGACTAGGCAAAAAGTTTAGCTAATCTGAATAAGAAGAATGCTTTGTCTTTTACACCGCGGAGCTGCATTCTGAAGTTTTTTATTTTCGCATTGAAGGATTAAGGGATCAGGCGTGAAAAAACTTGGTTATTATTTTTCAGCAGTGGCTTTTTTAATACCTTTCTTTGAAGAAACAGTTGACAACCTGTCTGAGCAGTGAAAACCCTTTTAATGAGGGATTAAATGTGTAAATAAGTATACTTTTCTGTCTTATAAATTTTGAGTAACAATTTTTAGAATATAGGCATAAAAAAACCGCTTACAAATCTGTAAAACGGTTTTAATTTTTCATAAAAGTTTATTAAACCTGATATCCAAGCAGCTTTCTGATCTGATAGAAGAATCTTTCAATCAGTCGCAGATCCTGTGTTACAATTTCTGCGCTGCCTCTCAATTCTTTGTCAAATGTAAGTGTCTTGTTGTAGCTTGTTTTTAATCCTTTTGGTAAAATTACATCTACATAGTAATTTCCTTTATCATCAGGAATCAGAGATATGTTTTGTACTTTTCCTTCGATGATACCATATTCCTGGAATCGGTAGTTATCCAGTTTAATCAGAACTTTTTCACCCGGAGTTATTTTTCCTGAATTTGTTGTAGGAACAGACATTCTGCCCACTAATTGTTCTTTATTTTCAGGAAGAATAGAAAGGATGGGTTCACCTACCTTTACAAACTGATTTTCACCAAAGAACTGCTGGAAGCTGGCAACACCATCCGTGGATGAGATAACAAGATAGTTCAGTTCCCACTGCTTTAGAGATTTTCGAAGCTGTTCAAGAAGCTGAAGGGTTTGTGAAGAGTAGGTAATTCTGTCTTTTTCTGTATTAATGGCAGTTCCGCTTTTTGTTTTATTCAGATTGGAGATTCCTTCATCCATTTGTGATATGGAGATTTTAATATTCTCAAGATTTTGCTGAGCCTGAAGATATTTGATCTTTTCGTTTTCAAGTTCCATTGCTGAAATAACCCCTTGATTAAATAGTTCCTGAGATCTGTTGAAGTTTTTCTTTGTCAGGTCATATTTTATAGATTCCAGACTTTTCTGCTGTTTCAAAGTAGCAATTCTTATTTTATATTCTGAAATGCTCTGATTGGCGGCGAGGTTTTCAGGAGCGTAAGGCTGTAGTCTTGTAAAAAGAGCTTCATCCTGAAATGCTTTTGCGAAACTGTTATATTCACCCTGCAATTCACCCAGTTTAAATCTTGAAGCCTGGGCAATTGGAAAGGTATATAATTGATCAGGTGTGATTGAGTCTACCAGTTTTTTAAGCTCTAAAATATCTTTATAATTAGCAGCAGACTGCATCACCATGAGAACATCGTTCTTTTTAACTTGCTGATGATCTTTTATAAATATTTTTTCAATTTTGGAGCTGGTTCGAGCTTCTATTTTCTCAGGCGGATTCTGGGAAGTCACAATAATAGGAGCCGGTACAAATTCCGGATATTTTATAATGTAGCTCATTAAGAGAATCAACAGGAGGATAATAAATATTACAGTGTTTCCCCAGCGGATCATCCAATGCGGTGGCTGGGTAAGAATATCCTGTACGCTTTCTGAGCGCAGTTCAATATTGTCTAAAACGTCTTCTTTCATTGTTCTGTAGTAAAATTTCCACCCATTTTTCAGGGGGAATGTAATTTAAATAATTGAAAAACCTCCATCATACCTATTCCAGTGCTGAAATACTTGAGTCAGTAGGTATTTGGGATTTCTCACTATTAATTTTAATTTAAACTTTCAAATTTTGCATATACCATTAACTTCCTAATTCAAGCTGGTTTCTTACAAGTCTGTAATATTCTCCTCTTAAATCTACCAGGTCAGCGTGACTTCCTTCTTCTACCACTTTCCCCTGATCCAGTACAATGATTTTATCAGCATGTCTTACCGTAGAAAGCCTGTGGGCAATCACTACTGCTGTTTTGCCTTTAAAGAACTGTTCAAGATTTTCCATAATTACTTTCTCATTGTTGGCATCCAATGCAGAGGTGGCTTCATCAAATAAAATATATTCAGGAGATTTGTAAACTGCTCTTGCAATGAAAAGTCTCTGCTTCTGGCCTCCACTTACTCCAACTCCTTCATTTCCAATCTTCGTATTATAACTTAATGGAAGACTTTCAATAAAATCCTTGATATTGGCGATTTCTACAGCACGTCTCAGTTTTTGTTTATCGATATGATCTTCACCTACAGCAATATTATTGGCAATGGTATCATTGAAAACATATCCTTCCTGCATTACTACACCGCAATGATCTCTCCAGTACCTTGGAGAAATATTTTTCATATTGGTATTTCCGATTCTGATTTCACCCTGGTCAGGATCATAAAATTTCATCAACAGTTTCAATAAAGTGGTTTTTCCACTTCCGCTGGCTCCAACAATAGCTGTTGTCTGCTGATAAGGAATTGTAAGGCTTAAATTTTCAAAAACCGGGACATCAGAACCAATGTATCTGAATGACATATCTTTGATTTCGATATCTTGTTTCGGAACATCTGTGGCATACTGTTCATTTTTATCTTCTTCATCATCTTTATCATGAATTTCTCCTAACCTTTCAAGGGAAATCTTAGCATCCTGAGTCTGCTTGATAAAGTCGATAAGCTGAAGAAGCGGGCTGTTTAACTGTCCAATGATATATTGAACAGAAAGCATCATCCCCAAAGTAAGGTTTCCGCTTAAAACAAGTTTAGCAGAAAGAAAACTCACCAGAATATCTTTCATCTGATTGATAAAGTTTCCTCCCACAGATTGCCATTGTTCTAATGAAAGGGATTTTATCCGGATTTTAAAAAGTTTTACCTGTAGAAATTCCCAGTCCCATCGTTTTTGTTTTTCAGCATTATGCATTTTGATTTCCTGCATACCGTTGATAAGCTCAATTACTTTACTCTGTTCCTGAGATACCTGAGAGAATCTCTTATAGTCAAGTTCTTTTCTTTTTTTCAGGAAAAAACTAATCCAGCCGATATATAATACAGCTCCTACAAGATAAACAATAAAAAGTCTGTAATCATAAAATAATAATACAATACTGAAAATAATAAGATTCACCAGTGAGAATAATGTATTCAGTGAAGAACTGGTAAGAAGCTGTTCAATTCTGTGATGATCATTAATTCTCTGCATAATATCTCCTGTCATCCTGGTATCAAAGAAACTTATCGGAAGTTTCATCAGTTTGATAAAGAAATCGGAGATGATCGAAATATTAATTCTTGCTGAAAGGTGAAGAAGAATCCAGCTTCGGATTGTCTCAATTCCCATTCTTCCCAGAAAAAGCATGATCTGTGCAAGTAAAACCACATAGATAAAATTAATATCCTGGTTCTGGATTCCAACGTCTACAATACTTTGGGTAAGAAAAGGAAATATCAGGGAAAGTAAACTTCCTCCTAAAAGTCCTATAGCAAGCTGTATAACTAGTGTCTTGTACTTGAAAAGATACTTGGAAAGGAATGTAAAGCTGGCCTTACTTTCTTCAGCATCAAACTCTGTCTGGAAAAATGCAGGAGTTGTTTCAAGAATCAGGACAATTCCTTCTTCTGTATTTTCTTTGGCATTTTCTCCAATCCAGGATTTGATGAATTCTTCTCTGGTATAAGTGATCAGTCCATAGCTGGGATCTGAAATATATACTTTGTTGTTTTTGTCGATTTTGTATACAACAACAAAATGATTTTTGTTCCAATGCGCTACACATGGGAAAGGAACTTCTTCTGCGAGGGTATTGAAATCGATCTGGACTCCCATGGACCGGAATCCAAGATTTTCTGCGGCATCGCTAAGGCCAAGAAGGCTGCTTCCTTCACGGGTTGTTTCGGAAAGGTTACGAATCTGCTGCAGGGATATACTTTTACCATAATACTTACTTACGATTCTGAGGCATGTAGGACCACAGTCTTTGGTATCTGGTTGCTTATAAAAAGGAAACTTTTTTTTCAAAACTACTACTCATTATAAAATGCCGTCAATGAATGACGACATTTTTGCTTTAATTCAATTATAATTCAATGAAATGGTAAACTGGAAATAGTCCCATTGATCACCGTTTTTTCTATTCTTTTACATCTTTTCAGATGGTTATTTTGTTTTTCCTAAGATAGTGAAATTTTTAGATGAAGAAGATTTATTTACTAAATCTCATCATCCTCTATTAATTCATCAATAAAGAACGATATATCTTCACGGTCATACTTATCCGGGAACTGATATCCATTGATGATAAAGATAGGAGTAAAGCTTAATCCTGCGTTACTGTTTTCTACAGACATCTCTACCAGCGGATTCAGATTTTCTGAGTTTATTTTTCCGCCGGAAAGGGCATTGATTTTGCTTTCATCCTTAGTCTCAAACCATTCTTCTACAGCATGTAAAAATTCTTTTTCAGGTTTATTATGGTAAATATAAGTTAAATCTGAAATAAGCTGCGTGTATTTTTCAGGAGCTCTGTCCGGGCTGTAATTGAATCTCATCTGCAATGAAATGTCATCAGGATATTTTTCCAGAAGACCTTCCATCAGTTTATGTGCATCTTTACAGAAACCACAATATGGATTGGAAACGATAGAAATACGGAGCTTGGCATCTCTTTTTCCAACGGCGAAAGTTTCAGTATCCTGAAATTCTATTTTTGGATTTTGTTCCATCTGATTTTTGAAAAGTTCATAGTTTCTTTTGAATCTGAGATTTTTTGCATTTGATTTTTGCAGTGCCTCTTTTTGCTCAAGAAGAGTGTTGAAATAAATAACTGCAGAAAATACAAGAGTCCACAGAATGACAGTTAATAAGAGAGTTCCCACACTGAAAGACAGATTCTCAAAAAATAAACTGCTTATTACAATTTGTCCTGCAAGGATTGAAATAATTAAAAGACATACCCTGCAAAATGTTTTTTCTACAAATGCCTGGATATACAGAGAATATCCTATTGCCAGTACGGAAACGAATGTAAAACCTTTTACGATATACGCTGTAGCTGGTAAGAAAAGACCCAATACCGCAAGCCCTGCGAAATAGATCAGAGAAAAATCTGCAAATTTTAACCCTAGAATACTGGTTTTATCCTGTTTTATAATCTTATCACATGAGTTGGCTGTCTGATTTGCTGCTGCACCTCCGCCTCCACATATACTACCGATCACAGTAGAAGTATTTCCGAATTTCTGGTTGAAAATTTCAAGAGAAATATAGACTCCTGCTAATGAAAGAATGTTAAATAGAGCTTCGTAAATGGTTTGGCTAATAAAAGAATAAGCAAGAACAACTGCAAAAATGATATAAAGTACCGGTTTGAAATTGAAAACCAGTTTGCTTTCTGCACTTTCTGTTTTCTCAAACAGAAGCACGAAATCTGTTGACTTATTATAAAGTTCTTCTTTACCAAAGGTCTTTGCTTTTTCTGAATATACTGAATAATTGCTTCCTGACTTTTTTACCAGGGAAAATGAATTTTCAACAATGGCAATAAATTCTTCCGGAAGTTCGTCCCAATATTCTTTGTCTAGTTCGTAAGCATCATTTTTTACTCCCATAAAGTTCAGAGTATCACTAAATGCCAGTGCAGATGGGTAATTGGGATGGGAATTGAACTGGAAGATAAATTCCTGTTTATCGAGTTTTAAATGGTTAATTAGTTTGTCAAAAATCATATTAATATTTTTATCTAAAATACACAGATGTTTTAAATATACAAAAAATATTTTCCTTTATTAGTGAGATATGAACGGGTATTGGTAGATTTTATTTGATCTTCAGTATTTTATTGTATTAGATTTAGAGTTTTACGATGTAGTATAGTACTGATATTAATAATGAGCAGTCTTATCTCATCTCCCAAGTATGAGTTTGTTTGTATTATTACAAGCTGGAACCACCTTTTTTGATGTGAATTACAGATTCTCTTGTTTTGATTTCAATATTATGATATTTGAGAGTTTTCGGGGGTGAAATATATCTTTAGCTTCCTTTTGCGAATTTTGGAATAAAAACAGGTTTAATAGTAGTTAAAAAAATGATGGATATATTTTGATTTTTTGAATTTGAAATTTTAGAAATATCTCATACAATATAGGGGATAACTCTAATTTTTAAAATAGGTAAAACGGGATGGAATTGAAATGTTTTTTATTTAAACAAATGTTTTATTTTTTTAATTTTTCATAGCTTATACGACTTTTAACCTTGTTTTGAGTATAGGATACCGCTATTTTGTATGATTTGTGACAAGATAAAATGAACTCAAAAAAACTTAAAAAATCATAAATTTTTCATAAAGTTTTAAAAAAGGATAGAAATGTTTTTGTATTTATAAAATATGTCGTACTTTTACATCGCCTTGAATGAGGGAACAAGTCAAGGTAATAAATTTTTTTTCATCATTTGTGTTTTTAGAATCGTATCGCCTGATACGATTCTTTTTTTATGTTTTTTCGTAATTTAAGAGCAGATCAATAAAGTAAGAATAGGTAACAGAACCTTCCTGCTGATTACTTTTCAGAAACAGATTATTAGTAAACCCAAAGAACTCATCCAGCCATCCCTGATGCTGAAGAACGAAACTTTTTTCATAAGCACGGTCTCTTTTCATGGCAGGGGAATACTGATGAAGGATCTTCTTTACAAAATGAGGATCTTCCTCTGCAATAAATCTTAAAAGACTTTTTAAAGTGAAAAATTCAGTACTGTATCTTAATTCCGGATTGCTGGAATGAATACCTAATAAATACCCTACAAAATTGGCCTCCTGTTCTCTGGCAAAACCCAATTGGTGAGAGCTTTCATGGGCAGTAGTGAAAGGAATGAAACTATGAGGCAATTCAGAGTTATACTGAGCTTCTGCAGTAAAAGGATTATAATATCCGAGAATTCCGGTAAAACTCATTACATTTTTGAAGGTACTAGGTTTAATGTTCAGGATCTGAGGAGCTTTTTTATCCGAAATATAAGAAGGAAGCTTTTTCTGTTGATACAGAATTTCCTTTTCAATAGAGGTGAGGTTAGTAATGATAAATACTCCCTTGCTGTCTTCCTGTACAAACTGTCGTGTCGCCTTGCATTTTTCAAGATAAACAAGAGCCAGTTTTCTTGCTTTTTCTACATCCGGTTCTTTCTGGCTCGAAAGTTTTTTAATAATAGGAGTCTGGAAATAGAGCATTCCCCAGAATACCTGATAAATGAAATAAAAGACATTAATGATGATCAGGAGCTTTATCATGGAATTGTTTCTTCGCTGCTTCCTGAATATAGAAATTAAATAATATAGAAGAAAGCCTCCCAATATAATATAAATCAAATCTCCAATAGAAAACGGAATCCAGCTGAAAAGTATCTGATGAGCTTCTTTCTGAAGTTCAAAAAAAATTTCAAAAAAAGAAATCATTACTTTGGATTTTGAGAATCCATAAAACAAAAGAAATTGGGCAAGTAATACACCTGCCCAAAATCTCTTTTTCTTATATATGTTTGTTGTTATATTAATGACCATTACCTTTAGATACTTTATCCAGATCAATGCCCTGGGCTTTCAGAATCCCACTTACACGGATCGCATAGAATGCAAGATAAGCAAAACAAATAACTCCTACGATATAACTGAAATGAATATTGGTAATATCCGCAATATAACCTTGTATAAAGCTTACAATACCTCCACCCATAATCATCATAATAAGGTATCCTGAACCCTGGTTGGTGTGCTTTCCAAGTCCGTTGATAGCCAGTGCAAAGATACATGGCCATAGCGTAGAACAGAAAAGACCCACACTCGTAAATGCATACACAGATACCATTCCGGTAGTGAACATCCCGATAACCAATGCTGTAATCCCTGCCAGAGAGAAGATCAGAAGCATTCTTGCCGGGTTTCCTTTACTTAAGATATCACAGATAATCATCGCAATGATGATAAATCCATAAACATAGAAAGGAGAAAGATCGTGGTTCGCAATAGCGTTTACGAATAAAAATAGACAGAACGCAAGATAAGGAGCTAAGAATCTTAATATCTTTTTGAATCCTGCATTTACGTCAAATGCTTCTACAGCACCTGTCCAACGGCCAATCATCATGGAGGCCCAGTATAAAGAGATATAAGGTGCTACATCTTTTGTCTCAAATCCTAGATTTTTTTCCATATAAGCAGGAAGGTTACTCGCTGTGGATACTTCCACTCCTACATAGACGAAAATGGCGATCATTCCCATAACCAATTGAGGATACTGGAAAGCCGAAGTTCTGTGCTCTCCCGGAGTTGTATCATCGGTATTCTCAGTATTCGTTGGGGTTACTGCGGGAAGTGAAGAAAACTTAAGCATTAAAGCCACCAAAGCAAAAGCTGCTCCTAATATAAGGTAAGGTATTTTTACACTTTCTATACTCGCCTCTGTATTGGCGGCACTTGCAGAACCGAAAATAGCAAATGCAACAATAAGCGGTCCAATGGTAGTTCCTAAGTTGTTGATTCCTCCAGCCATTGTTAATCTCTGAGATCCTGTTTCTGTAGGACCTACTTCAATAGCAAGTGGGTTGGCAACAATCTGCTGGAGAGAGAATCCTAAACCTACAATAAATAATCCGGAGATCATTAAAGGGAAAGAATGCATATTGGCGGCAGGATAGAATAATAACGTTCCCAATGCGGAAATCAGAAGCCCCACAATAAGCCCGTTTTTATATCCGATTTTATTAATCAAGTCCTGTTTAAGGCTCTTTGATACAAGCATATAAATTAAAGAACCTACAGTATACGCTACATAAAAGCATATCTGTACCAGCATACTTTCCGTTTGGGATAGATTGAAGGCTTTTTGAAAAACAGGGATCAGAATATCATTACTGGCTGCTACAAATCCCCAAAAGAAGAATACAGTAACCAACGGAATGAATTGGGCCCAATTGGTTTGTTTAGAATAATTTGACATATTTATTATAGATTTCACAAACAAATATAGCTATTTCCTTTCAACGGAATACCTGATTAAGTTTTTTTTTATTTTATCATAAGCCTCTGCCTTTAAGTCTTTTGGCGAATCCGTAGGCTCAATGATTCCATTGAAGTATACCTTTACTCTTCCCGGATAGCCTTTTGAGTTTTCAAAAGGGAACATTTCCTTGAGTCCCACAAAGGTATAAACAGCTATAGGAGAATGATGTTTTGAAGACAGCATAAATGCACCGTCCTTAAAATCATCCAGGATAATAGAAGTGTCGTCAGGCACACCGCCTTCAGGAAAAATGGCAATACTGTTGCCTTCCTCCATCTTCTCGGCGCATCTGCGGTATACATCTGCACGGCTTTTTGCACTTGCTCTGTCTACCATTACACATATTCTTTTATATATGGTTCCGAAAATAGGAATCTTCACCAGCTCTTTTTTTCCTACAAAACATATCGGGTGGTCTGGAAACAAAATGCATACAAGCATAATATCCATGATGGATGTATGGTTGGAGATAAAAACATAAGGGATATTTTTGTCTTTTTCCTGTTCCGAAAGCTTAATCAGGTCATATCTGAAGCCCATTCCGTAGAACATACCGAAACACCAGACCCTGACTAGTTTATAGCCGTATTTATAATGCTTTTTATTAAAGGATAAAATATAAACCGGAATCCCGATACTTACCGTCAGAAAAAATGCCAACAGCAGCAGCCAGAATCTCCAGAGATAATTTAAAATTTTTGTCACAGCTTAACCGTTAAAAATTACTTTCTTTTTTATCGAATAATTCAGAATGGAAACCAGCAATATTGCTGCAATTTTACTAATCATTTCCGGGCTTAAGGTATAAAAAAATAAATTGATATTATCTTTAAATATGAAGCTGTAAAATATTTGGAAAAAACCTAAGCTGAGTACTGTTGAAAAAAAAGAGACTACCATGAAATAAGCAAACTCTTTTCTCTTGGAATGTTTTCCTCTTTCAAATACAAACCAGATGCTCAGAAAGTAATTGGTAATAATCCCGCAGCTCGTAGAAAAAATGTTACTTAAAGGATAATGTACTCCATAGAAGTTGGTCTCCTTTACAAAGAAGTGCGGAAGATAGGTGCTGAAAATCTTAAAGCTGCCTATTTCTACAATGGCACTCAGCCCTCCTGCAATGATGAAGAACAAAACCTGTTTCTGGCGTAAGAGTATTTCTTTCATTTAATAAGTATAAAACTAAAATCTTTGTACATATCGGGCAGCCTGCCGGGTTGATTTATCTTTCACCAGATAAACATCTTAGAAAATTTCTTCTGTTCATAATGGTTTTGAAATCCCAACAGTTATATAGCTTCACAATATGAATATGCAAATTTATAACTATATGTTAAACACTGAAAAAAGTTGTTAAAATATTTTTTTTAATAAAAAATATGTCTAATTTTAATATTCAGAATGATGTAATTAAGACCTGATAATAAATTCATTTTCAACTCTTTGTGTTGATGGTTTTTCTATCTTGTAGTGCGCGGTTAAGAGCATATACTCCAATTTTTTATGACCCAATTAATAATAATATTTGTATGAAACGTCAAAACAAATACAGAAAATTCCAGCTTCAACAGAAAAATATTGAGGCTCTTGAGAAAGAAAATTCCCGCTTCAAAAGAGTGTATTCAGAATATGAAAATATGTCAAACGAATTGTGGAATCTTGAAAACTCCAATGGAGAAGCAGTACCTGATGATTTTATCAATGCAATGGTATTACAGACTTCCTATCTGGAAGACGAAATAGAAGACTGGCTTTTGCAATTCAACGAAAAAAAAACACAAATCAAACATTAATGATTTTAGACAGCTTCCAGGTTGTTTTTAAACGCTAATTGAAGATAAATTCATAATTTAGCAAGCTTAAATTAAAATCTAAAATATGGTTGCTATTGTAGATAGTGGTTCTACTAAATCGGATTGGGTAATACTTGATGACTTTAAGAAAGTTTTTCTGAAAACAGAAACAATTGGGTTCAATCCGAATTTTATCAACAGAGAACTGATCGCTCCTGAAATACAGAAGAATAGCAATCTGATATCGGTTAAGAATTCAATTACCAAAGTCTTTTTTTATGGTTCAGGATGCGGTGTGAAAAAAAACTGCGAAACCATAGAAGAAGAGCTGAAAAAGGTTTTTGGAAAAGCAGAGATTATAGTAAAGGAAGACCTGATGGCTGCAGCCTATGCAGCGTACAGCGGAAAACCTGCAATCGTGTGCATTCTTGGCACAGGATCTAATTCCTGTTTTTTTGACGGTGAAAATGTAAAGATAGAATTGCCTTCGCTGGGATTCCTGATCGGAGATGAAGGAAGTGGCAGTGCTATCGGAAAGCAGTTGGTACGCAGATACTTTATGAAAAAACTGCCTGCAGATCTTCATAAAGAATTTGAAGCAGATTATCATCTTACCGTTGAAGATGCATTGAAAAACATGTATCATACTCCAAGGCCCAACGCATATCTGGCGAATTTTACCAAATTTGTAATCGAAAGAAAAGACCATCCTTATTTCAAAGACATGGTGTTTGAAGAAATGAAAAGTTTCTTCGAATATCAGGTTCTTCCTTATAAGGAAGCGCATGACGCCGAGATTAATTTTATCGGTTCCATCGCTTATTATTATGAAAATACACTACGTTCTGTAGCTGCAGAACTTAATTTAAATGTGGGACATGTTGTGCAGAAACCAATTGAAAGCTTAGTAGATTACCACATTAAATATATACTTTAACAAAAAACAAAATTTTATGTCAAGTAACAACAATCGTGACGAAAAGAACTTTAGCCAGGCCGCGCTGGATTATCATAAAGCAGAACCCAAAGGAAAAATTGAAGTAATCCCATCAAAGCCACACTCTTCTCAAAGAGATCTGTCATTGGCTTACTCTCCGGGAGTAGCGGTTCCTTGTATGGAAATTCATGATAAGCCGGAAACAGTATATGATTATACGGGAAAAGGAAACCTGGTAGCAGTAATTTCTAACGGTACTGCCGTACTTGGTCTGGGAGACATTGGTGCTGAAGCTTCAAAACCGGTAATGGAAGGAAAAGGACTATTATTTAAGATCTTTGCTGATATCAACGTTTTTGATATTGAGATCGATGAAAAAGATCCGGACAAATTTATTGAAATCGTAAAAGGCATTGCTCCTACTTTTGGTGGGATCAATCTTGAAGATATTAAAGCGCCTGAAGCTTTTTATATAGAACAAAGACTGAAAGAGGAATTAAATATTCCTTTGATGCACGATGACCAGCATGGAACAGCCATTATCTCAGCGGCTGCATTGATCAACGCTCTGCAGATTGCCAATAAAGATATTGCCAAAGTGAAAATGGTGGTCAACGGAGCGGGTGCGGCAGCTATTGCATGTACCAAGCTTTATATTTCATTAGGATTGAAAAAAGAAAACGTACTGATGTGTGACAGTAAAGGAGTAATCAACCATAAGAGAGAAAATCTTACTCCGGAAAAATTAGATTTCATTGCTCAGACAGATATTGAAACATTGGAAGATGCTTTAAAAGGATCTGATGTTTTTGTTGGATTGTCAAAAGGAAACGTGATGACTCCGGAAATGCTGTTGAACATGAACGAAAACCCTATTGTGTTCGCTTTAGCTAACCCTGATCCGGAAATTGCTTATGATCTTGCTCTTGAAACCCGTAAAGATGTGATCATGGCTACAGGAAGAAGTGATTATCCTAATCAGGTAAACAACGTATTAGGATTCCCTTATATTTTCCGTGGTGCGTTGGATGTACAGGCTACCGCAATTAATGAAGAAATGAAACTGGCTGCCGTACACGCCATTGCTGATCTTGCAAAAGAACCGGTGCCGGAAGCTGTAATTTTAGCATACAATGTTCAGAATCTTCAGTTTGGAAGAGAATATTTCATTCCGAAACCATTTGATAACAGACTGATCACAAAAGTATCAAGTGCTGTAGCAAAAGCAGCTATTGAAAGTGGTGTGGCCAGAAAAACCATTACGGATTTTGAAGAATACGAACACCAGCTTTTAGACAGAATGGGTAGAGATGAGAGGTTGGTAAGAATGATGCAGAGCCGTGCGAAATCCAATCCGAAAAGAATTACCCTTGGAAATGCTGAAGAATATAATGTATTGAAAGCAGCTCAGATTCTTTATGAAGAAGGAATTGCCTATCCAAGCCTTTTGGGTGATAAAAAATACATCAAGGCGCAGATGGAGCGTTACGGAATTACCCTGGATGTTCCAATCATTGATCCAAGTGATGACGATCAGAAAGAAAACAGAAAGAAATACAGAGAAACCCTTTGGAAACTTCGTCAGAGAAAAGGAATGAACGAGTACAAAGCAAAAAGATACGTACGCCAGAGAGATTACTTCGGACCTTTGATGCTGAAACATGGTGATACGGATGGACTTATTATAGGATTCTCTAAAAACTATACTTCCGTTTTACGTCCTGTTTTAGAAGTGATCGAAAAAGATAAAGGAGTAGATAAAGTAGCGGCAATGATGATGATCCTGTCTGAAAAGAAACCTATTTTCTTTGCAGATACTTCCATCAATCAGAATCCTACCGCGGAAGATCTTGTTAATATTGCTAAAATGGCAGAATTTACAGTAAAATCTTTTGCTATTGAACCGAGAATTGCAATGCTTGGATTTGAAAACTTTGCTGCCATTTCTGAAACTTCTAAAAAAGTAGCAAAAGCAGTAAATATCCTTCACGAAAAATTCCCTAAAATGATTGTGGATGGTGAAATTCAGCCGGATTTTGCTATGGACGCAGATCATCTGAGCGATTATCCATTCTCTAAATTGGGAACTACTCCTGCCAATACCTTCATCTTCCCGAATCTGGAAAGTGCCAACCTTTCTTACAAAATTCTGAGAGGAATGAAAGTAGCACAGGTAATCGGACCGATCTTAATGGGACTGAAGCAGCCGGTACATGTACTTCAGATGCGTTCAAGCGTTGATGAGATTGTGAACCTTGCTACTATTGCTGTTCTTGATGCCCAAAGAAGAGAAAAGAAATCGTAATATAGAATGGGCGGCATAACTGGAAACAGTAATCCATCTCTCTTATTTAAAAAATGACACTGTAAACCGTGTTCAGATAGTAAAAAGACTCCATATTTTGGAGTCTTTTGTTTTTCTGTTAATTCCTTGAATTCTTATTTAAAATTTAAGTTAAAAATCATTCCTACATCAAATGAAAACATTAATTAGTTTAAATTGCTATATTTGGGAGTTTTAAAAATTAATAATGATATTTTCTTTACAAGGCACTGTTCAAGAACTTACGCCTACTTACGCTGTTATCAATGTTCAGGGAGTTGGTTACTACGTGGGAATCAGTTTGATGACCTCACAGACGCTGGTTTTGAATCAGCAGACCTTTTTATTTATTCAGCAGATCATTCGTGAAGATGCTCATCTTCTCTTTGGATTTAACACACGTTCAGAAAAAGAAATGTTCAATCTGTTAATAAGCGTTAATGGAGTAGGAGCCGTTTCAGCATTGATTCTGTTGTCAACATTGAGCCTTGATGAGATTGCTTCTGCGATCCTTTCCCGAAACAGTGCATTGATTCAAAAAGCAAAGGGAATTGGTGCAAAAACTGCCGAAAGGATTATCGTAGATCTTAAAGATAAAGTACAGAAATACAGTGATCCAAACGCTAACATTTCTGTGATGGCGGATAATAAAATCAAGGAAGAATCGTTATCTGCATTAGAAGTTTTAGGCATTCCTAAACGAACGAGCGAGAAGATTGCGGATAAAATCATAAAACAAAATCCAAACATCTCGGTAGAAGAATTGGTGAAACAAATCTTAAAAAACATTTAACATTTGGTGGCAAATAGTAAGCATCTTAACATATTTTTGTTCCTGTCTTTCCTGTGTATGTCTGTAAGTGCTTTTGCACAGGCACAGAAAGATACAGCGATCATAAGAAAACAATATGAAGTGGCCGACCCTACGAGGTATGAAGCCTATTACGACATAAAAACCGGGATGTACTATGTATATCCTAAAATTGGAAATACCATCACAGGTCCTCCTACAGCCATGTCTCCGGAAGAGTATAAAGAATATATGCTCGCCAGCCAGACAAAAGCTTATTATAAGGAGAAATCCGATAAATATAATCTTCTCTTCAGAAAAGACAAATCTGATGCAAGGAAGAAGGGGTTAATTCCTTCATTGTTAATTAATAACAAACTTTTTGAGACGATTTTCGGAGGCAACAAAATTGAAATTATCCCTTCAGGATACGCATCGCTGGATTTTGCAGGACTTTACCAGAAAATAGATAACCCAATGATCCTGCCTCAGAACAGGACCAGTTTTACCTTTGATATCGACCAGAGAATTCAGCTTGGATTATTAGGGAAAGTAGGGGAAAATCTTCAGTTAAAAGCCAATTATGATACCCAGAGCGGCTTTGCTTTTGAAAACAGAATGAACCTTGTATGGCAGGCCAAAGGAAGCTGGAAAGATCTTCAGAGTAAAGGTCTTGGAGATGTAGATAAACCCAACGAAGGAGGAGAAGATAAAATCATCAAAAGAGTTGAATTTGGTAATGTAAATATGCCGCTTTCAACCAACCTTATCCGTGGTTCACAATCACTGTTCGGGGTAAAAACAGAATTCCAGTTAGGAAAAACATTTGGAACGGTAGTCCTTTCCCAGCAACAGGGAGAGGCTCGTAATATTGTAGTACAGGGAGGTGGTGTGATGAACAATTTTAAAATCAATGCCATTGACTATGAAGAAAACCAGCACTTTTTTATAGGACATTATTTCCTGAACAAATATGATGATGCCCTGCTTAATTATCCGCAGATCAATTCCACGATCAATATTACCAGAATGGAAGTCTGGGTATTGGATCAGGGAAACAGTAACCTGGCTTACCAGAAAAGTATCATTGGGATCAGGGATCTGGGCGAAGGCCCCGGCGGAGTAACGCTGCCGGATAACTCACTGAACGGATTATATGATGAAGTATCAAAAATAGCCGGAACAAGAGAAGCAGGTAAGAACTATGGAACTATTTTCCAGGGGCAGGTGCTTCCTGGGGATCCCGTTCCTTACGATAACGGAGAACAATTCATTTACAATACAAAAGCCAGAAAGCTGAACAGTAATGAATTTACCTACCAGCCGCAGTTGGGATATATTTCATTGAATCAGAAACTTAATGACCAGCAGCTTTTAGCCGTTTCCTACTCTTATACGGTTAACGGCAGTAATAAAGTATACAAAGTAGGAGAATTTTCTGAAGAAAGCCCTGTACTGGTCACCAAGGTATTGAGAGTAAATAATAAAGTGAACACTCAGTCTCCGATGTGGGATCTGATGATGAAAAATATCTATTCTATGGATGCGGGACAGGTATCTCCGGATGGCTTTATCCTTAACGTATATTACAGAGATCCAAAAACAGGAGGTAAAGTAAACTATCTTCCGGACACTTCTGTAAAAGATCAGAATTTACTGAAATTATTCAATTGGGACCGTCTGAATATGAACGGCGATATACAGAATAATAAAGACGGAAGCAAAGGAGATGGTATTTTCGACTTTGTTAATGGGATTACTATCAGACCTGAAACAGGAAGAGTTATCTTTACCAAAGTGCAGCCTTTCGGTAAGTATCTGGAGTCAAAATTAGGGACAAGTGATCCTCAATATGTTTTTCAGGATCTTTATACCAAACAAAAACTACAAGCGTCCGCCAGTAACCTTTCACAGAGGTATACCATGGAAGGCCGTTATAAAGGTGTTCAGGGTCAGGGTATATCTTTAGGTGCAGTAAACGTTCCTCAGGGATCAGTAAAAGTAGCTGCAAATGGAGTACAGCTTACAGAAGGTGTAGACTATACGGTAGACTATATGCTTGGTACAGTTACGATCATTAATGAAAATGTAAAACAGTCCGGACAGGCAATCAATATTTCACTGGAAAACCAATTGACATTTAATACCCAAAGAAAAAGATTCTTAGGATTAAATTTAGAAAGAAGATTTAGTGAAAACTTTATCTTAGGAGGAACGGTGATCAATTACTCAGAATCTCCATTAACTCAGAAAGTAAACTTCGGGCAGGAAGCGGTAAACAATACCATGGCAGGGATCAACCTGATGTACAACAATCAGGCTCCTTATCTGACAAGACTTACCAATAAACTTCCGATGGTAAAAACCGAAGCTCCATCCAACTTAAACTTCAAGATGGAAGCTGCATACTTATTACCTGGCTTGAATAAAGGGACAAATAATCAGTCTTACATTGATGATTTTGAACAAACCACTTCTAAAATATCATTAAAAGAACCGGCAGCATGGAGCCTTGCTTCAAAACCGGAAAAAAATAAATTACCGCCATTTAACACAGTACCTGGCAATGATGATCTAACAAGCGGATATGGAAGAGGACTATTAACATGGTATAATATTGACCCTAGATTCTGGGGTGTCGGAGGAAAAGCACCTGCAGGAATTACACCGCAGTCTGTATCCAATCACGCTTCCAGAAGAGTACAATATTCAGAGATTTATAATAACAGAGATTTCGTAGCAGGAGAACAAACTTTCACCAATACTTTTGATATCTCTTATTTCCCTAAAGAAAAAGGACCTTATAATGTTAACCCTTTAACAGAGCAGGCGCAAAGCAGATGGGCGGGAATTATGAGATCAATCAGCGTTCCGAACTTTGTTACTTCAAACATTGAATACGTTGAATTCTGGATGATGGACCCTTACGCAGATGGTAAAACCCTGGGTACTGATCCAAAACTTTTACT
The DNA here is from genome assembly GCF_900156015.1 of Chryseobacterium sp. RU33C. NCBI lineage: Bacteria > Pseudomonadati > Bacteroidota > Flavobacteriia > Flavobacteriales > Weeksellaceae > Chryseobacterium > Chryseobacterium sp. RU33C. The sequence goes on along the minus strand of NZ_FTMT01000017.1, from coordinate 6,042 downwards.
TCACTTAGGAAACGTTTCAGAAGATGTATTGAAAGATGGAAAAATGCAGTATGAAAACGGGCTTCCAACGCCAGGTACACCATCTTCTACAACCAACTCAAACTGGGGAGTACAGCCAAAACAGCCGCCAATCTTATATGCATTCTCTACAGAAGGAGAGGATAGAAAAGTACAGGATGCCGGATATGATGGTCTTACTTCTGATCAGGAAGCGATGAGATTCGGAAATACATTTGTAAACCCGGTAACCAATATTGCTGACCCTGCAGTGGATGACTTCGTATTCTATCTTTCTGATAAATTTACAGGAAGTCAGGCTGCTTCAGTGGTGGAACGTTATAAATATTTCAGAAACCCTGAAGGAAACTCAGAAGCAAACTCTCTGAATGTAGCTTCGCAAACTCCGGATGCTGAAGATATCAACAAAGATTACAACCTGGATCAGACTGAAAACTATAACCAATATGTTATAAAGCTTGACCAGCCAAGTTTGTCACTTGGGTCGAATAATATTGTAGATGTAAAAACAGTAAAAGCAACATTCCAGAACGGACAGTCTGCAGATGTGAAATGGTACCTGTTTAGAATCCCTGTGGCGAATTATGATAAAGCTGAAGGGACAGCGGATCCATCTGTATTGAATAATGTAAGATTTGCAAGATTAATGCTGGCAGGATTTGATCAGACCTCTACGTTGAGATTCGGAACAATGGATCTTGTAAGATCAGACTGGAGAAAATATACCAGCAAAATTGCCAGTGCAAATGTTCCGAATTCCGACGAAGGAACGGGAACTGTAACAGATCCTAATTTTGAAATAGGAAGTGTAAATATTGAAGAAAATGCATTGAACCAGCCTCCATATGTATTGCCTCCGGGAATTGACAGACAGGTATTGAGTGGAAATGCAGGAGCGCAGAGACAGAATGAGGCGTCACTTTACATGAAAGTGAAAGAGCTTAAAACTGAGGCAAGAGGAGTATTCAAAAATACAACATTGGATATGAGAAGGTACAAAAAGCTGAAGCTGTTTGTACACGCTCACGATCCATCCAATGTTATTACTGGAATTGATGAGAAAACAAAATTCTTTATTCGTTTCGGAAGTGATGCTACAGATAACTATTATGAGTATGAATCATCTTTAAAAATGACTCCTACTACAGCCACTGCTCCTATGGAGATCTGGCCAATGGAAAATGAGGTCGATTTTGATGTTCAGAACTTTGTAGATGCTAAAATCAGAAGAGACAAATCTGGTGTTGCAATCACGAATAGAACAATGGATCTTGTCTATCAGGAACCTTATAAAAATATTTATATTAAAGGGAGACCAAGTTTAGGAAATATTACCACCATTATGATTGGGGTAAGGAATGCAGATCCAAGAACAAGCTCTACCATAACAAGAGTTCTTTGGGTAAACGAAATCCGTCTTTCTGAAATTGAGAATGATGGAGGATATGCAGGTAATGCCAGCTTAAACTTTAACATGGGAGATCTGGCAACAGTGAATGCTAATGCTTCCTATACATCAGTTGGTTTTGGAAATATCGATTCAAAACCGGCAGAAAGAACACAGTCTACACAATCCGCATTCAGTATTAATACTGCGATTAATGTAGATAAATTCCTTCCGGAAAAAACAGGGGTGAAAATTCCTTTAAACTATTCTTACTCGCAGACGATTGAAGATCCAAAGTACAATCCTCTGGATACCGACGTAGAATTCAATAAGGCTCCAAACAAAGATCAGTTGAAAAAAGTAGCGAGAACGTATACCCAGCAGAGAAGTATAGGAGTGGTTAACATGCACAAAGAAAGAGTAAATCCAAATAAAAAGCCTAAGTTTTATGATATTGAAAACGTTTCAGTAACGGCAGTATATAACGATGACTATTTCAGAGATATCTATACCAAGAGAAATTACAGACAGTATCTGAGAGGGTATATTGATTATAACTACACCTTTAAACCGTGGGTACTTAAGCCTTTCAACAAGATGATCAGCGATACGGCGAAATCGACAAAGTATCTGAGATGGGTAAAAGAATTCAATATTAATCCAATTCCTACAAGAATCTCTTTCAGAACTGAAATCGACAGAAACTACAACGAGCTTGAGTTCAGAAATGTGGAAGCAATCCTTAATGGTGATATGAACAGTAATTTCGATGCCATCAGAAACAGAAACTTCTTCTTTGGATGGCAGTATGGTTTAGGGTTTAATTTCACAAAATCATTAAAACTGGAGATCAACTCCGCAACCAGAACGTTGAATGACAATCTGGATGTAAATTCGATGGACAGCAAATCGATTTTCGGAAATGTATTCAGAGCCGGAAGACCGGTATTGTATAATCACAGAGCACAGCTGAATTATAAACTGCCGTTCCAGTACCTGCCTTATCTGGATTTCATTGATGCAGAAGTAGGATATGGATTTACTTACAACTGGGCTGCAAGATCTACTTCGTTGACTGGATTTTTTGACCCTAACAAGAATCAAACAACAAGTTTAGGATCTGTGGGGCAGAATACCAATGTGATTCAGGCAACAGCTTCAGCAGATCTTCCTAAGTTTTTTGGGCAGTTTAGCTATTTCAAGAATATAAATGCCAAACTTCAGAAACGCAAACAGGAGATGGACTCTCTGAATAATGTGTATGCCAAACAGTGGGAGAAAAACAGATACAGATATAAGAAATATAAATTTAAGAATAAGCTTACTCCACTCCAAAGTGCTGCATTCTTCTTAACTTCTTTCAAACAGTTAAACGTAAGTTATAACGAAACGAATGGAACAGTACTTCCGGGATTAATATCAGCGCCAAACTGGTATGGATACGGACAGACATTGGGTGGCCCAACTCTAGGATTCCTTTTAGGATCACAGGCTGACATCAGAAGAACAGTAATGGAAAACGGATGGGTGAGTGATTCTAAATACATGACAGATCCTTATGTAAGAATGTCGACCAAAGAATTGAGAGCCGACCTACAGGTGATGCCAATGAACGATTTAAGAGTAGATCTTAATGTGTTGCATACCTTTAACAGTAACTTCTCACATACAGGATTTAACTATATCAATGGTGGGGTTTCTGATCCTGACTTTACATTTGCTAGTGAGATGACAACGTATTCCAATACGACGATGCTTCTTAGCACATCATTTAAAGATGGGCAGGCAGTTTACCAGGCGATCAGAGAAAATGCGAGAGCGCTTTCTCAACAACTGGGAGATCCGGGAGCAGTATTGGATAACAACGGATTTGCTAAGCATTACAGCATTGGAAATGCCTATGTATTGATTCCTGCCTTTAGAGCAGCGATGGAAGGAAAATCAGTGACGCCTATGGGCAATCCTAAAAAATCAGGATTCCCGTTACCAAACTGGAGAATTACCTATTCCGGATTGAAAAATATCCCGATGATCAGCGGGCAGTTCACGAAGTTTGATATCTTACATGCCTATACCGCCACCTATACGGCAACAGGTATTCAGAGTAACGTAGATTATCACGGTAACCCGAACGGATATTATCAGACAGTAGATAATGCAGGTAATGTGATCAAAGATGGAGGGGATAAGATTAACCCGTATACATTCGCACAGGTTGGATATGTAGAATCATTCTCACCGCTTTTCGGGATAGATGTTACCATGAGAAACAATATGCAGTTCGGGATACAGTATAACAAAACCAGAATGATGGTACTGGGATTAGTCAACCAGACGCTTACCGAAGATGCCAATACAGAATATGTAGTAAGGCTTGGATATATTGTCCGAAACTTCAGATTAGGAACAGCCAATATCCGGGGAAGAGGAACAAGAGGAAAAGGAAGTGACCTTAACATCAGAGGAGATATTTCATTAAGAGACAGTAAAACATCTATTATGAATATTCTGCTAAATGATGCACAGGTTACCGGAGGACAAAGATTGATGAACATTAAACTTTCAGCAGACTACAATGTTTCCGAGAATCTGAATCTGAGAGTGTTCTACGAACAGATGACCTCAAAATACAAGATCTCCACAGCATTCCCGCTGTCTACAGTAAGAGCAGGTATTTCAGCCACATTTACATTCGGAGATTCCGGAGGTGGATTCTAAAAATAATACAAACATAAAAGTCCTTCAGTTTTGAAGGACTTTTTTTATATCCGATATTTGAAGCTACTATATTTTTGAATACATTTGTACAAAATAAAAATTTAAAAATGAATACACCATCAGAATTAAAGTACACGAAAGATCACGAATGGATCAAGATCGAAGGTAATGTAGCTACAATCGGTATTACAGACTTCGCACAAGGAGAACTTGGAGACATCGTTTACGTTGATGTAGATACTGTAGATGATGATCTTAATGGAGGAGACGTTTTCGGAAGTGTAGAAGCAGTAAAAACTGTTTCGGATCTGTTCTTACCTATCGCAGGAAAGGTTATCGAGTTTAATTCAGAATTAGAAGATCAGCCTGAACTGTTAAATACAGATCCTTATGGAGACGGATGGATCATCAAATTGGAAATTGCTGATGGGGCAGACCAGTCAGAATTACTTTCTGCGGATGATTACAAAGCGATCATTGGATAAGATTTCAAAAATATTTAGTAAGATACTGCCCATTTATTGGGCATTTCTTACTTATATGCTTCTCAAACCAGGAGAAGAGAATCATGAATACTGGTTCATGTTCAGCGGTATTGACAAGGTATTGCATCTTAGTATATTTGCAGCCTTGGGTTTCTCTTTCATTGCCGCATTTCCCAAAATAAAATTCTCATACTTTTTTCAGATCATCCTTCTCTATGCGTTCCTTACCGAAATCCTGCAGGAAGAAATGGGATTGGGCAGATCTATGGAAACACTGGATATCGTAGCAGATACCATTGGATGCTTATTAGGATACTATACCTATAAGTTATTAATCAAACGTTTCTTTTAAAGCACCTTTCAACACTCTCACTATTTCCTATTTCTTTTTTTATTCTTCCATCACCAGGCGTCTTACCCTCTTTTATCTTCAACCCTCTCACTCTCTTACTCTCTTACTCTCTTACTCTCGAACTTTTTTTTTTAGGAGCTTTTTCCTGCTCTCCATTCCTATTCCTCGCGCCAGCGCTCTCCCAGGCTGTCGCCCTGAGCGAAGTCGAAGGTTCTCCCACGTTCCGACCCACCGACTCTCCCACGCAAGCTGCGGGGTAACCATTTCTATCAGGGCTAGGGGAGGAGTTATAAATGATAAATGATAAATGATGGATGATGGATGATGAATGTTGTGGGTTTCGGGGTAATGAGTAAGAATCCCTATTCCTATTGTGTCATTTTGCAGGAATCCCAACTTCTTTACGATAGTCCTTAAAGGAAGTAATATGACAGGATAATATCTAAGACTTTTTTTAGCAGTTAGTATTAGCCGTGTCCTGCAGAGCTGAGGCTAAGCATTTTAATTAATTATGGGTATAGGAGCTAAATCCTATTACTCTATATATAATATAAAAGCAAACATCTTATCTGTGTCCATCTGTGTCATCTGTGGTTCATTATAACTATTCAATAGGAGTGGGCTAAAATCCTGAGCTTAGTCTAATGAATCCCATTTAATAAAGATACTCCCTCCATTTGAATTCAATTCCAACCTGCACCTTATTATTATAGATACCTTATTTGATCTTCCACACCGCAAAAAAACCACATCTCATATCCCGAATCCCGCCATCCTGCATCCTATATCTTTACTCCTTACTCTTAAACTCATCTTCTGTCACCCTGAGCGAAGTCGAAGGGTCTCCCAGCCTCCAACGCTCCCACCCTCCAACCCACCCACCTGATCTTCCAAACAAATGTTTAAAATTTTTCTCCCTGCTATCCAGCTGTTTAGGTTTAAATATTACGAAACGGTAAAATTTATGTTAACTAAACTTGTTTTGCGTTGTAATAAGTTATTATCTTTGCCCCACTGAAAACGAGAGAGAATCAGTAGCGCAGAAGAGCCTTTAGGTGGGCATAAACGATATTACTTCAAAA
>NZ_FTMT01000026.1:0-58791 GCF_900156015.1 Chryseobacterium sp. RU33C | reverse complement strand
AATAAAAAGTTATTTCCGTAAAATTTTTTGAGCTATGAGGGCTCAAAATTTTCCAGAATAACTTTTTAACTTACACAGTTAGTGAAACACTACCATTGTATGTATTTCAGCTTAAATCTGGGGTTAACATAACTCTAGATTTAGGCTTCTATAATAAGTAATGCTATTTAATACTAACATTATGATTGTATTACACAATTGGAAAACTTTAGCCCCATTAACGACCGTACTAAAAAATAAGCTTTTTGCCACCTACATTATCGCTGTGATAGCCTCGCCTATTTTTTTGCGATATTAATTATTAAAGACTACTATAACATAGCATAATGTTAATTTTTGATTATTAACATCAAGAATTCAATGGTTGAATACACTTGTCTTTTCGATTATTTCCATCAATCATATTTAATTTATAATCCTTTCCTTCGACTAGGCCAGCGTTTGTGAGCATTGTTATTAAATTAATTTCCTTTTCATTACCTCCTTCTTGTTCATCTTTAACTTTATCTTCTTTAGAAATTGCCACTATAATCTGCCTATTTTTAACATTTGAGGCTTCTTTCAGCAATTCCTGTAGATCTGCTGATGCCATTGCATGTTGCCCAGGTTCATCCAAAACCAATATTCCAAGATGATATTTTGCTTTGACCAAAAGAGACATGTAAAAGGCCCACTGAGCTCTAATAAAATCGCTGGCAGAAGATACCAATCTTATCGGCTGCGATGTTGTCATTCCTACAACACTAGCAACCGGAAATAATTTATTAGGTTCATCTTTGGCAATGAATATACGATCCATAATTTCACCAGAATATCCAAATGTTGATAAGTATTGCTTAAAAGAATTTTTAAAACTAACAATTTTATCTTCATCTACTTTTTTATTTGCCATTAGATGATCTTTTCTACTTTTAATGGTTCTTAGTTGTTTGGAAATTTGAACAAGATCACCTTTAAATTTTTCAAACTGAATACTAATTTTCCGTAGTTTATTCAATTCAAATTTTAATTGCATTTCTTCTCCAATTGCTGTTCTAGAAGGAATTCTTTGATCCTCAACTACTTCTTTGTTTAATTCTGTAAGTTTAACTTGTAAATCTTGAATCTGTTCGCTATAATAAATTAGTGTTTTGTCAAACCGTTCCAATAAATTGGCTGAACTTTTTATATATGAGCTATACAAACTTCTTTCAGATTTATAAAAATCTAATGACTTTATTGAATTAACACGATCTACATTCTTAAGCTCTATATCAAAATTATGTAAGGATGAGTTACAAACTGGGCAGTTTTCCACAGAACCTATTTTAAATGATTCTAGCTGACTAATTTTATTCAATCCATTCAATACTTCTATCTCTTTGTCCAGTTCTTCTAACCTTAATTTGTACTTATTGATTTTTATATCTTCATTTATTTTCTCTTTCTGGACAATTTTAAACTCATCCTTAAGGTGCGCTAAATTAGTCTCTGCCTCTGCTAATTGATTTAAGAGATCTGGATTATTGACATTCCTTACATTATAAATGATTTGATTTTTGCTATTTATTATTTCTAACTGAATACCAATATTAGTTATACTATCATCAATTGTCGAAAAACTACCATCTAAATTTTTAGTTTGCAATTTCAACTTTTCGATTTTCTTTGGAGAAAGTTCCAAAGAAAATATACTATTTAAATTGGCTGTTGAAAAATTATAAAAAGCAACCAGAGATTGAAATGTATCAACAGTATTATTCCATACCACCCTCAATTGTTTATCATCTTCCTTTAATTTATCTAATTCAAACTCCTCAATTAATCCGCTTAAGCCTAAAGTATATTCAACAATTTTCTGCTTTGCTTTTTTTGTGCTAAATGACGGTACTTGAGCAAAGAAGTCAGACCAACCTTTGGTCTGTTCAACAAAAGAGCTTGCAAATATTTGTTGAAGATAAAGTATTTTTTGATTCCCATTTTCACCCTTAAACACGGGAATCGCAATTCCAGAAAAATCAGATAACCATTTATAAAATCCTTCGGAATGATCACTATCACCATTTGCATGAATGAACTTCTCTTCGGCCAGACCATCATTTATTTGAACGGCGAGCTTATTTGATTCATATCCATAAATTGATTTAATGGAACGTTTTATACATGCCACATCTCCTCTATCGTTACAAAGATGTAATTCTGCATAGGATTCGTTCACCGTAATATTAATATTATCGTATTTGAAACTACTTTTAAGACATTCCTTAAGACCGTCAGAACTACCATAGCTAGCCAGTTGCTCCAAACCTAAACAATAATATATACACGAAAGGATAGTTGACTTTCCACTTGAATTATCACCTGATATTATATTAAGCCCAGAATTGAAGCTATATTTAAAACCGAACTTCTTTCCTTCCTTATTTTCAACAATAGCTTGAATGGAATTTATTGTTATCATTTTACCAGATTAAATATTGATTTTTAAGTTCATCATTTGTCACTTCAACCGACCACTTTTTAATTTCATTTGAAAGCTCAGGCAAGATATTTTTATTCTCTATTTGATCAACTAAGTGCTTACCTTTTAATGATAATGAGAAACTTATTCCAGTTTGGGGGTTTTTAATTTCCAAAAGTTCCCTTTCAAAGGCTACTATTATTTTTTTACGTAGTCCATCAGAAATATCCCAAGGTGAAGAAAGCTGCACTGAAAGCTTTGAAATTGGTAAATTTTTCTTTAACGCATCAAAAATAAATGCTATTTTTTTCAGGGGTACCGATTTAGAGTTTCCAAAAATAGAATAATTCACAATTAGCAATATTATGATTATTGCTACTTCGTCATTTTCCCAATAGGCATCTAAAATTTTAATTTTATTGCCTTTAATTTTTAATTTCTCACTCATCTTCTGTAAAACTTAAACTACAATTTGCAATCCAATTACTAATACCATAGAGTGCCAAAGTTTTAATTTCTGCAACATTTAACAATTCACCAATTTGATCTTTCAAATAATCTTCATATTCAGATATCATATTATTTAAACCTATTCGCGCCTCTTTTTTTGAATCAGCATCAATTTCTTTGTCAACCAAATTATACACTTTATACGCTTCGTCGTAACAGTTGAAAATACTTTGATTTTTTCTAAGTTCTGATGAAAGAAAAGTTTGACCGACTATTAACCTCTTAATAACATAGTTTTTCTTTTCTTCCAATAATTTATCTTGATATACTTTCGGCAATTTTAGATTGATATAATCAAGTTGCGGCTTATTGATTGGTTCTTTCTACCAATTTGAAATAGCTTCATCAGTTGTCTGGTCAATAATTGAGGTCAAGGAATTTTTACTTAATTTTTTATCATAATTGAGTAAAGTTGAATCTTGAGTTTTTAAGTCAAGACCAAGAATATCTATTGCGGTAACACTTGTAAATTTTAATTGCCCATCATTTCCATCGTTAGGTATTTCAATCATTACACCGAAACAAATCAATTCGTCATGATTATCAAGAAACAAACCAGACCCGGACCATCCAGATAACCACGTGCTTCCAGTTTTAAATGAACTGTTTATAAGTTTTTCCTTATCAATATCACAAAGAAACTTATGAATAGAATCTTGACAGACAACATTAAAACTTAGATTCTTCTGTAGTATGGGCTCATTGGCTGACTCATACTTTCCTCTAAACAAAAAAGAATGTTTGGGATTTCTAGGAATAGTATAGAAACAAGGACATAAATATAACGATAAATCTTCCTTTGAATTAAGTTTAAGGACAATTATATCATATTCTTTAGCATGATCAATATCTCCTAGACACTCTCTTACTCCGTGACAATTTCCTAAATAATCACTTACTGACCATTCTTCAAGGTTTGGAATTTCATCAAAATTTTTACCATATAAATTATGTCCAGCGGTTATACATAATAATTCTTCCCCCCAAGGAAATATAACTGAACCTCCAACATATTTTTCATTTTTTAAAATGAGACCTGTAGTTTTATTTAAATGTTCCATGGTCAAAATTTACTATCAAATTCTAGTTCTTCGATCTCCTTAAAAATTATATTTTTCTGCTCATCTTTCGTCAAGAGTTTGTCCTTATCTAGTGAATAATTAGAATAAATAGTGATCGATTCATCTTCATTTTTCCGACCATATGTAGCAATCAAAACTAAAGTTTCTCTTGAAGGATGATAATATGGACCACTACCATCTGTAGAAATTAAATATTTTGAACACCTTATACTTTTTAAAAGCTGTACAGTTGTATTATGTTTTGAACCGTGATGACTAATTTTTAGTAAATCTATTTCGCAGGGTTCGCTCTCATTACATTTTAGGTGTTCGCAAACTATATTAGGATTTGAATCTCCCAAAAACAATAATTGATTTCCTTTATATTTTAACAAAAATGCAATGGAGGAAGAATTTAATAAATCATCTTCCCATTTATGCGGTTGGGGCGGAGATTTTAAAATTTCTTCTTTTGATCGAAGCTTTTTATGGACATCTACACCAACTCTATCATTTGTTTGCAATTTCTGATTTAGGTACTCTTGATAAATCTTATTTGCGGTCCATTTTTCAATCAACATTGATAAAATATCTATACTAGGTGATAATATTACTAATTCCACATCACCAATTTTAAGAGTATTATAATTTTCGCTTTCTACAAAAAGTGGTTTTGGAACAATTCCTCTTTCTTCCAATAGTATTTCGAGATTCACACCGTGTTTAATTCCAACCTTTTCTGAGGAATCTGGTGCAACTATAAGATTCGGAGTATTTAAAAATACGGTCAACTGTCTATTAATAGGATGCTGTTTATCGCTTAACCATTTAAAAAATCCTCCGATATGATCATAATCTACATGGGTAATAATCACGAAATCATTTACCCCAAAATCACTGATTAATGGTCCAAGATAACGATAAGTACCTTCGAAGCCAAAATCGATTAATAAACGGTTTTTAATTTCTGATTCCCAAGTCATAAGGAAGCTATCACCCTTCCCAGCTTTAAAACATTTAAGATTAAGCATAGTAAAAAGCTTTACTTTGGAAGATTAAATTGATCATATGGCTTTTAGTTTGAGTGAAAAATACAAAAAAGATTTAAATTACAACAACTAATTTATGCTATTTTCAAAGAAGCAAATCTACTTTCCTAAATTTAATTTACCTTACTGGAAACCGTAATTCTAATGTCCCAGTCATATAATCATTGTAATTAATATTAAATTTTAACTTGGTCCATAAAAATATATATTTGAAATTTGACGAATACTTTTAAATGAAGGGCGGCGCAAGTTAGATTACTAAGAAATTGGGCCATTGTTCTCGACTCATTCAAATTGAAAATCCGAAAAATCAATAAATTAAAATACCTAAATTGTAAGCTCTTCTCTTACCTGAAAAATAAAGGTTTTTAGGTAGTTCTCATTTTCACAGGCTAAGAATTTTCTAGAATATATAAAATTAGCTTTATTAATATCATAAATGTGAGTTGAGTCTAATGCATGAATCATTGACGATTGAGGACTCTTACTCCATTTGGTAGAAAATAATTGTAAATAAACTTTGCTGCTTAAAGCTAAGCCGATATATGCAATCTCTTTCACATCCGGATTGAAATAAACATTGATTTTATCCCTTACAGTTGCCGCTCCAAAATCTCCAAGCAAAAAATAATCATCGTTACTTTTTGGAACAGTCAAAATCCAGTTCATCTCGCCCATAGATTCTATTATGTGCTCGGCAAGTTCCTCATAATTATTAGTATTAGTGTACTTAATCTCATTATCAAAATTAAATGCTTTATAAAAATCTTCCTTAAGATCATCAATGGCATGTTCCATAATATCTTTCATTCCATTAAATATGCCATCGTCCATTCTTTTTTTATAATGAGGAGTCCTAAATTCACCAATTACGCCGTAACGGGCAAAATACATAAGTGCTGTGTCAAGCTCTTCAGAAAATTCTTTCGAATCTATAAATTCTCTTACAGTTTGCAAATGTCTGTCAAAATCCTTTTCAAATTTATCGTTCAGTTGATTTTCAATAGTGGTATAATCTATATTTTCGGATACTCGTCTAGTGTTAAGATTTCTTTCACTAAAAATATTACGTGTTCCATTACTTTTAAACAAATTATTTTGCTGTTTGTCATACAAATAAATACAGCCATCGTCTTTATTGAAAAAGTTCTTAATATGGATTTGAGATATATAGTGATGGTTTTTGGGGATACTCATTTATCAATGTTTCAGTAAATATAGTTATATTTCAAACTTAATTTTTTTACTAATGATCGAAACACAAATAAATATTTCAGTAAATAGAAAAGCTGATATAAATACAATCAAAAGTATATTAATTAGGAACAAAATAGAATCTCCTATTTATTTAACAGAATTCGTAGGAAATTTTGCAATAAATTTTACCAGTAGCTACGAAGAATGGGAACTTGACAAATTAATAAGTGAGGCATTTCCTGGATATGAATTTACAACTGATCTGCGCCATGGAAGAAAAGAGATTCGAGTAGAAATTTCAAGATACCAATCTGAATTGTGTAAAACTGATTGGGGGAACCCTATTGACAATCCTCTAAATGAAACCAAGTACCTCATAAAAAAGAGCGTAGAAGCTTCCATTCAGTTTAATCCGGTAATTAAAGTCCTTTTTGGACCAGATGAGCAAACTTATCATATAAATATCATTCCTGGTATTAATAATTCTACACAAGAAAAAGGATTCCTACTCGTAGATGAATTTAAGCATGAGGCAGATCCTGAAACAGCTGATTTTTTTCCAGATAAACTTTATAAAACTCAGCTTGATGCCTTTTATAGAGGTAAAGACAAGTTGGAAAATATTGTAGACCGAGATTTCAAGGACTATTTGGAGATAAAAAAGAAAGAAAAACAACAGCGTGAAAAAATTCCTAGGAAAATAGTCCGTGAGTTTGTAAAAGCTTGTAATAACTTTGCTGAGGAATCTATTTTAAAGGATTTATCTGAGAACCTAATTTTCGAAATAAGGATCAATTGGAAGCAAAAACTTATTACTAATGGTTTAGAAGAGTTTAAAAATTATATTGATTCTTCTTACCAAGAAATATGCCGAAGGGATTTTAAAATAAAATCGTCATGGTCATTTATGGAAAAGGATATAATTATTTCTTTAGAAACATCTACGCCAACTTCTGAAATGGATGAAGATGTAAAGAGTTTTTATAGAATTAGATTAAATATCAGACTGGAAGAAGGTAAAATAACTCAGATAATTTTAGAAAAATAAGAGTATGATTCACGCCATAACATCTCAAGTTATAGTGTTGTCATTAGTATTAAAATGGAAATTATATTTGGCGAAATAAATTAGTTGTTATTTAGAGTCGTTGACAAATATTTATTTCAAAACATCTACCAAAATGATTATTGGCAAATTTCGGGGCAGTAATTAAAAATATCTTTAAAAATTAGGTTTAAAGTGCAATGAAAGTATTGGTTAGAATCCTTACCTTTCATTTGAAAAAGAAATTTCAATACTGAATCAACGCCATAATTAAAAGTTATAAAAGTTCATAGCTTTTTATAAATGAGCTTTGAGCTGATAATAAATCAACTCAAAGCTGAAAATTATGTATTTTGGTTATTATAATAGTCCCAAAAACTTAATAAAATCAATATGGCAAGAGGATTCGAACTTGAATTATTAATCCTAAAACATTAAAAACCAATCTATTGAAAAATAGATTCCTTAAAATATTAGAACAAAGGTTCGAAAAATTGCTCCCGTCAAGATATCTCAAAAGGATTCGAACTATCCGAACACTCACACAAACAACTAATAATCAAATATTTAACTTCAAAATCCAATTCAAATCTTGTATCAGACGGTTCGAAGATAATCCTTCCAAGCTCACAAAAACCTCACAATTCTTATTGTGAGGTTTTTTGTTTATTTTAGTTTCATGTAATTTATTCCGAAACTTTGGATAATTCTATCTTATACATTCTTCAGAGTCCCTTCATTATGAGCATCAATTGCATGATTGATGGAGGCTTAATTGACCGTTTTCATTTTTTACCACTTATCAGATTAAACACTAACCTTCTATAAATGCAACATCTTTTATTTTTGCTCCATTTTTAGCAGCTTCCATTTTCTTCGTCTTTCTAAGTTCTCGTTTGATTTTACGATATTCCCACGGAGCAATAGCATTACTATCCTGCCACAGACCTATTTTCTTCTGTTGTGCGGTTTCCTGCAGTTTTCCCAAAGAGGCATCTTTGGAATAGGAAAAATACCACCATCCCATTCCGGCTTTGATAAGCTCTCTGGAAAGGTATTTTCCGTCATCATAGTACACTTTCGCAATGGATCTTCCATAACGGTCTGTAGTGGTTTCAACAAAGCTTACCGTTTTCCCGAATACCTGAGCAGAAGTAAACTGCCTGGCATTTTTACCGAACGCCTGCCCATTTTCCGGACAATCGACTTCGGCTAATCTGATCTTTTTTTGTTGATTTCCTTTTAACAGTAAAGTAATGGTATCTCCGTCTGAAATTTTGATCACTTTTCCAGTCGTCTGTGAGAACAGGAATAAAGGGAAAAGTACGTACAACAGCATTAATCGTTTCATGGAGCAAATATAGGGATTAGTGGGGCTTTTTAATTAAAAAACCTCGCGTTTTGCGAGGTTTTTTACTATTGAATTAAGTTATTGGATTTTTTTTCACCTTAACATAAGGAGACTTTGCGGAACAGGCATTTCAATCCTATCAGTGAAATGGTATAGCTACAAATGTATTTTCAAAAATATCTAGTGGTAACGTTTTATCTACATTTAACAGTGTACAACCTTTATTACAAATACAAAGCTTTATTAGTTCTCCATTATGGCTATATCCGTTTAAAATTAATGCCTGGACACCATCTGTATCTAAGATTCTAACAAATTCTTTAAATTTTTCAACTCTATCTGAAATCTCCAGAAAGTTTAGATTGATATCAACAAATGATGTATGCATTTCGGTTACTATTTGAAAAAAATGTTGCCCAATATTATAAGCTGTAAGATCTTTAAATTGTTCATCAGATATTTTAAGATCTGTCTCCAAGCAATCCAAATAAACTATCCTGTCAGCTGATAAATAGTTTTGAGTGTATAACTTGGCACCTAGTGAGATATTAATATTATTTCTTCTGAAAGCCCTTTTCCATTCATCTATTTTTATTAAAATATTTTCATCTGAATATTCCCATAAAAAAGAATAAACCTTCTGATTGGGAAAAAGATCAGCCATTTGAATACCATCTCTTTGACTGTAAAATAACCAAAAAATATCGTAATTGAGTAATTCATAATTAAAAAATTTCGACAGATAATAATTATTGGAATCTATATAGGATGTCATAAAAATTAATGTTGTTTTCCTGTTTTATTTGTAGAGCGAGGCATTTGTCCTTTAAAAGTATAATGGGCTCCTTTCTTATTATGATAATGAGGAGGTTCGTATACTGGTTTAGGTTTTTGGTCCATAAAAAGGTGTCCATCCTTATGTAAAGAAACTTCACCTACCTCTTTATTATTTCTAAATATTTTTTCTTTGTATAACTGAAATTGCTTTGAATTTTGCTCTTCTTTAGACAATTTTTCTACTACAGTCTGATACGTTTGCGAAGTTGGAATATTTTTCTCCCTCATCGCTGCTCTTCTTGCCGCTCTTGCACTGGAAAATGCTTTATCTCCTTCAGATACTGTTCTTATGGCAGCTCCAACTGCCTCCACAGTATTTTTAATTTCTTTACCAACCCTGAATTCGGATAAAAGAAGTACAGATAAAGTTCTATCCTCTTCTGAGAGTTTATCTCCTAAATAGTACGACCCGCTAGTCCTTCTACAACTCCTTTTACATCTCCTACACCTGGAGTCAAATCAACCAATAAGTTAGCTCCCTCTTTATTAACAGCACCTGGTGTCATAAAATACACATGTTTACCATTAGGATCAATATATTTAATAGGATTTTGGTAGGTGTAAATATAAGGATTTAGATTACCCCAATAAAATACCCCTCCATTATGCTGCCCATCACCATAAAACTGAGTCTCCATCGCTGGATTGTAAACAGCCAATGGATCCACGCCATACCAAATGCTCGCTCTCGGGTTATAATATCTCGCTCCATAATAATACAGCCCTGTTTCTCTGTCAAGCTCTTTTGCATTGAACTTATATGGGTTATCATATACTCCTGTTCTCTGCTCCAGCATCGTTTCTCCGAATGGTAAATTTAAGAAAAACTGGGTACTCTGAGCACCTGTATTGTGATATAATTAATTGTTCGTAAATGATCATTAAGCAATATAATTCTAACACTCATTATTATTTTTCACGAAACAAAGCTCCTTTTTCTATTTTCCAGACATTCGGCTTCAACCAGCCTTAACTTTACTTTTTTTGCTGGTTTCCTTTTAACAGTAAAGTAATGGCGTCTCCGTCTGAAATTTTAATCACTTTTCCAGTAGTCTGTGAGAATAGAAATACAAGGAAAAGTATGTACCATTTCATGAGGCAAATATAGAGATTAGAGCATTTTGTTTAATTAAAAAACCTCGCGTTTTGCGAGGTTTTTATAATATTGAATTAAGTTATTGGATTTTTTTGCCTCAAAGTCGGGAGACTTGGTGGAGCAGGGCTATGATTATTAATAAAATTAAAACTTTCTTTAATAAATTAAAAAATCTTTTTTAATTTTTGAAATTTTTTCAATCAAATCTTTCTTATACTCATCAATATCAATATTTTGGATTGATGGAAAGTTATGTGATTTAGCATCAAAATAATATGATACTCTTTCTGTAAAATCATCTTCATTATCATCTAAATAGTCAATAATCTGTCTCGCAGTTTTATCATCCAGATAATCTTCAGGAGATTTAACATAAAAACCATAATTAACAGAATCATTCTTTAATGCTAATTCTAATGCTGGTATATATAATTTATAAAATTCTTTTTTTTCCATTTCTACCATCTTCTTTTTCCATCAGGCCCTTTTTCCCAAGGTCTGTGGTATTTTAAATTACTTCCCTTCCCTCTATGATAATGTGGAACGGGAATTTTATTATCTTTTATCCAATCTGCTAATGTTAATCTTGAAGTTCTTCTACTCGGATGCCTAAGTGGATGTATATCAAATCTTTTTTGTGCTCCATATCCTGGTTTACTTCCTTTAGAAATTCCATTAATATTACCTGTTCCTGATTCTCTTAAAACTTTTGTATTCTTGAGAGAATTCCCCCCTCCTAAAGCTAAAGTTGCTAAATCAGCACCTGTTGCTATATTTTCTGCAGTTTGATCATCAGCTCCTAAAGTTTTAGATCCTGCAACTACGCCTTTATGTAAATAAGTATCCTGACTTTCTCCTGTCCACATTTGCTTTGCTCCAGTGACTGTGTTGTCTATTCCATTTGCTAGTGTTGCAGTCCCTATAACTGCTCCCACACCTGTTTCTGCAGTAAGTAACCCTCCAACTCCACCAATCACAGTTTCAGTAGCCCCCCTACCATTTGTGCAGCCCCCAATCCTCTTGTTGTAACTTGTGAAGCCACTTCTCTTACTCCATCATCAATTGCCCTTCCTAAAGCTGAAAATTTACCACTTATTACAGAAGAATAATTTTGCTTTCCATTTGGATCTACATAAACAATAGGGTTCTGATAAGTATAAATATAAGGATTCAAATTTCCCCAGAAATATACTCCAGCATTATGTTCTCCATCACCATAAAACTGAGTCTCCATCACAGGATTATAGACAGCCAACGGATCCACCCCATACCAGATACTCGCTCTCGGATTATAATATCTCGCTCCATAATAATACAGCCCTGTTTCTCTGTCAATCTCTTTTGCATTAAACTTATATGGGTTATCATATACTCCTGTTCGCTGCTCCAGCATTGTCTCTCCGAATGGTAAATTTAAGAAAAACTGCGTACTCTGAGCACTGGAATTGGTAACATAAAGACGATTCTTAAAGTAAAAAACCTCGCAAAATGCGAGGTTTTTTTAATATTGAACTATGTTATTTTTGACTTTTCTCACCTCAAAGTCGGGACACTTTGCGGAGCGGGAGTATTTAACTTAATATAAATTTGAAATATCAAAAGGAAACTTTATATCTATGATATCTGAACTCCTTGCTTTGCTAAAAATAATATCTAGTCCAACAGATAATGAGTCAATATTCAATAAAAAAACATTATTAGTTATATTGTTTTTTTTAAAAATCATATTTATAAAATTCCAATCAATTTTAGTAAGACTTTTTTTCTCTATTATATTTCCAATTTGTTTAAAAGAGTCGTCATCTATTTTTACACAATAATATGTTTTCAATCCATTAATAAAATTTTTATGAATACAATTGAATATGTATATATCATTGTCAAATGAAACAATTGATGTTATAATGTCATCATACCAATCAATTACATGCAATTTAGTAATTATCATTTTTTATTTTGTTTAAATATTTGCTCCAATGGAACAGGTTTAAATATTTCATTAATTTGTTCTGTTACTTTAGAAGTGACAGGTTTTGGTAGTACCACTGTATGATGTTTAGGATTTTTTCCTGTTTGAACAACCTTAAAAAATGATTCAACAGTAGATTTAGGTGCACTTTTATGTTGTAAATCAGACCCCTTAATTTTATCCTTCAACATTGTTGAGATTCCATGAGGAAAACCAGCTTCCTCAGCTGCTTTTGCTTGTTTAGCTAGTGATTCTGTAGTTTCTGCTTCCTGACCAAATCTCACCAAACTTTTACCTGTAGAAGCTGAGCTGCCTGCTGTTTCTTGAGCTAGTCCTCCTTTTACTCCAAATTTAGATGCAGCAAGACCTATTGTAACATCTAACAGATCTCCAGCTATTGTTTTAGATTGAGCTTTTGGTATTTCATAATACCCAAAAAAACCATCTCCCTGATACCTTTGATCTTTCCCAGCTATACGACTTGCTAAATTTAAAACTCCTGCTCTTGCATCTCCAATAAAACTCCAAGTATAACTCTGGATAGCAAACCCCATTTCCAATTCATCAAATCCATTTTGCTGATAGCCCGTCGTTTGCTTACCATCTGGATCAATATATTTAATTGGATTTTGGTAAGTATAAATATAAGGATTTAGGTTACCCCAATAAAATACTCCTCCATTATGTTCTCCATCACCATAAAACTGAGTTTCTCTTGCAGGATTATAAGTAGCTAAGGGATCCACACCATACCAAATACTTGCTCGCGGGTTATAATATCTCGCTCCATAATAATACAGCCCTGTTTCTCTATCCAGCTCCTTCGCATTGAACTTATATGGGTTATCATATACTCCTGTTCTCTGCTCCAGCATGGTCTCTCCGAATGGTAAATTTAAGAAAAACTGGGTACTCTGAGCACTGGAATTGGTAACAAATGTTGCTGTTCCTAAATGGTCAGTATACAGATAATATTACCTTAACGGTCATTGTTATTTTCTACAAATCATAATATTTTCCCAAATGCCTGCACATTTTCCGGACAATCGGCTTCGGCTAATCTGATCTTTTTTTGCTGATTGCCTTTTAACAGTAAAGTAATGGTATTTTTCATCTGAAATTTTAATTCACTTTTCCGGTAGTCTGTGAGAATAGAAATACAGGGAAAAGTAGGTACAGCAGCATTAATCGTTTCATGGGACAAATATTTGGATAGTCATTATTACAAATAAAAACCTCGCAAAATGCGAGGTTTCATAATATTGAATTAAGTTATTTGAAGGGAAGGTTTTTATAAGACCTACTTATATTTGCAGTGACCAACACTTATTGGCAATGAAGGGTAAGCTTTCATAAAATTACCATACTCAAAATATTGGAAATAGAAATGTTCAATATTAATTTCAATTATATCAATACTTATCTTAAGATTTAAAAAAAAAGTTACAAATTCTTTAATAAAATCATTAATATTAATTATAATATTTTTATCAGCATATAACCCACCATTTATCTCATTACTACTATAACCTCCTCCCCAGTAAATAGAATGATGTTCTACAAAAGCAATAAAACTATTTATTTCATAAGTATCAAATTTATGTCCATTAATTAAAATTTTAAATTCAAATATATCTTTCATTATTTTTTAATTTCTTTCTTAGCAACATCATCAATTATACTATTAACCTGTTTCTTGATATTTGATAGAGTGCCTTTTGGAATGTCTTTTTTACCATGGTCAGCAACAGTAACGTATAGTTCTGAACCTGGATATTTAAATTTCTTATGACTTCCTGCTTGGGCAACTTCTTCAAACCCATTTTTTTCCAATTGTTTAATAACTTCTTTAGAACTCATAACTTTTTTCCAGGCAATATCACATGGTCCACCATTATGCACTAAAATAGATGAATTAGTAACAAAATAATTATGGTTATCTTCTACTATAAAATTATAGACATAATTTAATTTTTTTACTTTTTTTATTGAAGTTACTTGAATATATTCACCTTTGTAATTCGATAATAAATTGCCTGGTTTAATATCCGAAGCCTTAACCCATTTTGCTCCAATATAAAAGGGGTGTTCAGGAGTTGATAAAATTATCTCATTATGAGTAGTAATTTCCATCAAGTCACGTGATAAATTTTCACTTACTTCATTTACTTTTTTAAATTCAGTTTTCTTTGTTTGTAGGTTATAAGACAGAACTTCATCTCCAATCTTTATATCTTCGATCTTTTTATATCCTCCTGACACTTTAATCAATGTTCCTTTTACAAAACATAGAATTTGTCCGACAGATTGCATACTTTTTGCAATTTTTCCTACAGCAGATACTCCACCAAAAATAAACAATTCTTTAGTAGCTTCTGCTCCTTCCTGTTCATATTTTTTTGCCTGAGCCTCATTACCTCTATCTCGCCAATGAGTCTGCATCTGCATACTATGAGCGGCTTCTCCACTAGCGTAAGCAATCATAATCTTAGTTCCCAAACCTCTGGTTAAGAATGTGTCTACCAACGCAAAGGAAGCCATATTAATATTTTTAGACAATTCTAAATACTCACCAGCAACCTGAGATCTTGTCTGAGGATTATCTCCATAAATATTCCAGCTTAGTGTCTGTTTACCATTAGGATCAACATATTTAATCGGATTCTGATATGTATAAATATAAGGATTTAGGTTACCCCAATAAAATACTCCTCCATTATGCTGTCCTTCACCGTAAAACTCAGTCTCCATCGCCGGATTGTAAACAGCCAACGGATCCACCCCATACCAAATACTCGCTCTTGGGTTGTAATATCTTGCTCCGTAATAATACAGCCCTGTTTCTCTATCCAGTTCTTTTGCATTAAACTTATATGGGTTATCATATACTCCTGTTTGCTGCTCCAGCATGGTCTCTCCGAATGGTAAATTTATGATAATTTCCAAACTACCACACGAAAGGATTCGTGCGGAAGCGGCGGGAAAATTAGGAAGTTGACACTAACATAACATCTTCTATTTCCCAATAATTATCATGCAATCTTAGTTTAAATATAGCATTTCTACCGTAATAATCTTTTTTTATACGATGGTCAACAAAAACTAATGCTATTTTTTTAGAAGGATCAAATACAATCTCTGAAAAATAGACAACACCTATCTCACATTCATTTGTGTGTTTATCATACTCTGCCAGATCCAGCACTTTTGCGGTACACAAATTAAATTGATTTGCTTTTATAGAACTTCGTGTACTTAATTTTTTAATAATATCTGGACTATTGGAAAAGTCTTTAAAAAAATCCTTCGTTCTTTGTATGTATTTTATATTATCTTCGGTACTACCTGTAGCAAAATCAGTATTTTTATTTTTAATAGAATCTATATACAAATTGCAAAATTTTTCAGGATGATTAAAAATTTCGTTGTGCGCTTTTGTCTTCTCTTCGATATATAAATCCTCATCATGAACTCTTAAACTATCAAAATATCTTTTTTCACCTAAATAATCTTCTCGAAAAAAATAAGGTATCAACTGATCTGTTAAATCATTATATAGTTTTACATTAGTATCGGTAGATTGACTTACACATTTTTTCATTTCCTCCTTACAATTCGTAAGTAATGAAGAGGATAATAAAATTATAACTATTTTATTAAAATTCATATTGTTTAGGGATTTTGGGTTAATAACATGGTCTTGTTCGCAAATTATCTTTTGGTTTTTTATAATTATCTAAAACAGATGGCATTTTTTGTGATTTCAAGTCCCTGATTTCAATTTGTTGCCTAAAATTTTTTCTAAAATTATTCATCCTAAATCCATCAAACTTTTCAGTAATTATATCACGATCTGAAGCAGAAAATTGAGTATCTGTTCCAAAATAAGTAATTTCCCAATTATCTCCCGCATCTGGCAAACCACTTTTTGATTGAAAACTCGTCCTAAAACCTAGGGTAAATTCCTCGGAAATATGGTCAAATGCATAGTCTGCCCAATGACCACCTTCATGAATTATTATTTCTGCTAAATTATCAATATACTTTCTATCTCCTTTATGTTTTGAAACCGTGTTTATTACGCCAGGATCAATATAAATAGCATTGGGATCTGTTTTTTGATCAAATAACCCCAAATGTCCCATACTTTTATTCATTACAACAGTGGGCCCATCTTCATCTTTGAGCATTTTCTGTATCATTTTATCATCTACCTTAAATCTCTCTTTAAACGCTTCTCGAAATCCTGAATCTCGAAACACCGCTTTTACAGTTTTTATTGCCTCATTATATAATCTTCTTTCCTCTCTCGTAGCATTTGCCGGTAATCTAAAATTTCCATCAGGATCCATGTAATTAATAGGGTTGTTTCCACAATATGCATACGGCGACCAACTCGGATATTTCTCCGCTAGTGGATCAACACCATACCAAATACTTGCTCGCGGGTTATAATATCTCGCTCCATAATAATACAGCCCTGTTTCTCTATCCAGTTCTTTTGCATTAAACTTATATGGGTTATCATATACTCCTGTTTGCTGCTCCAGCATTGTTTCCCCGAATGGTAAATTTAAGAAAAACTGCGTACTCTGAGCACTGGAATTGGTAACAAATGTTGCCGTTCCTAAATGGTCATTATGCAAATAGTACAATCCTAACTGGCTGGTTGGTCCGTTTAAAGTATTCAGCTCTGCCAAGGAAATATCACCTACTCCTGCTTTTTCAAGATACGTTTTGAAATCAACAGAGGGGTCTGGTTCTCTCATTGTGGTTCCCTGATCTGATGTTCTGAGATTTAATGGAATAAAAATATTGCCTCCATCCATCACCCTGCTGGCAAATCGGGTTGCTCCTTCAAAATAATGTTTGGTATACTGTCCGTTTAAGGATACCGTCACATATGGATTAGGATACAAAGTATAATCAGTTAAGCTTAAGCTACCCGGATCTACCAACTCACCGTTCTGATACAGCTGAGAGCTTCCATGAAGGTTGTACTTTATCGTTCTTTCTCCTTTGTCGTCGTATGCATAATACTGATATACTCCGGAGTCGTCACTGTAAAATGCTTTCAGACGATCCTGCTCATCCCAGAACATTTGCTTGGCACCAAATTCATCAACATGTTTAATGGTATTCCCATTATCATCATATTCGAAAAGTTGCTGCGTACCACTGATATTACCGTCAATAATCGTCTTCACTTTATGAGTTTCCGGAATATACTTGTAGTTATTGGAATACGTATTCAATGGGTTCGGCTGCTGGTCGATCTGATGCACCTGCTCCTTCAATACAATCCCTCCACTTTCGTTATATGTTACCTTTCTAAGCTCAAAATGTGAATTACTTTGCGCATATGGAGAAGTATTGGGTGTTGTAGGAGTTCCTCCTTTATCATTAAGCCCCATATCACTTTCCGTACCAATTAACCTGTTTAAAGTATCATATCCATATTTGAAAGCATAGGTTCCTCCCATTTGATTGGGAGTTACTCCTACGTCATTGGCAAGACGGATAATATTTCCTCTCTTATCATATTCATAGCTGTTAGATAGGAATTGGTCTACAGGACTCAATAAACCGGAATGTTTTAACCTTCTGTTGGTATCAATATATGAATAGTTGGTTTTCATTCCGTTTCCATAATCTACAGCTGTTCTTTGCTCATAATGGTCATATTTGACATTCTGAATATAATTATAACTTCCGTTGGTTACAGTTTTAAGATTTCCTCCCAGGTCATAGCTGTAAGTAAGCTGCTCTCCGTCAGGATATGTCAGTTTTTTAAGACGGTTCCAGCTGTCGTAGACATAATCTGTTTTGAACTCCATAGTCGGAATATTGTAACCGAATATTCTGCGGGTTTCCGATATTACCTCTCCTAATTTACCATAGTTATAAGTAGTATATCCTGTACCATCTGTTTTCGTGATGATTCTTCCGGAATTATTTCCTGAATTGGCAGGCATATAATCGTAATGAACGTTATTAGGATTTACTGAACCAGTCGGAAGGTTAGGAAGTTCAATATCAGTAAGTCTGTTCTTATCATATTTATAATGGATCTGATGCGTCTGTATCGTAGGATCATTCGCAAGGTTTGGAGTTCCAAACAAGGTAAGATGTCCCGCAGCATCATATACATAAGTTGTACGTCCTTTATCAGGATGTACCATTTCTGTTCTTCTTCCGGCAAGGTTATACTTATAAGTTGTCTTTATACCTTGCGGGTCAGTTACGTTAAGCAGTTCACCTATTGTATTATATTCAAATTTTGTAGACAGCGGGTCACTATTCAGGTAATTTATTTTCTCAACAACCTGTCCTTCTGCATTGGTGAAAGTCTCTGTCCTGGTAACATCCAATTCTTCGATACTTTTAAACAGATTCCCTTCTATCTCGTAGCTGATTGATTTTTCAACACCGTCTTCATATTTAATATTCGTAATCCTATCAGAGTGGTCGTACGTATTGGACAACATAAACTGGCTGAGATTCAGATTCAGATTATTATCCTGAATATCACCTTCCTGAGGCTGATATTGATATAGCTGTCTTCCGAATACATCAAATATTGGTCTTCCTGAAACAGATCTGCGTTCTGTTCCATTAATATCAATATCTTTCTTCACCTGTATTACTCTACCCATAAAATCTGAGTAAGAATCTGTATTAATCAGGTTATTCGGATGATCTGCATCATAATGTGAGGTTCTGGCACGGAATATTTTAATATTCTGATTCGAACTTGGCATGCCATAATGATCAAAATAATAAGAGTGTGTTATCGTAGAAACATTTGCAGGACTATAAGGTTCAATGATGGATATTGGTCTTCCATAGTCATCATATCCATATTGTATTACATTTCCTGTGATATCTGTACTTTTTATTAAAACATCCAAATAAGGATTATACAGTCCAAAAGAAATATATCCGAAAGCATCCATTGTCCTTATTACATACTTACCGGTTTCAGCATCATATTCGTAGGATATGGAATATCTGTTCTGTGATTCATCAGGTGGATAAGTTACAGTTTTAACATTACCGGAAGGTTCATAAGTATAATCTGTTATGATATCCTGAGAACCATCAGATACGATGTATTTTCCGATATCTCCTGTATTAACATTTACATCCTGGGTTTTTCTCTTTCTCAAAAGAGTAGATCCCGTTCCGTCATATACATTGATCTCTTTTGGTACTGCGATCATATTTTTATTCAGTCCGGTCCAATAAGTGATCACAGATTTATAGGAATTGGTAGGGCTGCTGTAGGTATAATTTGAAACCAATCCGGTATTATAATCATACTCCATTTTTTCTGTAGTCTCTATTTCCCCGCCATTTTCAAATCTCGTATTGATCTTTTTATCTAAAAGAACCGTAGCCATTCTTCTTCCTTCTGTTCCTCCGGTATCAAAACTTTCCGTTAAGTAATTAGGATCTATTTTGGCTGCATTATCTTTAAATTTATATAAACGATAGTTATAAATAACCTTGGAAATTAGCTCATCATTCCCCGAAAGGATTTTGCTTTCTTTAATTAATCCGTTTAAGAAATAACTTTTATTATAATACGTATCTACTGTTTTACGGTAAGGATTTCCATCGATATTGATTTCTTCACGTGTTACTTTTTCAAATCCAAAGTTGTCTCTTTCTCTTCTGTCGTATTTAGATTTTTCAAAAGTATATTTCGTTACAATATCTTTCGCTGCATCCGACTGAGTATAGTTGGTACTGAATACATCAGGGTTCAAAATTTTTACTTCATCCACCACCAGCTTAGCGTGAGGATCCTGATAATTCGGCTGTGTAAATTTATAATTTACTGCATACTGTCCTTTTGTTACTGCATGAGTAACTGTTTTAAGTTTATTTGTTTTTCCGATTAATGAATAGTTAACAATGAAACCATCGTTCGTATCTACTACCAGATCCGGGAAACCATCTCCGTTCATATCTCTGAAAGCCTTCTTGGTTTCAGAAACATTGATTCCCAGATTGGCTGTAGCTCCTGCACCTGCTTTTATGAAAATAACCAGGATTGCAGGTGGAATAATTGGAATAGGCCCAAAATTCAGCATCAGATTTCCTCCAAAAGATACATAACCATTATAAGAACCTGTTTCTTCTGTAAAATCAACTTTTCCTGTTGATTTAAGCAATGGAACTGCATTATCAAATTTATTACCCAGATTATAACGTACTTTGGCAGACTGATTATTATTATCCACTTCAAGAATATCAATCAATCCGTCACCATTAATATCTTCATACGCTACTTCTGCTGTTCCTTTAGACCCTGATCCTCCGGCGCTGGCACTGATTCCAAAACCAAAACTGCTTAATGCACTTAGGTTGGCAAAAGATCCCAGACCTCCTCCTATTGAAAAGTTTAAGCCTCTTATAGGACGGGAACGGTAGGGAATCATATTCTGATAAGTAGTAGGCTCAGATAAACTGTTCCCAAGATTAAACATTACTGTACTATAATCAATAATTCTATCTGGCAATCCATCACCATTAACATCCGTCCAAAACGATCTTCCCGAATCATATGAATTAAAATAATCGTTGACTCCGGCTCCGGCTGTTACTCCAACTGACCAGGGCATTGAATTATTGGCATGGGAGTCATTCCCATTGGAGCCATTTACTTTAATTCTTCCGCTGGCTGAAAATACATTAAAAGAAAAGCCTAAAGAATTAACCTTTAAATAACTGTATGTATTTGTAGGAAAATCCCCAGTTGCCACAAGCTTAATATCATTCAAGCTTCCCACAGAATTTGTGTATTGTATAGATTCAGGATATACCATGTCAGGATATCCGTCTCCATTCATATCAGAAAATGTCTGGGTTTCAATACTACCATCTTTCAGTGGTAAAGTTTCGGAATTTCCTGCACTTACAGTTCCAACACTTAATCCATTGGTTGTATTCCTGGATCGGCTGCTTTGCTTTTTGCTGATTGCTTTCATTGTCGTATCCAATGAAAGAGCTCCATTCACAAGTGTGGTCGGCGAAATTGCCGGCGGGTTTGGAATAGGACTTGAAAAATAATTTATTTCTTCGTGATCCCTGAAAGAAGAAGCCGTTGAATACTGTTGTCTACCTCCTGTACCTATCCACTTGTCAACTCTAACCATTGGTAGAGGACGAGGTTTAATAATCCATTCTGAAAACGGTTTCATAGGATAGACATACTGAGATACCGTATTATTTCCAGGATTAGGATTACCATTTAACGCCACACAATCTGTCAGAGCCTGCCCGGTTAACCCCTGGCACGTTGAATTACCGTTTGTTGCCACGCAATCTGTCAACGCTTGTCCTGTCAATCCCTGGCAAGCAGAATACGTATTCTGCAAAGCAACATCCCCAGTGAATGCTTCAGCTTCAATAGGTGTTCCATAGCTATAATCTACGAAATTGTTCGGTTTGTATAAAAATTGACCCCAGTTATTATAAATAGCCGATTTTGTATTATACATTGCTGTATTTACTGAAGTAGGCCATACAGTAGTCAACAAGCTGGTAGTATCATAATAAATATTAAAAGGTTTCCCTTGAAAATATTCTGAGTATTTGTTAAATAAAGCATATTCAGCACCTGTCTGACAATAAACCTGCACACTAAATCCTAAATCAAAGGTAGGCTGCGTTAAGCTCCCTGTATAAATCGTAGCCGGATCTATTCCCGGAACAGGCTGCCCTGTAAACATGTTCTCTTCCACCAAAGTGGGCGCAGTACCTTGTGCTGCTGTAATGGATACTTTTCTCTTGGCAAGAACATGGCCTTGCTTTTTGATCACATAATAAAAACTTCCTGTTCCCAAGGTAGTAGCATTCGCTATATCCTTATTAATCTGAACCCCAAATTCATGAATTCCGGTAACCGGAGGATTTGTTGGTGTCAACCTGATGTCAAGCCTCTCCTTAAGTTTAGTGACTGCAAATGAAGGATATTGAGCTGCAGGCTTAAAATTCATACTGATATTTCCATTTGTGGATGTAGTTGCATTATACCCTACAGAAATTGAATTTTTCCAGTTGTTAGTAAGGAAATTTGTATATGAATCTGATTCTACAATAAACTTCAAATAAACCGGTTCACTTGCATTTACAGATATTGAACCAATATATTCCTGTGTGCTGAATGGTGAATCGCTTTGAGCATAATTTTCAGAGTGCAAAACAGTAACAGCACCGGTAATTGCATTTTCCTTGATCACCTTAAAGGTAAAATCATCCGTAGAAGAAGGAAAATCAACACTGGAAACGACAATGTTTGCCGCTCCGTTAGCATCAAGATATATAGGTGCTATAAGATTATTCAGGAAAAAGTTGTTTCCATAACTTCCATTATTCAATCGAAACTGATCCTGCTCCATGTTTCTTCCTCTCAATGCCAGCCCGGTGGCAGGATCAATATAAGTAACCGTTGGATTAGAGTCTATTTGCAGATTATCTTCCGAATTCTTGTGAAGCCTTATATATACCTTATCCCCACTTTTTACAAATAATCTGTTTGGATTATTAATGGCACCATGTATATTATATTGTGTATTTCCTGCAGGTACATTAATAATCTGAGAATAATAATCATTATATTTCGAAATAGTGAAAGACTCTGACAGATTATTAGGATTAAGCTGTGTTAAAAAGACCCTGGCATGATAGAAATTATTAGGCTGGGTACCACCTGGCACATAATCAGGGTTTGCTATTTCAACAGAATAGTATGCCTTATCAGTTGGTTTTAGAACAGTGACAGGGTTTAAAGGATCTGTACCACTTATACTCACATTATCATTAATAGTAATGTATCCGTCCTGTGAAGCAATCCATACTTTTACTACATCAGCAATAGGAGTTGGAGGGTATTCAGGCTCTACAATAGGTGGAACTTTAGGCCCTGGAGGTGGAATAAGAGGAGGTGCTATAGGTTTGACCTTAACCACCATATTCTCTGTATACTCTGAATGTTGAGTCATTTCAGGATTTCCTCCCTGATTATATTTATTAAACCAAACCTTACCGTCATTTACAATATCTACTAACCCGTCAGAGTTGGCGTCAATCAGATAAGTGGAAGTAATTCCTTTTGAAGTGGAGGTAATAGAAGACTTGCTATATACAATTGCACCCATATCCCATCCTGAATTATTGGTTTTTGTCTCAGTAAAAGAAAAATTACTGTTATAATTCAAAATTGGTTTAGCCGGAAGAAAAGATAATTTGCCATATATATCTAATTTACCTTCACTATATGTAAGACCGGAAGATGTTCTATAGATCATATCCTGTATACCATCTCCATTAAAGTCGATAAGCTGCTGCACATTTTTAGCTTCAGCCGTTGAATATCCAAAAGGGAAACCAAACATAAGATGACCGTAAGCATCATTGGATGAATAGAAAAAATTCAACCCTGCCGCCGCTCTAAAATTCAGACCACTCTCAGTGGAAATATTCCCATTAATTTTTGAAGGCTTCAGCATATTTCCAATAATGCTGCCATAAGGGCTGCTAACTCCATTGCTAACCTGAATCGTATTATCCGGGCCAAAAATCTGATTGTTTTCGATTTCATTATAATATTCAAAAACATAATCATCAACAATTGGAAGCGAAGCAGGGTCTTTAATAGTATACCCTTGAATATATAGTCTTCTTAATCTTGTTTTTGAGAACTGTCCCTCTTCATATTCCGATTTATAACTACGGATTTTTTGGGTCTTATAACTGACATCAATACTATTCAAAAGATAAGGTTCCACCCTTTTTACTCCTTGTTTGGCATTAATATTAATATCCTTTCTGCTTACACTATTTTCAGTAACAAAATTGACACTATAGTCCTGATTTTTACCATAGGTTATTTTTTGAATATGAAAATAAGTTCCTCCGTTAGCATTATTTCCAGCACCAATATTAACATTCGTATTATTCTGATAGGTAAAAAGCATTCTATTGCCGTGGGTATCTTCTATCATTCTCAATGCCCAATGAACAATCTGGCCTTCACTATTTTTTATAACAGAATTATCACTTCCTCCATAATAGCTTTTAGTACCATTGGTAGAAGTAACCGTCCATGAATAAGTACCTATACTATTTCCCTCTCTTTCTATAAGGGTAAAATCATGATTCTTTCTAAGATAAAACTGTTTTTTTCCTGTTGCATTTCTTGGTTGTCTTGCTGTCGTAATATCTGTAGATGTTTCACTTACATTATTATGTCTGTGAGGCAGGTAGCCGCCAGGATAAACAAGCATCTCTCCATCTAATGTATAAAGTTCCGTTTCCTGACTGCCAAACATAGGGGTTCCCCATCTTGTATCTACTGTAATCGCAGATAATCCCTGGAGATCCCATCCTTCACCCATCCATCCGTTACCGGCACCACTGTTGTACCCTATCGCTAAAGAAGGCTGTAATCCTCCCAGTCCTGCCGGAACTTTAATAGGATAATTCATGCTGGCATCACCTTTCTGAGTTGCCATAGGGGCATTCATCAGCTGCATGCCTGCCATTGGATCAGCAGCTTTCAATCCGCTGATACTTGTAGGTGAAAAGGCTGTTGTCTGAGGAGATTCCGGAGCGGAAATAATTCCGTTGATATAATCATGGTCTCCGTCTCCTTCTACTGTTACTGTTTTATTTTTTTCATCAACAACCGACTTGTCCGCAACCCATTGTTTTTTAGCATAATCAAAGTGAAAGATCTTAATATCTTTCGGAGAGGATAATCCCAGTCTTTTCGTATCATAGGGAATAGTAATTCTGGCTTTTTTCTCCAGCTTCCCTGATACTACAGAAAATCTGTAAGCAGCATTATTCAGGGTTACATTTTTAAGTCCATTAGATACTGCCGGAATATCTTTTTCTCTTAATTTCAGAACTTCAATATAAGCCGATTCGGATGCTCCTTTTTCTATGGAAACATTCATATCTTCATAGCTTATGCTAAATTCCTTATCTTTTGAAACTTCAATTCCTTTTGGTTTTGTATAATTATGATCAACTACTTTAAACGCTTTTGTGGAAGCCGGAATTTTAAAGGTTTTGGATATTCCTCCTGCTGTAAAAGAGAATAAACCGTCCGTTTTATGTTTTTCCGAAAGCCTGATTACTCTTTCAAATTCGCCTTTCCTTACAGTAACAATTTCATTATTTACTATTACATCTGCCAAAGATCCTGTATTTCCTTTTACATACAGCTGATCACCAGAAAGAATTGAGCTGATTATGGGAGCAGTATGTGATTTTTCATCTTTCTCAAAAACAAGACGTAAATTTTTCACCTTATATTTTACTCCTGCAGCAGGTGAAGTAAATAATACAGAATTGGAACCTGCTTTAATAAGCCCTGAATTAAGGGCTTCTTTCTGATGGTTCCATTTCGGACTCGGAACAATAATTCCTCCTCCTATAGCAATATTATGATTGATAGACCTGGATACAGACTCGTGAGAAGCTAAGCCAAATAAATCATATTCCAGATAAGCTAATGTATTTTCCTTCACATCAGGAATATCTATCGTGAAAAAGTTATCAGAAACTTCATCTTCCTCCTGGTCAGTAAAAGTTCCGATTGTTCCTTCTTTTTCTATAGAAGGATAGAAACTATTGATACTGCTTCCAGCATCATTTGTTAATTCAGAATATTTATCTTTTCTCTTTTCTGAATCAGCAAATCCAGAAGGCTTTCCTTCCAGAAGATTCTTCATTGAAAATTTTTCTGACAATGATAATAGTTGAGAATTTTCTTTTACGTTTTGACCAGTTAAATCAACTGTTTTACGAGTCCATTTACTGAGAAACTCTTTTTTGAATTCCCGTACTTTCTGTTTGTCATCTCTGGTAAAGCTTGCAAAAACAAACATACAGCCAAAGAAACCTACTAACAGAAGTGATTTCCTGGTAACAGGAAATTGATCCGCATTTATTTTCATGATATAGTTTTAATCAACGATTAATTTGAACGTTTTTATAATTTTTTTGTCCTGGACAAGATTGATAATATAAGCACTCTGAACATCCAGCTGCCCTGTATAATGGGTTGACTTCCTGTCTATATTCTCAAGCTTTACAAGCCTTCCTGCTCCATCATAAATGGAAATTCCAAGTCCTTCCATAGGAGGGAAAGTAACAGTGAACGTCTGCCCTTTTTTAACAGGGTTTGGATAGAGATTAATTTTGGTCAAATCCAGTGATGATTCATTGCTATTCATTGGTAACTCTGAGTCTGAATGTTGATTTCGCCCGATCCCTTCTTTTTTAGAATCTTTAACAGGACTAACTGCAAAGGTGAAATGAGCAGTATCACCACTATCAAATGCATTAAGAAAATCAACTTTATTAAAAATGATATAACGCTCATCTTCACTTCCCTGAATTTTCTGAATGCTTCCATCAGGTTTTTTCAAAAACATCCAGTAGACAGCAGGTAAAGAATCAGGATTCATTATTTCCTTTAAAATTCTTATACTGTAATCGGTTTTAGATACCTTATTACCTATAAAACTAATCTCCCAGTTTTTTTGCAGAACATCAAAGTTCCCATCATTTTTCAGAGCCAATTCTTTATTATCATCTGACCATATAACAAATTGATTATTATCAAAAATAGCCTGATTCTCTATATTTGTTCTTTCAATAGAGTTTTTTCCAATCGTTAAAAACAAATCAGCCTGGTTGGAAGATTGTTTCTGATACAGTTCATTACCATTATCTCTTCCTAATCCGGTAGGTTTATATTTAAATTCTTTATGCTTTTCCGGGTCCCAGATTATCTCTCCGTCACTGCTATAATATTTACCTTTCTCAAGTGAAATTCCGTATTTAATGGATAGATAGGAATGTATTTTACCCAGATCTGAAGATTTTACTTTCTTTGGAAAAAAAATCATCTCATAAAGATTCTGATCTTCAAATTTAATTTTCAAACTATCAGATTTCTCACGATTAGGATCTGCAGCTGCTGTAAACGAAAAAATACTAGGCCTTTTTCTGATTTCAACAGTTTTTTCTCCATTGGTTTTAAAATTATTATTTTCCAGGGAAATCTTTTTTTCAGTATTTTCCCATATCAGCTCATCATCCTTCGACCGATGGACAACTGTAAGAGTATGACTCTTATTTTTACTATATTTAATATATTTTTTAAAAAGCTTATCCCTGATACCACAATGAAAATTGAGCAAATTTTCATCTTTGCACTTCGTTACTTCGCGAAGTGTTGGATTGGCTTTTTCCCATAGTTGGGCATCAGATCCAACCAGTTGAGAATAAACAGACAAAGAGTACGATAAACAAATTATCGTGAATGCCTTAGAATAAAAAGGATTATACATATTAGTTTTTTTACGAATAAATAGTCAGCAGCAGCCAACTGAAGTTTAGTTTGAAATTAATCGAAAAAAATGAAATATCTTAAAAATTCAGAATATAACAACAGAAAGAAACAGAAATAGATGATTTATTCATAGGATTATAGTGCTATTAGTTTTTTTTTGCAAATTTACAAAAGAAACAGATACCACAAGATATTTAAAAAATTTTTAACAATAAGAAAAAACTCATATCCTTTAATTTAGTAGAATGAACAGTGAAAAATTCGTTACTAAAACAGAAAACATGAACAAAAGGTTTCAAATTTCAAAAAAGGAAAAAAAAGAAAATTCCCATCTTTTAAATATGATAAATACATGGTTATTAACAGGGTAAAGGTAATAAAAACGGGCGCATAAAAAATTAATTAAAAATTATACTTCGTTTTCTTTTTTTATTAAAAAAAGAATCGCAACTTTGCAGCCCTAAAAATGAAGTAAAATTCGTTATTGATGACCCTTTCGGGGCGTAGCGTAGTCCGGTCATCGCGCCTGGTTTGGGACCAGGAGGTCGCAGGTTCGAATCCTGCCGCCCCGACTTTAAAAAAAACATTTAGGGTGTGTAGCTCAGCTGGATAGAGCATCTGCCTTCTAAGCAGACGGTCAAAGGTTCGAATCCTTTCGCGCTCACTTAAAGACTTACTGGAAACAGTGAGTCTTTTGTTTTTTCTCCGGTTTGGGTAAAAGACATCCATTTTAGTAAGGGATAACAAAATAATCCAAGAACGTGATTTTTAAATAAGTATACCTAATCAAAGAGCGTTCATGAAAAAATAATTAAAATTTATTCATAAATTTATTTTTTTATTCCAAAAAGTATTGTACATTTGCAACCGCAAAAACGAAGTAAAATTCGTTACTGATGACACCCTCGGGGCGTAGCGTAGTCCGGTCATCGCGCCTGGTTTGGGACCAGGAGGTCGCAGGTTCGAATCCTGCCGCCCCGACTTTAAAAAAAACATTTAGGGTGCGTAGCTCAGCTGGATAGAGCATCTGCCTTCTAAGCAGACGGTCAAAGGTTCGAATCCTTTCGCGCTCACTTAAAGACTTACTGTTTCCAGTAGGTCTTTTTTGTTGTATCCCAAACCTTTTACAGCAAAATAATGGATCAAGCTTAAAAGTTGAGAGGGATGTTTAGTAGGTTTATTTTTGTATTATGCTAAGCGATCAGGACCTTCTTAAATTATTACTTCCTGAATTTTTAGTTCAGCACTTTGATATCCTCAATGCAGAACCCCATGATGCAGAACTTCATATTTATTTTGAAGAAAAAAAGGGATCAAGCGCAAAATACAATACATCTTTAATTTTACAAAATATTGCAAACCCCATTTACACCGCACAAAAACCACGAACATACATCATTTATACAACCTAATAATTTTCCCTTACAGGTAAGTAAAAAAAATATGATGTACTCGTGATGTACTCTATTATTTTTCTTGATTCTTTTTTTTTCCGAAATTCCGGTCAAATTCCGATCAAAACACACAAATGATCAAAAAACTTTACAGATGGGGTTAATAATCCCATCTGTTTTTTACCGATATTATCCCTAGTTATAAGAATTAATAAACTACAGTAGATCTAATTGTAATATAAAGATTTTCTGCGTTTTATTTTCTTCAAACCCAAAGATTCCATCTGCATATCCTTCATTTTCCTGAGCTGCAAAAAGTTGCAGCGTCATTAAAAATAAAGCTTTCCATAAAGTTTTTATATTCGTATTTTATTTTTGTTGTGTTATTTTTCAAGCAGAAGACTTACCCATTCTTCACGCTGTAACTTCTTTTTAAGCTCCAGTCCGCTTTCTTTACAGACTTCCAGAATATCGTCCACATCAAAGAAACAAAGACCTGAAAGCAACAGTTTTCCACCTTTGTTCAATACTGAAACATAGGTTGGAATATCTGAAATAAGGATATTTCTGTTGATATTGGCTAAAATAATGTCATAATTTTCTTTTCCCAGGTTTTCGGCAGTTCCCTGTTCAATATCCAGTTCTACATTATTTCTTACCGCATTTTCTTTGGAGTTTTCTACTGACCATTCGTCGATATCAATAGCTTTTGTATCTCCTGCGCCCTGCTGTTTTGCATAAATGGCCAATACAGAAGTTCCGCATCCCATATCCAGTACTTTTTTGCCATTGAAATCAATGTCCATCATTTGCTGGATCATCAAATGGGTCGTTGGGTGATGTCCCGTTCCGAAAGACATTTTAGGCTGGATGATAATTTCATGCATTCCCGGTACAGATTCATGGAACTCTGCCCGGATCAATACTTTATCATCAATATTGATTGGAGAGAAATTCTTTTCCCATTCTTCATTCCAGTTGATGTTCGGCATTTCTTCGAAAGAATATTCGATTTTTACATTTTCGTTTTCAAAGATCGGAAGTGCTTTCAGCTGATCTTCGTGAAACAATTCTGTCTGGATATATCCTAAAATTCCGTCAATTTCTTCTGTAAAGCTGTCAAAACCTATTTCTATAAGCTCTGCCATTAATATTTCGTTCCAAGGTTGCAATGGAGAAATCCTGAAATTGAATTCTAAATAATTTTGCATGTGACTAATTTGCTGCAAAAATACTAATGTTATTACGGTTAAAAAAATGATGGGGGAATTTTTGGCTGAAACCGGGGATTTTTTGTAATTTTTTGAATGAATGCTACGAGAAAGTTTATTTGTGACGGTTTGTCTCAAAGATTACACAAATTTGTATTGCAGGAAAATTCTAAATTTTGGCTGAAGCCATACAATAAACTGTAAAAAGAGAGCGGACTAAAGCCCGCTCCTATTGATTTTCTATCATTCAAACTAGATTAAAATATCCTTTGCCAAAAGCTTTAAACATTAAACTCTAAACCCTGAACTTTAAATTTTAAAACTTATTATGGATTTGTAGAGAAAATAGAACCGTTTGCAATCAGTGCTCTTCTATTCATTTTCAGGATATCTCTTACCCATTCTGCAAAGTCTTCCGGCTGTAATACTTTATCAGGATTTCCGTCTGTAAGACCTCCCTGAATGCTCATATCAGAAGCAATAGTACTTGGCGTCAGTGTGATCACACGGATATTTTGTTTTCTCCATTCTGCCATCATAGATTGAGACAGCGATACTACGGCTGCTTTTGAAGCGGCATATGCTGACATATTCGGTCCTCCTTTCAAACCTGCAGTAGAAGCTACGTTAACGATATCACCTTCTCCTTTAGCTTTCATGAATGGATAAGCTGCTTTGGCTGCATAGTATACTCCGAAAAGATTGGTTTTAATAACCTGTTCCCATGTTTCGGAAGGCATTTCTTCAATGGAACCAAAGTCTCCTATTCCTGCGTTGTTGATCAAAATATCTATTCCGCCCAACTGCTCTGCTAAAGATTCTATTCCAGCCTTTACCTGAATTTCATTGTCTACAGAAAAAACTGCATAGGCTGAGTTTACTCCCAGTTTTTTAATTTCTTCAACCGTCATTTTAAGGTTCTCCTCATTTCTTCCTGTAATGGCAACATTTACTCCTTCATTCGCTAAAGCTAGTGCCACAGCCTTCCCTAGTCCTCTTCCACCACCTGTTACGATGGCATTTTTTCCGTTTATATTCATAGTAATGATACTTTTCTTAGTACAAAGTTACGAAAGAACATTTTTACGAAACAGCAAAAACATGGATTTAATAGTTTTTTAATGGTTTTTTGTAAACCTCGATAAAAATTAAAACCGGCTCATGAGAACCGGTTTCAAAATCTAAAAAAAGTATAGTAAAAAAAATAAAAAGCTTAAGGAATCTGAATTGAATTCTGAACTTCAAATTCTTCTGAAGCTGAGAATTCATTTCCGTACATATCGGCTGCTTTCACCTCAACTTTGTGTTTTCCCAATGCTAATTTCTTGGGAAAATCAGCCTCCCAGATGTGTTTTGACATTTCGGGGTTGGAAGGTCTTCTTCCCGGAAGAATTTTCTCTGTAGAATCCCATTTGAAAACAGAAAGAGCAAAATTCGGGTCTATGGTTTCATCGTACTTCATTTCTTCCCATTTTCCACCATCTATTCTGTATTCTACCTTGTCTTTTTTGCTTCCCATGAAAAAATTAGCCAACAATTTTGCTGAGGTTCTTGAGGAAGAAATCACTTTCGGAACATATAATTTGATCTGATAATCTTCCGGTTTTCCGGCTGTTCTGTATTTCACTTTATACTGATTATCTGCAAAGCTGATGAAAGAATATCCTTTTGCTGTTCCGTCTCTCATCGTTGAAGTAGGAAGTCCGGCATCATCTGGTGTTCCTGAGTACCAATCCCCGCAAGTAGTTCCTACGTTATATTCATGCAGTTCTTTGATTCCGTTCCAGCCTGCTTTTTTACCGTAGAAAATCTGCTGTTGAATATGGGTGTGTGCTGATAAAAGCAATACATTCCGGAAAGGATTTAAGAAATCAAATAACTTCTGGCGGTCTGCATTTCTGAAGTTGTCTTCGTTGTTATGCTCCAACGGAATGTGGAAAGAAATGACAATCAGTTTATTCTTGTCAACCAGTTTCAGATCATTTTCAATAAACTGAAGCTGGTCTTCACGGAATCCGCCCCAATATCCTTTGCCGTCTCTCGGATCCGGGTAAAGAATATCATCTAAAATGATAAAGTGTACATTACCGTAGTTGAAAGCGTAATTGGCAGGACCAAAATTGGATTCAAATGTTTCATCGGAAAGTTTGTCTTCTTTCGCATCATAATTCATATCGTGGTTTCCCATCACATTATACCAAGGAAGCCCTATTTCTTTCATTACATCTGCATAAGGCTTCTGAAGATTTAAATTATCTCCTACGAGGTCTCCCAGACTGATTCCCAGCACTGCATTTTTCTTGGTATTCTTCACTTCATTTACAATTCCTCTTTTGAAATAATCCAGTTCTTTTTCTGTGTAAGGCTGCGGATCACCGAAAACGAGGATATCGAAGTTTTTATTTTCGTTTTGCACATAAAGCGGGAAGTTCAATTCTTTTGGAATTTCTCCTGTGGGAGCTACTCCTTTGTATTTGAAATCTGCCGGAGAACCTTTGGGCTTATGATGGTAATAGAACTGTGGAAGATTGTTTGCATTTAAGGCAGTCTGATACCCTGAAGGCTTGATCACAAAAATAGTCTGATCTTCCTGAACCGGCAGGCTGTATCTTCCGTTTTTATCCGTAAGAACAACCTGAACTCCATTAGAAACAGCTATTCCTTCAATTCCTTTTTCGCGGTTTTCTTTCTTTTGATTTTTGTTGCTGTCTTCGTAGACATATCCGGAAACAGAAGCTTGTGAGAACGCCATTGCAGAAACCAGCATACAAGGCATTAAAAATTTTATATTGATATTCATAATTTTTAAATTTTTATTATTATTTAATTGGGGGTTATTATTTATTCCACCACATTTTTATATTGATATTATCGCCTCCCATGGATTGTACGGCTGCGTTATAATTATCTGTATTCATCACTTTTGTAGCGGTAGGATACATGAATCTCACGGGCATCTGTCCGCCATTCTGAAGACCTCCGTTATTGGGAAGTACCGGAAGTTTTGTACGTCTGTATTCATACCATTGCTGATGGTCAACAAAAAACAGGGAAATATATTTCTGAAGCATAAGCTTTTGCAGCGAGCCATCATAAGCTACTTTTGGATTGCTGAAATAATTGGCAGGAACTGTTGCTCCCCATTGTTCGATAATAGATTTCACTCCGTTTTCGTAATAGGTCTGCTGATTTCCTGCGACAATTCCTTTATTGACTAATTCTGCCAGGATAAACTGAACTTCAGAATAGGTCATGATTAAAATCTTTAAAGGTGCTTTCGCCAGGTTCTGGTTCAGGTTGGAAGGCTGATAGTTGAAAGATGTTCCCAAAGCATATCCTGAAGGCGCTCCTTTATAGCCAAGATCTTCTCCTGTTCCTGCTTTAGCTTTCGTAAAAAACAGGCTCAGCCTTGGATCATTATTGTCTTTCATGGCATTTACAAAGAATTCGCCTGCTGCCCTGTAAGCTGTAAAATCCTGCGGGCGGGCTATCGGCGGCAAGTAAGGAGATATTCCGGAAAGCGGCAGCACTGCACTGTCTGCGTTGTTCTGGAAAATTGGGTATTGAGCCGGATTATTGACAATTTCCTGGATTCTTTCATACACATTCACTTCTCCGTTCCGGCTTAGAATTCTGGTCAGTAATCTTAATGAAAGAGAGTTACAGAATTTTTTCCATCCTAAAATTCCGGTCTGGCTATTGGTGTTGGCATTATAAAACAAATCTGTTTCCGTTAATACCTGATTGGTATTGAATAACGAGTTGGCTGTTTTCAGGTCATTTAACAGCTGAATATAGACATCTTTCTGCTTATCATATTTTGGTCTTAAAATATTTTCTTCAACTCTTATTGCTTCAGATAAAGGTATATCTCCGAAAGCATCAGTAAGGTTGGAGGCAATCCATGCATTCAGGACCATTGAAATCGCCAGATAATTATTATTCTGCTCCTTGGCTGCATATTTTCTCAGGTCACTTACCTGCTTAAGCCATCTGTAAGAAGTATTCCAGTAGCCATTGCCACTTTTTTCGTCCATATAATATCTGCTGTAAGAATTTCCTTCATTGGGAAAATCCAAAGCAATCTGCATGATATCAAAAGTGAAATCATCTGCCCTGTTATAGCCGTAACTCGACATTTCATATTGGATGGGAGCAAGAAGGCTTCCAACGGAAGGGTCTTTGATTTTGCTGGTGTCTGTATTCATTTCCTCGAAAGTTCTGTCACAGGATTGAAGCATGAAAACAGAAGCTACCCATGTCAGATGTATGATTATTTTTTTCATTTTTTAAGATTTTAGAATTTAATATTTAACTGAAAACCAACTGTTCTTGCTGTCGGAAGCTGCCCCATTTCCACTCCCGGAGTGATGGTTGCATTATCCAAAGTAGCCACTTCGGGATCAAACATTGGAAATTTGGTCCACATCCACAGGTTCTTTCCGAAAATGGCAATGGTAAGATCATCCAGACCTATAGATTTGATGGTTTCTTTCGGGAAGGAATAGGCAATTCTTGCGTCTCTCAGTTTTATAAAATCTGTACTGAAGCTGTTGGTTTCCACATTGGCCCTTCTGTAATAATCTCCGTAATAAGAAGATACAAGTACTCCTTTTGTGTTCGTACTGAAAGATCCGTCAGGGTTCTGAACCACTCCATCTCCTACAATCATTCCACCAGGATTGTCTCTTCCCGGAAGGGTAGATTTCAGCTTGCCTTGTTCAGACATTTTATGATGTGACTGAGAATAAGCAATACCACCATACTGGCCGTCAAATGAGAAGCTTATTGTAAAGTTTTTAATTCGGAAATCATTCTGAAGACCAGCTCTCCATTTCGGGAATGCATTTCCTACTTTTTCAATATCTGCAGGTCTTGCAGGAAGTCCGTTGTCGCCATAAATTACTTTTCCGTCCGGAGTCCTCAGTAATTTAAATCCATACATATCACCAAGTGAGCCTCCTGTTTCCATTTTATAGAATACTACATCTCCTACGTTGGAAACGATACCATCAAACCCTTCAGGTAAGGTCATCACTCTGTTTTCGTTGGTAGACCAGTTTCCCCCTACTTTCCATGAGAAGTCTTTACCTTTTACCGCTAAGATATCCACTGAAAATTCCAAACCTCTGTTTCGGATTTTCCCTGCATTGATAATTCTTTTTGAGTATCCGCTTTCTGAGGGCAGCGAAACAGGGATAATCTGGTTTTCACTGAAATTCTGATACGCAGTAAGATTAAGATTCAATCTGTTTTTGAAAAGGCTGAAATCCATACCGGCTTCAATATTGGTATTTTTTTCAGGTTTAAGAGAAGGATTATTAAAGATCGTAGGTGCTACTACACTTCCTGTAATGTTACTTGCTGAATAATAGTTATCCAGAAGATAAGGATCACTGTCTATCCCAACTTTTGCCCATGAAGCTCTCAGTTTCCATAAGTTCAGATTATTGCTTTTCAGATTAAAAATATCTGATAAAATGAAACTGGTACTTACTGAAGGATAAAAGAATGATCTGTTCTGCTTCGGAAGCGTAGAACTCCAGTCATTTCTTCCGGTAACGTCCACAAATATTTTATTGTCATATCCAAGAGTAAGCAATCCGTACACACTGTCAACATGTTTATCTCTTGGTGCCGGATATTTAACCGGAATATTAAGTGCATTGGTAAGACTATATTCTCCGGCAGTTTTCAATCCGATGGCCTGATAATCATTCAACAGGTATTCATTATAACGGATACTTCCTCCTGCAGAAGCGGAAATACTGAATTTATTCCAGTCTCCTTTATAAGAAAATAAAAGGTCGTTATTATATTCCTGGTTTTTGATAAACTGTTCTCTATAGAAACCTTTCAGGTAATTGGCAGAACTCCATGGTCTTTTGGTAGTTCTTTTTTCGTTCAGAATTTCAATTCCTGACCTCAGCATCAGACTGAAATTCTTATTAAACTGATAATCTGCAGTGATATTTCCTGTAATGGTTTTCTTTCTCACGCCATTCAGCATTTCGTAAGCAATCATATAAGGGTTATCAATATAGGAACTGAACGGATGGATCTGATCAACCTGTTCCTGGCCCGGCTTCCAGATCGGCTTATACCATTCAAGGTCCACATTGGGATTCTGGAAGATCATGAAATAAGAGATCGACTGATTGTTGTATCCTGTCGCAGGAAGATTATCACTGGAAGTAGTGTTATAAGCAAATTTGGTTGATATTTTTAATTTTTTGGTTAGCTGATGGGCAAATGACAAAGCAAAATTGAATCTGTCAAAACCAGTATTAGGCATCATCCATTCGTTATTAAGATAGGTTAGTGAAGACCTGAAACTTGTTTTGTCATTGGAGCTTTCTACTGAAATACTGTTGGAGTAGGTAGAACCTGTTCTCCAGAAACCTTTGATATTATTTTCATAAGGCCTCCACAATTGTCTTTCCTTGCTCTGTCCCATCACCTCAGGATCATATTGGAAATAATACTGTCCGGCGAATTTAGGTCCGAAAGCACTACTGGTACCTCCGGTACTTGGACCATCCGGAGAAAGACCATATGAGTAGTAAAAACTTCCGGCATTTGTGGCCAGTGTTCCCTGTCCGTATTCGTATTGCCAGTCCGGCCATTTCAATACGGAATCAAAGCTTGAGGAAGAGTTAAAAGTGACTTTTAGTTTTCCGTTCTTTGTTTTGCCGGATTTTGTGGTGATCATTAAGGCTCCATTGGCAGCACGGGAACCATATAATGCAGCAGCAGAAGCTCCTTTCAATACGGTTACAGATTCAATG
Source organism: Chryseobacterium sp. RU33C (assembly GCF_900156015.1). NCBI lineage: Bacteria > Pseudomonadati > Bacteroidota > Flavobacteriia > Flavobacteriales > Weeksellaceae > Chryseobacterium > Chryseobacterium sp. RU33C. The sequence continues at coordinate 21,464 of NZ_FTMT01000026.1, read as the reverse complement.
TCGTCCGGATTGATGCTGTTCAGTCCGTTTCCAAGATCGATGGGAACATCACCTCCAGAACCAGCTCCGTAGGCCGCCGTACCGGAACCTGTAGTAGAATTTCCCAATGGTACACCATCCACCACAATCAGAGCATAGTTATGATCCATCATAATTGATTTCTCTCCTCTCAGGGTAATTCTGGAAGTCCCAAGCGGTCCTGCTCCGGCAGTCTGGATTTTAAGACCTGCCACTTTTCCTTCCATTGATTGCGCCCAGTTGTTGTTCTGGGTTTCTTCAAATGTTTTGGCTTCTACTTTTTCTGCAACATAGCCTAAAGCTCTGTCATGTCTCTTAATTCCCAAAGCAGTAACTACTACTTCATCAAGTCCTTTAACTGTGTCTTTTTTAGCTTTCTGCTGAGCTGCCAGATTGACACTGACAAATCCTAACAGCGACAAAACCAACAGTTTTTGTGTCTCTTTACGCATTTCCTTTTTGTTTGCGCAAAATTAGAACGACATTACAAGGATGACCTTAACACAATTTTAACGTTTCTTAAAAATTAATTAAACCACATATTAATCAAACCTTAATAATATTACATAAATTATTAATTATCAAGAAAATAATTAATTAATCATTTTTAATACCAGTCTCCGGCTGTATTTATGTATCTTTATTGTCTTTTCTTGAGATAATACCACACAAAACATGTAACAAATTGATTTACAGATAAAATAAATATTATCTTAATAATATTTATTTTCATTATCATTACAAAGAAGAGCTTATTGTCTAAAAACAAACAGTCTGCCCTTTAAAAGGAGGCAGACTGTGTAAATTATAATTATTGTTGGTTTCATTGAGAAGTGTTGTAAACCCACTCGTCAAAAATTTTTTAAATTTTTACAACTCCCGGAGGAGGAGAATATTTTGCCCTTCGTTACACTCTTTGTGAGAAGCTTAAAATAGTTACTTATTCTTTAACTGATCAGGAATATTGGTTGTTACAAATCCAATTCCCTGTTTTTTCAGTTCATCATATACAGCAACGTCATTCACTGTCCAGGCATTGGTAATTAATCCTAATGCTTTTGCATCAGCAATCCAGGTTGGGTTTTTCTGGAAAACACTGTAGTGATAATCCATTCCATCCAATCCTTCTTTTTTGATTTGTTCAGGAGAAAGTTCTCCGTTCAGATATTGTACTTTAAAAGATGGAGCAAGTTTTTTGATCTCTTTACAGATATTAAGGCTGAAAGAAATAAACTCACTTTGAGATTCCAACTTCATATCTTTGATCATTTTGATGGTTTTCTGCGTAATCTCATTTTCAATTTCCGGAGTTTTTGCAGGTTTGATCTCCACAATCAGTTTCAGAGACTTATCTTTTTTTCCTTGTTTCAAATAATCTTTTAAGGTGGGGAATTTTTCTCCGTTGGATAATTTCAATGATTCCAGCTCTTTGAAAGTGGTTTCTGAAATTTCCATTTTACCGTGGTGCTCATCGTGGTTGATCACCAATACACCATCTTTTGTCATTCTCACATCAAATTCAGACCCATATACTTTTAACTTCTGGGCATTTTCCAGTGATTGAAGTGAATTCTCCGTTGTTGGAGGCTGAGCCTGGAAATATCCTCTATGGGCAATAATCTGGGTTTGTGCTTTCATCATAACTGTACTTAAAACTGCTAACCCTAAGATAAAATTTTTCATAATATAATTTAAATTATTAAAAATAAAGTCGTAAAACTTCCTGATAAAGGTAGTTATTACAAAATGGAAACCACAAAGACATAAAAGATTTTCTGGCTAAAACTAAGGTTTCAATACCCATTAATCTGCCGTTTCAATTTCTTTTATGTCTTCTGTGGTTTTAAAAAAAGATATTAGAAGGAGTATTTCGCTCCGATCTGAATCTGATATGGATTTCCGGATAGAGGAACCAGTCCACCTCCACTTACGTTTTTGGTGTATTCGTACTGCATTGTGTCTTTATTGAACTTGGTTACTTTATACAAAGATGTATTATTATATGATTTGTTTACCCCCCATTCTTTGTTGAGAAGATTGGCTACGTTGAAGATATCTACGGAAAGTTCGAAAGCTCCCACTTTATCAAATTTAATTTTCTTCGCTACACGAACGTCCCAAACTCCGTAGAAACCGTTTTTACCTCCGTTACGTTCTGCAATTTTTCCATTGTATTCGCTGATATAATCTTTCAGAGCCTGCCCTACCTGCGGATCATCCAGAACAGCTTTGGTGAGGTTCGGGAAGATAAAAGCAAGGTCGTTGGAATCTACGAAGTCTCCATTGATGTTTCCTCCTGTAGTTGCAGAGAAACGCGTTCCACCTATTCCTGAATATCTGATTCCCAGTGTAAATCCGGCAATCGTAGGCGAGTTACCATAAATAACGACTTTATTACGGAACTGGTTGTCAGAATAGGTCATTCTTAAATCTCTCGGGTCACTCTGAATCATGGTAGACAATGTTGCAGAGTTCGCTACATTTCCGTTGTAAGAAGTATTGTCTTTAATGTCCGACCATGTGTAACTTGCTGTGATTTCTCCATCTTTCCAGTAACGGTAACTTGTATCTAATACGAATGAGAACTGGTTTACTTTACCATCACTCACTAATTCCAGTACTCTTCCGAAATTTTTATTAATTCTTCCTGCTTTCCAGTCGAAACTTACACTGTTATTGGCATTATTGGTAATGGCAGTTGTAGGGATAAATACTCCTCTTCCTCCTTCATTAGCTAAGGTAAAGAAAGGATTGGCCACCATGTTTCTGTCATAGTAATAGTAGTTGTTTCTGCCTAAAGCCATGTATCCTGCGATTCCCGCTCTGAATCTCTCATTAAAGAAGTGGGTATAAGAGATATTCGCTTTATAAACAATTGGAATTTTTGCGTCTTTACCGGTATAGTTGATGGTTGGGATCTGATACTGGGAAAGTGAAGGCACCGAATTATAATCATTTCTATAGCTGTTAAAATCCGGCGTAAGACCAATAGCTGTAGGATTCACATCCACAGTTGCAAGGTGCTTCCCGTCAAATACAAGATTGTTGATGATCATATAATTGTTGATATCCGAAGAGAAAATTCCGGCACCAAACTTAAGGAAGTCTTTATTTCCTTCATTGATATTCCAGTCAAACTGGAATCTTGGCTGGATCACAAATGATTTGATCTGATTATCCGTTCTGATTCCCATTTCATCAAACAATTTCTGATTAAATTCTGCTTTTGGATAACCACCGTAATCTAATCTTAAACCAGCCATTAAATCAAGACCTTTAGCCACTTTGGTCTGGAATTGTCCGTACAGACCGATGTTCCATATATTTGATCTTACAGACGGATCTGCCATCAAAGGAACTTCTCTGTAGAATCTGTAGGGCGTCATTGCATCAAAATTACTCATTCCCTGAAAATGGAACCTACCGTTTACCTCACTTCCGTATACCGATTTCGCTGTTGTATACATCAAATCAGCTCCGAAAGTATATTTTACCTTATCCGTATTGTAATATAGGTTGTCTACGATCTGGAATACATTATTCCTAAAGCTTTCCTGTGCAAAACGGTGCCCTCCGATCTGAATATTAGTAGATCCGGCACCTGAAGCTACTCCTTCCACAATTGCTCTTGGTACAGGTTTTCCCAATTGATTGTTCTGGTAACTATCCTGGAATGTATAAAGGTACTGTGCCTTTAATTCGTTGGTTAAATTAGGCCTCAGATTTGACCTTAAAGTTAATAATAAGCTATTGTCAAGGTTTTTATCATTTCCGTACGACTCAAAAAAGTTGATATTGGTATTGTCGCCCAGTCCGTTTTTATTAAGATCGTAAGTAAAGTTATTTCTAAGGGTTAATAAATGCTTTTCATTGATCTGCCAGTCTAAACGTAGAAATCCGGCATCAGAATTTCTCACTTTATCAAACGTTCCGAACTGCGGGCTGTTTCCTACTCCATATTTTGCTCTTGCAATATCCAGGAACTGATTCAGCGTCTGCGTGGTTGTATTGAATCTCTTCTCATCATCCGGAGATTTGATATCAGCAATCACCAATGGTCTTGAATCCAGCTGATGATCCCATGCTACGAAGAAATGTAATTTATTTTTAATGATCGGACCCCCCAATGAAAACCCGAACTGCGAAGTGGAGAAATCATTGTTTCTTTTATTTCCTCTGATATCATAGGGACTGGAAAGCCAGTTGGTTCTTAAATATTCCCAGGCACTTCCTGAAAATTTATTGGTTCCTGATTTGGTAACAGCACTTACTGTTCCTCCTCCACTTCTTCCTAACGTAACATCATATTGGTTGGTTGTGATTTTGAATTCACGTACGGCTTCAATGGAGATTGAAAACGGAGCACCGCTTCGGCTGGTGGTTGATCCTGCGGAAGTGGGATTTTTTGCGGTCATCCCATCAATGGTAAAGTTGGTAGAAGAACCAAGCTGTCCGGAAAGGTTTCCACCTTTTCCACTTAAAGGAGAAAGTTCCGTAAGATTGGTGAAGTTCCTTCCGTTCACCGGAAGCATGCTGATGTTTTTAGCAGAAATTGCTGTAGCCGCTCCAAGGTTTCCGATCTTGTTTTTAAGGTTTCCTGTAATTTTTACTTCCTCAATAGCTTTTTCATTTCCCAGATCCATATTTACGGTCACCTGATCTCCGAAGTTCACACTGTAACCTTCTTTTTTATCATCCTTTACAATGACAGTGTAAGGCCCGCCAAGAGGAATTTCTTTAAAAATATATTCTCCTTTTGAGTTAGTTTCGGTTTCCGTTCTGAATCCTGTGGACTCGTTCACGATCGTTACTTTCACTTTTTCCTGAACCGTACTTCCCGGTCCGGTAACTTTCCCTACAATAGAAGCCTGTGTGGTCTGTGCATAAGCCATTGTCCCAAGCCCTAAAAACAATAATCCCAGTACAATCTTTACTTTTTTCATTTCTTCCGAAGATCTATATTATTAATTTTTTGATATTCGCCAGGAAACCTCTTTGATTTTCATATTGATAGATTAATCTGAGGTTTCTTTTAATTGGACGTGCAAAGGTATTTTGACTTTAGCAGCAGGGTGTTTAAGAAAGCTTTAACATTTTTTTAATTAAATCAGAACGTTATGTTAAATTACTTTAAACAAGTGTTTTAATTTCTGTAAAACCAATGTATTAAGGTGTATTAAGCATTTTTAATTTTCCTGTAGTATTTTATTCTGTTATTTTTTAAATGCAATTACTTTAGTTATTTTTGCCCAAAAGATAGAAACCCAATGTCTGAAAACATTCAACAAAAGATAGAACAGCTCCGCAAGGAACTTCACCAGCATAACGAAAACTACTACCAACTGGATACTCCTACTATTACAGATTATGAATTTGACATGCTTCTGGAGGAGCTACAGGATCTGGAAGCCAGGTATCCCGAATTTTATGATGAAAATTCTCCTACCGTTCGTGTAGGTGGTGGTGTTACCAAGGTTTTCCCTACCATTCAGCATAAATTCAGGATGTATTCTCTGGATAATTCTTATGATTTTGATGATCTGGAAGACTGGGAAAAGAGAATCATCAAAACCATTGAAGATCCTGTGGAGTTTGTTGCTGAACTGAAGTATGACGGTGCATCCATTTCTATCCTTTATGAAAACGGAAAACTTTCACAGGCGGTTACCCGTGGTGACGGTTTTCAGGGAGATGAGATTACCCCGAATGTGAGAACTATTTCAGATATTCCTCTGACTTTGAAGGGTGATTTCCCCACTCATTTTTTCATGCGTGGGGAAATTTATCTGACCAGAAAAAACTTTGACAAAATCAATAAACTGCGTGAAGAAGAAGGTCTTGATCCCTTCATGAATCCAAGAAATACAGCCAGCGGAAGTTTGAAAATGCAGGACAGCGCTGAGGTAAGAAAACGCGGACTTTCTTCGGTATTGTATCAGTTTATTTCTGATGAAGTTCCTGCAGAAACCCATTGGGAGCTGCTTCAGAAAGCTCAGAGCTGGGGCTTTAAAACATCACAGCAGGCCAAATTATGTAAAACGATGGCTGAGGTACAGGAATTTATTACGTTTTGGGATACCGAACGTCATAATCTTCCTTTTGAAATTGACGGAATCGTTTTAAAAGTGAATTCATTACAGCAGCAGAGACAGCTTGGCTATACAGCCAAATCTCCACGTTGGGCAATGGCTTATAAATTTAAAGCAGAAAAGGTAGAGACAGAACTTCAGAGTGTGTCTTATCAGGTGGGAAGAACGGGTGCTATTACTCCTGTTGCCAATCTTAAACCTGTTTTACTGGCCGGAACCATCGTAAAAAGAGCTTCTCTACACAATGAAGATATCATCAAAAAGCTGGATCTTCATGAGAATGATTTTGTGTATGTAGAAAAAGGAGGTGAAATCATTCCGAAAATTGTAGGCGTAAATACAGATAAGAGAACGGAAGAAAGCAAAGAAATAGAATATATCAAACATTGTCCTGAATGTGGTACTGAGCTGGTAAAAATTGAAGATCAGGCGATTCATTTCTGTCCGAACGAACTTCATTGCCCGCCACAGGTTGTAGGAAGAATGATTCACTATGTTTCCAGAAAAGCGTTGAATATTGACAATCTGGGAAGTGAAACGATTGAACAGCTGTATAGAGAGAAACTGATTGAAAACCCTGCTGACTTCTATGTTTTAACGAAAGAACAGCTTCTTCCCCTGGAAAGAATGGCTGAGAAATCCGCGCAGAATATCATCACAGGAATTGAAAAATCTAAAGAAATTCCTTTTGAGAAAGTATTGTACGGAATCGGGATTAAACATGTAGGAGAAACGGTTGCCAAGAAACTGGTAAAAAACTTCCCAACAATTGAAGAACTGAAAAATGCTACGGTAGAAGAGCTTTGCCAGGTAGAAGATATCGGAGTTAAAATTGCAGTAAGCATTGTTGATTTCTTCCAGAATTCTGAAAACGTCTTAATGATCGAGCGTTTAAAGTCTTACGGAGTACAGCTTGAAAAAGGAGAAAGTACCAACGAAGTTTTATCCAATGTTCTGGAAGGAAAAACATTCCTTTTCACCGGAAAATTATCATTATTTACCAGAGAATCTGCTGAGGAAATGGTAGAAAAGCATGGCGGAAAAAATATTTCTGCCGTATCAAAGAACCTCAATTACCTTGTGGTAGGGGAAAAGGCAGGAAGCAAGCTGAAAAAAGCTCAGGATATCGGAACCATTGAGATTCTGGATGAACAACAGTTCCTGGATTTGATTGATAAACAATAAATAATACATTTTCAATAACAATCAATAAATTAAGCCATTGAGATATAGTCTTAATGGCTTAATTGTGAATAGTAGCTAGCGGAATTAAGTAAATCCGATCTTTTGTATCGTATCTATTTCTCTCTTAATACTTCCTAGATTTACCCCAAAATATCAACTTTATTCTTTAGGACTATTTCATTTAATATGGGAATTACCTATTTTCATTATCTTTCGCTTTCAAAATGAAATTAGCTCATTATATATAAAAAAGTAAAATTTACCAAAGAGAATATTTGAGTAAGATCTAAATAAAAGTCCCTTTATCATTTTAAAGAATCAAGAGGGCTTTGTATTGCTCTTTTTTTCACGTCTGTAATATGTGTATAAATTTGAGTTGTAATGAGGCTATTGTGCCCTAATAGTTCCTGTATATATCTAATATCTATCCCATTTTCTATCAGGTGTGCTGCAAAGCTATGCCTTAAAATATGAGGTGTCACCAATTTTGATATTTTAGCATGAGCTGCTGCTTTTTTTACAATCTGCTGTACACTTCTTGTTGAATATTTATTGCCTCTACTCCCTTCAAAAAGAAATACATTAGGTTTATACTGCAGAAAGTATTCTCTTAGTAAAGGCAAAATAGTTTTTGGGAGCATCACATATCTGTTTTTTCCATTTGGTGAAGTAACAGAGATCATACATGATTTTACATCAAAATCTGAGGTCTTCAAACTCACCAGCTCGTTTACCTTTAAACCGCACCCGTACAAAAGACTTATAACTGATTTATGTTTTAGATTTTCTACAAGATCCAACATTCTTATTATATCTTCTTGACTGAGATATTCAGGAAGTGGATATTTAACGTTTTTGGGATATAAGTGAGAAAGTGAAAGCTTCTTATTGAACATCAACTTATAGAACAACTTAATACTTCCCAGAATAAACTTCTGATAGGATTGAGAAATTTTTTTTTCTTTTATTTCATTACAGATATATTTTTCTACACTGTTTTCATCAACTTTTTCTATTGAAGCATCCTCTAAAGTTTTAAAAAATAAGGCTAATGTTGACAAATATGTTTTTATTGTAGCTTCAGTATACCCTGAAACTTCAAGTTCCTGTTTAAAGATCTGTAAATTTTTCATCTGTGTGTTTTGACAAAAATACAAAAGATTCATTAATCCAAAAAAAATAAAAATATCCAATTTTAAAATAATCAAATGCTTTTCAGTTATTTAAATATAAAAAACAAAAATTTAAAATTAATAGATTAACGAACATTCTATAAATCAGACCCACATAATGAGTAATTTTAAAATCTAATATGCAATCTGCTTTACTCTTTATACATCAACTTATCAATGATTCCCACATAACCCCTTTTATAGAAAACTTCAAAGATCCAGTACTAAACTGGTAATTATTATCAAAAAATACAAATTTAAAAATATGAAAAAAACATTATTCTTTTTTCTTGTCTGTGTCAATTTTCTGTCTGCACAATCAAGTCTGATCAACGTAACCAATTTTTGTGGAACTCAAAATATTTCAGGTAATATTATAAATTATACCGGTTTTGCACAAATAGGTGATTTTCTATTGATTCGTTCGCCAGGAGGATGCTATCTGCCTGATAATAGTTCAACTTTTTCGGTCTGGGCATATAATGGGACAGCCAGTCCTTATAAAATTAAATTCCCTGATGGCAGTGATTTTAACAGTTTAGGAACTTTAACATATAATGATATCGTAAAAGTTGGTGAAAGGGTATATTTAAATTGTGATTCAGCAGAAAATTCAAAAGATGGGCTGTACTTTTTTGATCCAGCTATTTCAACAACTCATTTATCGAAAGTAATAACAGATAACTTTCCAGCAGATTGTAAAGAATTCAAGAACCTGGCAAAGTTTAATAATGGTATTATTTATGAATCCTTTGTAAATGATAATTGTTTTTATAACCCCGGCTCAAATTCTTCTAATTTTTTATTTCATGATTTCAGAGATGGTAATTTTGCTTATGGAAGTGTCAGGTTTTTTAGTAATTCTGATTTTAATGGGAACTTTTATTATACAACTATATCGGACACTGTTAACAGTCCTTTAATTAAAAAATATAATCCTTCTTCTAATACTACTGAAGTTATAACAAGCTCTCCATATCCAAATAACCCATACCCCAGCAGTCAAATTATTTTTTCTAATAAATTATATTATATTAATAAAAACAACAATGCAGGAGTAGAGTTATTTCAATTCGACGGCACATCTGAAACCTGTATAGATATCAATCCCGGAACAGCTTCTTCATATCCAAATTTATTAACTATTGTAAATAATAAAATGTATTTCACCTGTTTCTATAATAATAAATACTATTTATATAAATATGATGGCAATACCCCCCCGGAAATCATTCATGAAAGCACTTATAATTCAGTAGATTATTATTCTGGACTGTGCGAATTCAACAATACTCTGTATATCACCAAAACTTATCAATATAATGCTTCCGGTCAATTTAATACAGAATTATATAGATATTCTGAAAATACAAATGCTTTACTATTGGTAAATACTTTTTTTAATTTTTTTACTACCGTTGCAGCTTCCCCATTAATTACATATACCGCTCCACAATTTTATGAAAATAAGCGTGGTCATCTAATTAGCTTTAAAAACGAACTTTATATAGTGGGTCATAAATTAAATAATAGTAATCAGCGTATTGGTGCACATAATGATATTTGGAAAATAGGCAATTCATCATTACAAACTGAAGAAAATAACCTGTCTACCATACAATATTATCCTAATCCTACAAAAAATGATTTAAATATCGATTTTGAAAAAAATCATAAATCTATAGAAATCAATGTTATTGGAATAAATGGACAAATTATTACAAACCAAAAATTTTATAATAGCAAAAAAATAGAAATCAAATTACCAAAATCAAGCGGAATATATTATATCTCATTAACATATGACGATAAAAAGAACACAATAAAAATAATTAAAGAATAATTTCTTTTTGATGGGTGAAAAAGCCTGAAGCAAATTAAAAAAGCTCAGGATATCGGAACCATTGAGATTCTGGATGAACAACAGTTCCTGGATTTGACTGATAAACAATAAGTTTCCACAATATTTTCTCACTAAAATAAAACACCTTATAGGTTTATAAAACCTATAAGGTATTTGAATACGTTATTTAATCCTTACGAAACAGGCAGTCTGAAATAAAACGTACTTCCATTATTCAGGGAACTTTTTACTCCTATTTCTCCGTGTTGTTTTTCAATGAAGTTTTTTGAAATAGCCAAGCCTAATCCTGTTCCATTCTGATGTTCTCCCGGCACCTGAAAATAGCGGTCAAAGATCTGACGGTGGTACTTTTCATCAATCCCGCTTCCGGTATCAATAATACTGAACTGAATGAAAGAATCCAGCTTTTCTACTACAATCTTAATATTTTCGTCCTGAAAAGAGTGCTTTACCGCATTGGTAAGAAAATTATTCATTACCCAGACGGTTTTGTCAAAATCAGCAGTCACAGCATCGTTATCTTCCAGAAGATATTCTGTACTGATGGAAATATTTTTCTGTTCGGCAAGCTTTTCAACATTTTTTACAGCAGTCTGCACAATTTCTTTAGGAGAGCATTTTTCCACTGTCAGTCTTATATTTCCGGATTCTACCTGGGAAAGATTAAGCAATTCTCCTGTGATATCCAATAAACGCTGTCCGTCTTCATTGATGCTCTTCAACAATTCCTGCTGTTGCTCGTTCAGTTCTCCGAACTTTTGGTTTCCAAGAAGTTGAACACCCATTTTGATCGCAGAAATCGGAGTTTTCAATTCATGGGAAATGGTCGCAATAAAGTTGGTTTTAGCAAAATCCAGTTCTTTAAAAGGGGTAATATTTCTTAACAAAATTACCTTTCCGATATATTTTTTCTCTTTTTCGCCGGTTTTTACAATATTGATGGGAATAATATCCTGTTCAAAATAATTTTCCTTGTTATCGCGAACAATTTTAATCGGATCTTTTACCGGATGATCTATATTTTTCAGCAGTTCACGCATCAGATCATTGTTGATGGCTACTTCATGCGCGGTTTTTCCAATAATATCTTCTTTATGGAGATTGGTGATCTTCAGCGCTTCGTCATTGATCATGTAGATAAAATGATGCTCATCCAGACCAATAACCGCATCATGCATATTATTGACCAGGGTTTCGATCCGTTTTTTATCCATCAATTGCTTGGAAAGTGTACTGCTTTCGTACTCCTGAAGTTTCTCTGCCATCGTATTGAATGAATCTGCCAGACTGCTGAACTCTTCACTTCCTTTAAAATGAACTCTTTCATTATAGTTTTTGTCGGCAATCTGTTTGATACTGAACGTAAGCTGATTGATAGGCTCAGCAATGGTCTGGGGTAAATTGAAAAGCAATATAAAAGCAATCAGAAAACATACGGTTCCCAAACTTACAATCCAGAAAGTAGCGTTTTCTGCTGTAATAATGGCGATATCACTCTTTCTTTCTATACTTTTCATATTCAAAGACATAATCTTCGCCAGATCTTCCCGGATGAGCTTTTCTTTATGAATATCAGGCGCTTTCAGATAGCTGTTGAAATGCATATTAAGGTTTTGCGTGGCTTCTTTTTCTCCAAATTCTGTAAGGTTTTTTTCCTGCAGTTTATTATTTTTCCGAAAGTCTGCTATGGCTACGGTACTGTCTGTACTGATATTATCCAGTGCCAGAAGCATATTTTTGGAAAATTCCAGACTGTTATAATTGGCCGTAAGAATCTTTTCAGTATCGGATTTTAATTTGTTGATGTATACAGAACCTATCACTGAAAGAAGCACGATCAGCAGAAATAAAAGGCCCACGCCTAAGGTAAGTTTCGTTTTAAGTTTCATTATTTTTATGATAAAATAATAATATCTATCTGTCTTTCATTCAGCCTGTTCATAAGGGTATAGATCCAGCTGTAGCCTGACATTCGCTGCCAGAAACTGGCATGAGGCTTTCCAATGCAGACCGTGGTGATATTATGAGCAATCACATATTCCAGGATTCCGTTATGAACACTGCTTTCCTTGATCCGGACTACTTTGGCGCCCAATTCCTGTGCTAAATTAAAATTATTAATTAAATACCGCTGTTTATCCAATGCTATTTTTTCCGGATTTTCAGAAGGTTTCTGAATGTACAAAACAGTCCATGGACTGTTGTAATAACTGGCCAATCTTGCTGTTTTGCGGATAATTGTTTTGGCAATTTTTTCATTACTGCTGATACAGGCCAGAAATTTTACAGGTTTAAAATTTTCGGTTTTAATTTCAGTTTCCACCTTTCTTTCCACGTGAGTAGCTACTTCTTTTAAAGCCAATTCACGAAGCTGCAGAATATGTCCGCTCTGGAAAAAGTTACTGAGAGCCGTCTGAATTTTTTCTTTTTTATAGATTTTCCCCTCTTTTAAGCGGGTCAGCAGCTCATCAGCCGTAAGGTCAATATTAACTACTTCATCTGCCAGGGCCAGAATCTTATCCGGAACTCTTTCTGTTACTTCTACTCCTGTAATTTTCTTTACCTCTTCATTCAGGCTTTCGATATGCTGGATATTCATGGCGCTGATCACGTTGATTCCGTTATCAAGAATTTCCAGCACATCCTGCCATCTTTTTTTATTTTTAGAGCCTTCTACGTTGGTATGGGCCAGCTCATCCACTAAAACAACTTCAGGATGTTCATTGATAATGGCCTGAAGGTCCATTTCCTCAAGATTCTTTCCTTTATAAAAAACCGATTTCCTTTCAATTTGAGGAAGACCTTCTACCAGAGCTTCAGTTTCTTCCCGTCCATGAGTTTCAATATACCCGATTTTTACATCAATGCCATTTCGCAAAAGAGAATGCGCTTCCTGAAGCATACGGAAACTCTTTCCTACCCCTGCACTCATCCCGATATAAATTTTGAATTTTCCTTTACGGGATTTTTGAATCAGTTCTAAAAAATCTTTTGCTGATGACATTGATTTTATTCTTTTTAATTTTACTTTAAGCACTTTTTTCTGTGGCTAAACCGGTTTTAGAACCAGACTGCTAAGCTCGATGTTATATAGAAATTTCCTTTTTTAAATTCATCATTTTTAGCAAAAATGGCATCTTTTGAAGTAAAGCCTCTTGCTTCTGTGCGGAAAATTACATTTTTGAATACTGCATAATCTACATTGAGAGAGTATCCGAAAGTCTGAAATCCATTAGGTGTTTCAGTACTGATAATCACACCATTTTTATCATTATAATATTCCAGTCTTCCTGCCAGCGCCCATTTGTTGTCCAATTGATATTTCATCTGAACATTCGGGCTGTACCAGATATTATACTGCTCGCTACCCTTTGATTTTTGCTCTGCACCAATATCAAATCCTAATACCGCAGAAAACTGATCCGTTATCTGGAAGCTTCCATACAAATCATGGAAATAACGCATCCTTTTGTCCTCTTTTGCTTTATCATTTCCTATGAATGAGCTGCTGTTCAGGGTAATTTTATCATTCGGTTTATAAGTCAACTGATGTCCGAAAGAAATACTCTGGTTTCCTTCAGGTTTGGCAATACGCTGCCATCCGTTCAGTACCAATCCGCTTAAAAACCATTTCCCATTATCTGAGGTATAAGAAATTTTGGCTCCGGTTTCGAAATAGGGTGAGTTTTCGGCAGCCAAACTTCTTGTCAGATTCAAATTATCCCTTCCTATGGCACTTTCCCAGCCGATATGTGAAGGCATGATTCCGGCATCAATCCACAGATTTTTATTTTTTGATATTCTGATCCCTACGTTGGCTTCATTGATATACCGCAATGCATTTTGCTCCGCAGCCATATTATCTTGTGCATAAGTTCCTGCCATCAAAGCAATATTGGCGCGGATATTTTCGCTTTGGTAATTGGCCTTCACCAATCCCAGATTAAGATTCATTTCATTATGTCTGTTATAGGAATAGAGAAAATTTTGACGCATATGATTTCCGGGCTCATTAAAATCGTAGGTATAAAAGAGTTCTGCATAAGCGGAAAACGTAACTTTATTGCCAGTTTTTAAAGAATCTGATGATTGTGCTTTGGCTAAAAACAGCCCTGATAGCGTAGCTATAGCTAGATATTTTTTCACTTTTATTATAAGGTATATTAATCATGTCAAGGTTTAAAAGCTTACCATGAGTATCGTTTATTAAATGTATTATTTTAATTGATCCAAAGCAATATTAAGCTTCAGAACATTCACTTTTGAGGGTCCGAAAAGCCCTAACAACGGCTTTTCAGTCTGATTATTAATTAAGCTTTTAATTTGCGCTTCTGAAATATTTCTCACTTTTGCAATTCTCTTCGCCTGATACAATGCTCCTTCTTCAGAAATATCAGGATCCAGGCCGCTTCCACTGGCTGTAACAAGCTCTATAGGGACTTTTGCATTTACCATTTCAGGATTATCCATTTTCAAAGTATCGATTCTTTTCTGTACAGTTTCCAGATATTCTTTATTACTTGGACCTTTGTTGCTTCCACCACTTCCCGCTGCATTATAATTGACAGAAGAAGGACGGCCGTGGAAATACTTTTCAGATTTGAATTCCTGCCCGATATTGGCATAAAATTTCTGCCCTTTGTCATAAATAACTTCTCCGTTTCCTTTGTTGGGAAGTATTTTAGATCCTCCGTATACTACAGCCAGATAAATACCTGTCACCACCAGCATTACAAGTGTTAATCTGAATGCTGAAACAATATGATTTTTCATTTTTTAAATTTTAATAGAATAAACTGATTACCAGATCAATGATTTTGATCCCTATGAACGGAACAATTACTCCGCCAAGGCCGTAGATCAAAAGATTCCTTCTCAATAAGGCACTCGCACCGATTGGTTTGTACGCCACACCTTTCAAGGCCAGCGGAATCAGGAACGGAATAATCACTGCATTGAAAATCACCGCTGATAAGATGGCTGTTTCCGGGCTGTGAAGATTCATAATATTCAGCTTCTGCAGGGAAGGAATGAAAGTGATAAATAGTGCAGGAATAATGGCAAAATACTTCGCTACATCATTCGCAATACTGAAAGTTGTCAGTGTTCCTCTTGTCATCAACAGCTGCTTTCCGATTTCCACAATTTCGATCAGTTTTGTAGGGTCGTTATCAAGGTCTACCATGTTACCTGCTTCTTTTGCAGCCTGCGTTCCGCTGTTCATAGCTACACCTACATCGGCCTGTGCCAGTGCCGGAGCATCATTCGTACCGTCTCCCATCATCGCTACCAGCTTACCTTCCTGCTGTTCCTTTTTGATGTAATTCATCTTATCTTCAGGCTTGGCTTCCGCAATAAAATCATCTACTCCTGCTTTTTCTGCAATGAATTTTGCTGTCAGAGGATTATCTCCGGTTACCATTACCGTTTTTACTCCCATTTTTCTAAGTCTTTGAAAACGCTCCTGAATTCCGGTTTTGATGATATCCTGAAGTTCAATAACGCCCCATACTTTTTCATTAACAGCTACTACTAGAGGAGTTCCTCCGTTTTCAGAAATTTTGGTTACCGCATCCTGGGTTTCCTGCGGGAAGATATTCCCGGCTTTTTCAGTCAGTTTTTTTATCGTATCATAAGCTCCTTTACGGATTCTTGTTTCATCAAAATCAATTCCTGAAGTTCTTGTTTCCGCAGTAAAATCAATATAAGTAGGATTGGAAACCAATAAATCTTCGGCTTTCAAAGCACTCAGTTCTATGATTGATTTTCCTTCCGGTGTTTCATCCGCTACGGAACTTAGTGCAGAGGCTTTAATGAATTCTTCAATCTGAATTCCATTGGCAGGATGAAATTGGGTTGCCTTACGGTTTCCAATGGTGATTGTTCCGGTTTTATCAAGCAAAAGAACATCAATATCTCCCGCAGTTTCTACGGCTTTACCGCTTTTTGTAATTACATTGGCTCTCAATGCTCTGTCCATCCCTGCAATCCCGATTGCAGAAAGCAGACCGCCGATGGTTGTCGGAATAAGACAAACGAAAAGAGATATAAATGCCGCTATGGTAATCGGAGTCTGCGCGTAGTCTGCAAAAGGCTTTAAAGTGAGGGTAACAATAATAAATGTAAGAGTGAATCCCGCTAAAAGTATGGTTAATGCGATTTCGTTTGGTGTTTTCTGTCTTGATGCTCCTTCTACAAGAGCGATCATTTTATCTAGAAAGGATTCTCCCGGTTTTGTAGTTACTTTTACTTTAATTCTGTCTGACAGCACTTTTGTACCTCCTGTTACAGAGCTTTTGTCTCCTCCCGCTTCACGGATAACAGGTGCGCTTTCCCCGGTAATAGCAGACTCATCAATGGTAGCAAGACCTTCTATGATCTCCCCATCCATTGGAATCTGATCTCCGGCCTCACAAAGGAAAATATCGCCTAATGTCATTTCAGCAGACATCTTCAGCCTTGTTTCTACCTGAAAACCGGGTCTATTATCCAACACTAATTTGGCAGGAGTTTCTTCCCTTGTTTTTCTAAGGGTATCAGCCTGTGCTTTTCCTCTTGCTTCTGCGATAGCTTCTGCAAAATTGGCAAACAGAACGGTGAAAAATAAAATAATAAATACTAAAAAGTTATAGGAAAAGCTTCCCTGAGATTGATCACCGGTAAGGCTGAACATGCTTACGATAAACATGACAATGGTTCCGATTTCCACCAGGAACATTACCGGATTTTTAAACATAATTTTCGGATTCAGTTTCACGAAGGACTGTTTGATCGCTTCGTTTACCAAATCTCTTTGAAACAATGTTTGTGACTGATTTTTCATTTTTTTGAAAGAATTTATATCATTGTAAATCAATAGTAACCATTAAGTTCTGCCAAATAATAAGGATAGATATGGATAATATTAAGTGAACGTTTCGTAAGTATGAGACTAGCTTCCTCAAACTTTTCAGCATACTTAATGGTTGAATATTGATTATAATTTTTAATGTTCACATTTATTTTGAGAAATACTGAATCTGCTCTGCAATAGGCCCTAGGGTTAATGCAGGGAAGAAAGACAATGCTGCAATCAGTAAAATCACTGCCAGAGTCATGAATCCGAAAGTAGCCGTATCTGTTTTCAGTGTTCCTGAACTCTCAGGGATATATTTCTTCTGTGCCAGCAGTCCTGCAATGGCTACCGGTCCTATGATCGGGATGAATCTTGAGAGCAGCAGTACAATTCCGGTTGAGATATTCCACCATGGTGTGTTGTCTCCCAATCCTTCAAATCCGGATCCGTTATTCGCTGCTGAAGAGGTAAACTCGTACAGCATTTCACTGAAACCATGAAAACCTGGGTTATTCAATGTTTTTGCTCCAAATTCCGGCATATAAGCTGTTAAAGCTGTCCCTGCAAGAATTAAGAAAGGATGGAATAAAGCCACGATCATGGCAATCTTCATTTCTTTGGCTTCAATCTTTTTACCCATAAACTCAGGCGTTCTTCCTACCATAAGACCACTGATAAACACGGCCAGAATGATAAAGATGAAATAGTTCAGAATTCCGACTCCGCAGCCTCCGTAAAAGCAGTTGATCATCATCGCCAAAAGTTCATTCATCCCCGAAAGAGGCATAGTACTGTCATGCATTGAATTCACTGATCCCGTTGAAATTACCGTGGTTGCAATACTCCAATAACCGGATGCTGCACTTCCGAAACGGATTTCTTTACCTTCCATGGCACCGAGGCTGCTGTCTCCTCCCATTTGTGTAATCAAAGGATTCCCTCCCGTTTCATTTACAATATTCGGAATGGTAAGCGCCAGAAAACCAACGGTCATTACGGTAAAAATCACCCATGACAATTTTCTTTTCTTCAGATAAAAACCCAGGGCAAATACCAGGGCAAACGGAATGATCATCTGAGTGACCATTTCTGTCATATTGGTCATATAATTAGGATTTTCAAGCGGATGTGCTGAGTTCGCTCCGAAAAATCCACCTCCATTAGTGCCTAAATGTTTAATGGCAACAAATGCAGATACAGGCCCTCTGGAAACATTTGCTTTTTGCCCTTCAAGTGTTATAACATGATCCTTTCCTTCGAAAGTCATCGGACTTCCGTTGATGGAAAGTATTAAAGCAACAATTACACTTATCGGAACCAGAATTCTGATCATTGATTTTGTAAAAAAATCATAGAAATTCCCAAGTTCAGTACTTGTTTTTTCTTTAAAAGCTTTGAAAAGAACAGCCATAGCCGCCATTCCCGTTGCAGCCGTAACAAACTGTAAAAACATCAGATAAAGCTGGCTCAGATAACTTACTCCCGTTTCTCCTGAATAGTGCTGTAAATTACAGTTCACTAAGAATGAAATGGTGGTATTAAAAGCCAGATCAGGCGACATATTCGGGTTTCCGTCAGGATTTAAAGGAAGCCACGCCTGATTCATTAAAAGAAGGAAACCTATGATGAACCAGATCAGATTAATGGCCAGCATGGCGTACATATTCTGTTTCCAATTCATCTGACGGGTAGGATTAATACCCGATATTTTATAAATTAACTTTTCAACAGGTTCAAAAACCGGGTCAAGAAAAGTTTTTTTGTATCCATAGACATTAGCTATATATTTCCCTAAAAAAATTCCGATAACTAATGTAATAGCAAACATTGCTATAACGCCTAAAATTTCTGTATTCATGATCAATTAAAATTTTTCAGGTTTCATTAAAACATAACAGATATACACAAAGGCAAGTATTGAGAGGAAAAATAAACTCCACATAATTTATATTCTATCAAAAAATTCAACTGATTTATATAAAAGCCAAAACAATACTGCAAAAAGCAGCATTAAACTTATGAGCATCATATCTTAATCATTAGGGTTAAAAGGGTTAACAATACGTACGATACAATCAGCAGACTAAAAGTCGAGTGCTCCCGTTTTTTAAACGTTTTTCTTGAAATTGTCATTTTTAAATATTTTATTCAGAGACTATATGCCAAAAGAAGGTCCATTTTGAAAAACAAACATTCAAAACACTGATTAACAATATATTAAACTAAAACATCTCACTGTATAAAAACAGAAAAGCCTATCAAAATGATAGGCTCTTTATTAAAATGATAATCGGTTTATTTTAATCCGTATTCTTCAAGCTTCCGGTATAAGGTGGCAATTCCTATCTCAAGGAGACGGGCAGCTTCTGCTTTATTTCCTTTAGTATACTGCAATACTTTTTGTATATGTATCTTCTCAAGCGACCTGATGCTTAGGGAATCACTTTCCGGAGCTGTTTTTTCAGAATAATGAGGAAGACTCTCTGCATCAAGGACATTGTTATCCATTAAAATCAGGCTTCGTTCTACAGCATTTCTCAATTCACGGATATTCCCTTTCCAGTCATTTTTCTCCAGTGCTTTGTAATAGTCCGGATCTACCTGAACCGCTGTCAGATGAAGTTTATGAGAAAAAATATCAATAAAATGCCTGGCAATTGCCTTTAGGTCTTCTTTTCTTTCTCTTAATGGAGGAAGTGTGATTTCAAATACATTCAGTCTGAAATAGAGGTCTTCTCTGAAGTTTCCCTGCTTTATTTCATCTTCCAGATCTCTGTTGGTTGCTGCAATTAATCTGAAATCTGACTTTGAAACTTTAGTTTCACCCATTTTGATAAATTCCCTGGTTTCCAAAACCCTGAGAAGCTTTGCCTGGAGTTCTATAGGCATCTCACCAATTTCATCCAGAAACAGAGTACCTCCGTTAGCTTCTTCAATCAATCCTTTTTTATCTTTCACTGCTCCGGTAAAGGCACCTTGTTTATGACCAAAAAGTTCACTCTCCAGAATTTCTTTACTAAATGCTGAACAGTTGATAGCCACAAAGCTGTTTTTCTTTCTGTCGCTCCCTTCATGAATAGCGCTGGCAAAAACCTCTTTACCCGTACCTGTTTCACCTGTAAGAAGAACAGCAGCATCCGTTAAAGCCACTTTTTCAGCCAATTTCTTAGCCTGCAAAATTAATGGAGATTTACCGATAATCTGATCAAATCCTTTTGTCACAGCCTGCTGAACAACTCTTGATTTGTTATCTTTCACTTTATCAAGAGCTTTATATACCAATGGAATTATTTTCTCATTATCATCTCCTTTCACCAGATAATCATAAGCTCCATTCTTCATAGCCTGCACCGCATCCGTAATATTACCAAATGCAGTCATAAGAATAATTTCAATTTGAGGATATTTATTCTTGACAGACTTTACCAGCTCTACACCAAAAGCATCAGGCAGGCGCACATCGCTCAGAACAACATCAAACTCATATTGCTCCAGCATTGTCATTGCCGACCGTGCCGTAGAAGCTTCTTTTACATTAAAATTCTCTTGGGAAAGGATCATTCCTAACAATTTAAGGAGTTTGATCTCATCATCGATGATCAGAATATTTCCTGACATTATAATTATTTTTGGAAAACTAGTACAAACTTATTGAATTTATTCGAGTAAAATAGGGTTATAGGAGGAAATAGTTTACTGAAGGACTCTTGAGATTTCAGGAGCTGTTTCCCGCTATCCATTCATACTCCTCGCGCCTGTGCTTTCCCACACTCAAACCCATTCACCCTCCAACACAAGCTGTGGGGTAACCATTCCTATCGGGGCTAGGATGGTGAATGAATCATCAATGATAAATTATAAAATGATGTGACAAGGTCAGGGTACGGGTTCCGTGGTTATCTTTTCCAATAGCGTTATTGGTTGCAATGGGGTTATTTCTTTTTATTTGGACTGCTTCTTTCCTACTGTGTCATTCCGCAGGAATCCAGCCAACTTTATTAGAGTCTTAAGAGTTCAAAGGTTAAAAAAGCAAAAGTAATACTGAGTTATTTGATAATACTTTGTTCAGACTCCTGCGGAGTGACAACTGGAGTGTATGCTGTCCAGCATAAGTAATAAATGATAAGTGATAGTTGATCAATGATAGTTGATTGATGTATCGTTTATCAATTATTACTCATTGCTCATTATGTATGAGTTTAGGTGTTCCCTGCTTGGGTATAAAGCAAAAAAAAATCCTTTATCAATAAGATAAAGGATTTTTAAAAATAAAATAAAAACTGGCGGCGGCCTACTCTCCC
>NZ_FTMT01000025.1:0-61700 GCF_900156015.1 Chryseobacterium sp. RU33C | reverse complement strand
CTCAACCAATTTATGCTTATTTTTGAAGAAAGGCTCAGATTATAAAATCCAAGCCCTGACTTTTTAACTTACACACTTTGTGGGATAGTGTCAAATAAAGAGAAAAGCGGGGAAAAATTTCCCCGCTTTTATTTTCTCAAGTGATCTTTATATTCTAATATTCAAATCTTGGCTTAACATTCAAACCTAACAGGTTTTAAAAACCTGTTAGGTTTCTTATTTATAAAAAATTAATTGATTGTTAAAGAATTTCCTCTTTTCTGATCGTTATCCTAAAGGTACTTCCCTTTCCTACTTCAGTCTGAGAAATCTTGATATCTCCATTATGGTATTCATGAATAACTCTTCTTGCCAGTGACAGACCCAATCCCCAGCCTCTTTTTTTGGTAGAATACCCTGGATTAAAAGCATTTCTTGCCTGCTGTTTGGTCATTCCGCTTCCGTTGTCCCTTACTTCGATGAGAATATTTTTATTCCTTTCAAAGACAGACATGGTGATAGCTCCTTCTCCTTTCATGGCATCCACAGCATTTTTCACCAGATTTTCGATCACCCAGCTCATCAGGATTTTATTGTGGGGAACCAGAACGGTATATGTAGGTAGATTGAGGGTAAAATTGATTTTTCTGGAGATTCTTGTTTTTAAATAATCATAATTCTCCTGTATGGTTTCATTGAAATTTCTATCGTTCAGCTCTGGAACAGAACCTATTTTTGAAAATCTTTCAGAAATAGTTCTAAGCCTTTCAATATCTTTTTCTATCTCATGTACTCCTTCTGATTCAGGATTATCAAGCTTCATAATTTCCATCCATCCAATCATAGAAGATAAAGGAGTTCCGATCTGATGGGCTGTTTCTTTAGCCAATCCAGCCCAAAGATAGCCTTCATCCGTCTTTTTAATGGTTCTGAAAAACCAGAAAGAAAAACCGAAATACAATAGAATAAACAAACCTAAAATATAGGGAGAATACCGGAGATTATTAAGCAGACGGGAGTTATCATAATACACAAACTGATTATTTCCATCCGGCACTTTGATCTCAATAGGATCATAATTTTTCTCCATATTCCGGATCAGACTCTGCAGTTTTTCAGGATTCTTAATTGTGCTTTCAGGAATATTTCTGTAGTATCCGAGGTCAAGAATCGGATTTTTATATTTATCCGTTACAATGAAGGGAATGGTATTGTTGATATTCAGAATATCCGGCAGTAAATCCAGTACATCTGTATCCGGAGTTTTCACTTCCTGCTGTATCCTTATAGCTTTGGAAAGAAGACTGATCCTTTTAATCTCCTCTTTTCTGAGAAAATTAATAAGCGATGTTGAAGCTACTACAATGGCAATAACCAAAGTAGTCATGACAACAAAAATGATCCAGTTATTCAGTCTGGTGAGTATGGATTTTCTCAAAGGTTTTTTATTTTAAAACATTCAGGATTTTCTGCAGCTCAGTATTTCCACTTCCCTGATAGTTGTTGATGATAATTGAAAATACATATTTTTTTCCATCTTTCGCGGTGTGATATCCTGCAAAAGATTTGGTATCTCTCATCGTTCCGCTTTTCATCTTCATCCCATTATCCTGAACCGGAAATCCGTCATAATACGCTTCAAACCAGGATTGTTTTTTTGCATATAAAAGCGCCTGTACTTCTGCTTTTGCAGCCACATAATTTTGTGGAGAAAGTCCGCTTCCATCTGCAAAATTGATCATATTAGGATTGATTCCTTTTGATTTCCAGAATTCTTTCAGATAAGAAACCCCGCTTTTAAAGCTTGAATTTCCTTTCTTTTCCTTTCCTAAAGTTTTAATCAATGTTTCTCCATACAGATTGATACTTTTTCTTAGAAACCAGAAAACAATTTTATCCAGCGTCGGAGATTGGTAAGTAAGAAGAATATTTTTTTTCGGAGCTGCTAAAGCCTGTTTTCCTTCTATTTCAAGTTGAGAATTCGTTACTGCTTTTCCTGAAAGTTCAATCCCTGATTCTTTCAGCCATTGCTTTACTTCTGCTGCCAGCTGTAGTGGCGGATTGGGCGTAGAACCGGAAACCGTCACTGTCTTTCCTGAAGGAAGCATACCGTTAATCAGGGCTACATCAGAATGAGGAGCTGTAAAAATCAGGCTTTGATCTGAGCTTCCCCCTGTTTTCAGGTCATTGAGCCACTTCACACCTTCCAGCGGATAAGAAAAGCTTTTAAAATCTGTTCCGTTTATATTGATATCAAACTGGTTTTCTTTCCAGTTGATTCCCCATACACCTGCACCATAATAATTTCCAAGATCATCCCACGGCCAGCCTCCCGGAATGGTCTGGTGATCAAAATATGAATCATCAATAACAAGATCTCCTGATATTTTCTTTATCCCTGAGTTTTTAATTGCCTCAATCAGCTTCTTTTTAAAATTTTCAGGTTTATAGGCATCATATCTCCAGCTTCCTAATGTAGGATCGCCGTTGGAGCTGATGAAAAGATTTCCGTTCAGCGTTCCTCCGGAGATATTTCCGGAATAGCTTGAAGTGGTTGTAAAAGTATAGTTTTTTCCTAATGTTTCCAATGCTGCGCCTGCCGTGAAAATCTTCTGTGTAGAAGCAGTGGAAAGCCCTTTATTTCCTTGATATTCATAAACCAAATTACCATTTTCATCGGAAACATAAAAAGATAAACTGGAAGATGCTGCTCCCGAAGAATCCATCAGATCCTTTGTTACTTTATCTAATTTTTGGGCCATATTCTGCGCAGCTACCATCTGTACAGAAAGCATGAGAACAGCAAGTGTCTTTTTCATTGCATTGTTGTTTGAGTCAAAATGATGAAGTTTCAAATACACATTCCTGGTAGTATCTGATCCTCTTTTCATTGATTTAAATTCTAAATCAAATATAGTTAAAATAAAAGCTTTTCATACTCCCTGAGATCATCGGAATTGAAAAGAACCTGATGGTGAGGAGATTTTTCAAATGAGCGGTCATGTTTAAAATATTTCTCATAATCATCTTCATCTATAAAAATATCCATCTGACATTCTTTTATATAGTTTGATTTTTCTCCGTAATCTTCAATAAAATACCCGGAATCATTCCAGGGTTCATGATGACAGCGCAGACAGCTTCTTTGATATACAGCTTTATGACCACATATTTCACAATCCTGTACTTTTTGAAACAATGCTAATATCTCATGCTGATTTTCTTTCGGAAAAAGTGAAATAGGAATTGTTTTTAAAAGCAGATAATAATTGGGGTCCTGCCAAGAAAAATAAAATACTTCTTCCTGCCTGTTATACAGCTCTAATCTCTGAAGGTCATATTCAACCTCCGCGCTGGTAATATTTTTAATATTCAGAACGATCTTATTGTTTCTCGTGATATTCTGTTTGTTATCAATTTCAATAACGGGCTGCTGTTCCAGGAAATGATTAAGGCATAATGTGGTCTGCCATGAGCCGATTGTTCTCATTTTACCTTCTTCTCCACAAATCTCACAGGTCTTGACAGAAAGCTCTGAATATTTATCTTTGATTTTTTTAAGTTTGGCATTGAGAGTTTCATCTTCGGAATAGGTGTAACATCTCAATTCCCCCAACTTTTCTTTTCCAAAGACACGATGATTCATATTCCATCCTGCAACGGCAAATTCAAACAGTAATTTCCGAATCAGATCATTCCATCCGGTGCTGTTCACTGAAAAATTAGTGAGATTACGTTCTATGAAAAGATTGATTTCTTCTTTGTTCATTAAAGCGTGCTTCCTGCTTCTATTTCATAAGGCTCTTTCCCTTTTTCAAAAATCCTGGTCAGTTCACTTCCTTCAACTGTTATTGAATCTCCGGTTCTTCTGATCCAGTTTCCTTCTCTAAGGCCAACTACTTTGATATCATTCTGGGTAAGGAATTCCTGGATACGGGTTTCTCTGGTTTCCCCGTTATGCTTCAAATCCGGATTAGGGTCAAGATAGTGCGGGTTGATATTGAAAGGAACTAATCCCATACAGTCGAAACTTGGCGGATATACAATGGGCATATCGTTCGTTGTCTTCATATTCTGGCCTCCGATATTGCTTCCTGCGCTGCATCCGAGATAAGCTTTTCCTCCAGATACATTTTCTTTCAGGACAGACATCAGCCCTTCTTCGTGTAATGTTTTAACCAATAAAAAAGTGTTTCCGCCTCCGGTAAAGAAACCTTTTGCCTGATGAATGGCTTCCTTTTTATCTTCAAATTCATGAAGTCCTTTCACTTTTATATGAATGGTTTCAAAGAAAGAACGTGCTTTTGCCGTATAATCATCATGAGAAATTCCACCTGGTCTAGCGAAAGGGATAAACACAATTTCGTCGATTCCTTTATAGAGTTGGATTAATTCTTCTCTTAAATATTCCAGATATTCTCCGCCAAAAAGTGTGGAGGTTGAAGCTAATATAATGTTCATATGATGAAATTATCGGTATTAATAATAAAAATAAATCACAAAGATAGTTTCAAAGATGAACGAATCAAAAATTAAACTAAAAAAATCCTGTTTCCCGTTAATATTTTCTAAAAAAACTTAAAGCCTCTAAATTTTACGGTTTTATGGAATTATTATTGAATTTTAGATTATGAATTTAAAATATAAGATTATGAAAATGAGTAAAATTAATAGTAGAAGTCTATTTTTAGGTTTAATACTAGCAGGAAGTGTAAGTTTTGTAAATGCACAAACAACTCAGCCTGAAACATCGGCGACAACGAGTCAAACCACCAATCCAACTATCGAAGATCTTAAAAAACAGATCGCAGCCAATCCAAAGGATGCAGAATCATTAGCAAAACTGGCTAATGCTTATCAGGAGGCTTCAGACTGGCCAAACGCTATTGATACCTGGAAAAAAATATCAGTTTTATTACCGGACTGGGCTCCGGCTTATTACAGCCAGGCTTATTCCTATCAGTCTGCAAAAGATGATGCCAATGCAAAAATTGCTTATGAAAAGTATATTGCAGCAGTAAAACCTGAAGAAGTAGAGCAAAATAAGAAGAATCTGGCATACGCTTATTTCTATCTTGCCTTTACAGAGCAGCAAACTGATCCTAATAAAGCAAAAGAACATATTGCAAAATCCATACAGTATGATCCTACCAACCAGGATGCTGTAAAGCTTAGCAAAGCATTAAATTCTTAGTAAAAATGAAATGCCGGAAAGTTTTTTCCGGCATTTTTTATTATGTCTAACTTAAATTTAACGCAGAGATCCAGTACATACTCCAATCTTTATTGCTTTCTTCTCTTGCTTAATAATTATCAATATTCAATTTAATCTTTTCGTTTTTAAAACTCTGACCTTTAATTTTTGGCTATCCTATTCAATCTTTTTTCCGAAAAAATCTGTTTCACCATGCAGATGTCTGATGATTTTCTCGATATTTCTCTGAATACTGGCTTCGGTTTTTAAATTATTGATATACCGGATCAGCTCATTTCTTCTTGATGGAATCAGATTTTCGAAATTTTCTGTTGCCAGAGCACTTTCTTTGATTGCCTTTTCTAATTGAGGATGAATGGGAATACTTCGATCAGAATCGTCGTATTCCAACACAATTTCGATGATTTCTCCGATTCTTTTTGGAGAATTTTTCAGCATGGTCAGATTCACATACAGCCTCCACTCCCCCAGATATTTCATAAGGTTTTGCTTAAATTCTTTTCCATTCACCATTCCTTTTACAGCAATGGGACTTTTATTTCTCCCTGATTTTTCAAAAATCGTGTCCAGTATTTCTTCCGGAACAAATACAAAAGGATTAATTCCGATGATTTCCAATATGGCGGTGAAACGGTTATTTTTCATGGGTAGTAATTTAAATTGGTCTGGCTGGAAGTTGGAAGCTAGAAGCTAGAAGCTAGAAGCTAGAAGCTAGAAGCTAGAAGCTAGAAGCTAGAAGCTAGAAGCTAGAAGCTAGAAGCTAGAAGCTAGAAGCAAAAATAACTCTTTGATTTAAGATCAGCACAAAATTATTTTTTATCATCTATAACCATCCTGATCTCTCACTCTCCCACTCTCAAACTCTCCTGCATCCAAACCCATTTACCCTAAAACTCCGAATTCCGTAACTCAAAATTCATACCTCAGAACCCAATTAATTCCCTATCTTTGTATCAATAAATCTATTTATCAAAATGAAATTTTTTATTGACACAGCTAATTTAGAGCAAATCAAGGAAGCCAGAGATCTTGGGATTTTAGACGGGGTAACTACCAATCCTTCATTAATGGCTAAAGAAGGTATTCAGGGAGCTGAAGCAATCAGAAACCATTATAAAACGATCTGCGAACTTGTAGATGGGGATATTTCTGCGGAAGTTCTTTCTACAACGTATGAGGAAATGATTAAGGAAGGAGACGAATTGGCTGCTATTCACCCGAATATTGTTGTAAAAATTCCGATGATCAAAGACGGAATCAAAGCTTTAAAATATTTTTCTGATAAAGGAATCAGAACAAACTGTACTTTGATCTTCTCTCCAGGACAGGCTCTGCTGGCAGCAAAAGCAGGAGCAACTTACGTTTCTCCGTTCTTAGGAAGATTAGATGATATTTCTACAGACGGTCTGAACCTTATCCAGGAAATCAGATTAATTTTCGATAACTACATGTTCGAAACTGAAATCTTAGCGGCTTCTATCCGTCACTCAATGCATATCATCGACTGTGCTAAAATTGGAGCAGATGTTATCACTTCACCACTTCCTCCGATCTTGAGTTTATTGAAGCACCCGTTAACAGACAGCGGACTGGCTCAGTTTATTGCAGATTCTCAGAAATTAGCATAATCATTGATCCTTTTCAAATATAAAAATCCCGGAACTTTTCGTTCCGGGATTTTTCGTACTGTATTATTTTTTCCGGATTTAACTAATGTATAGTATCTGAATCATATGGGAACTGTATATTTTATCGATATAGTTCCGGTTCTATTTTATTGTTATTCTTTAGTTGGTCTTCTTTTGCTCTTTTTTCAATATTTCTATACATTTCATTTACATCAATATTTTTCCCATCCTGATTTCTCATTTGTACAACAGCTCCGGCAGGAAGGGTACTCATGGTTTGTTTCATGTCTTTTGTAGGGTCAGCAAGATAATCTTTCCAGGCTTTTTTGAACTGCTTTTTATTGATTTCTATCTCTTTACCTCCAAAGCCAATTGTAGTGAGACCAGGTATCTGGAGAGCTTCTTCTGATGTGGCTTCGGTTTTTTTGTTACCAATTAAAGTCATAATATGAGAACCTGTTTTATCCTCAATTTTAACAATAAGTCCTGGCAATCCGTAGAATTTATAAGGTCCGTCCTGAAATGGGATGTCAGTAGAAAACCAGGCGATCCAGCTTCTGCCTCCATAATTTGTAGTTGCTTTCTGAGTATTATACTCTCCAATTTTCTGTTTCTCAGGTAAAATCTTCCATTCAGGCTTTTGATCTTCCGGCATCTTATAAGCAGTATTCCCTATATTTTCAGAGAATGAAACACTATAATCCGGATATTTTTTTGTGACCGTGCTATTAATAGTTCCCTGTTTTATATTTCTTTTAATATTAATACTGCCTCCGAATCCTCCTTTCATCTGTCTGGCAATATCTGCTTTGGTTGTGGAGTCTGCAACAAATTTCTCACGGCTGTAATATTTAGATCCATTTTTATCAATATCCAAAAGCATTACATCGCTTTTCACTTCTGCTCTATTGGTAGAATCTGAAATATATTTATAGTCATAGAAAAATCTGTTTACCTGTGCATTCACAAAAACACTTAAAAAAGCTAATAA
Organism: Chryseobacterium sp. RU33C; assembly: GCF_900156015.1. Lineage (NCBI taxonomy): Bacteria > Pseudomonadati > Bacteroidota > Flavobacteriia > Flavobacteriales > Weeksellaceae > Chryseobacterium > Chryseobacterium sp. RU33C. Next base: position 53,887 of record NZ_FTMT01000025.1, on the reverse strand, counting down.
AAGCAAATAATTTTTTTTCATATTCTATGTATTTATCTATTCATAAAAAAAGCTTTGCCATTTTTAAAACTGACAAAGCTTTGCAGAAATTTACTTCTTTGTCTCAATTCTTACTTCCCCCTGCTTTACTTCTCCATTCTTCTGAGTGTTGACGTTAACTCTCGATATATTATTGGTATCTAATGAGTTCATATCATCCTGTGAAACTTCTCTCCCGTCAATGTAATACTTATATTTTACATCATCAGTACCGCTTATTTTAAATTTTTTCACCCCATTCATTGCGATGTTTCCGTTGCTGTCTTTTTTAATAAAGTCAGCATTCATTACAATAACACCGGGTGAACCGCTGATCACTTTAATAAAAGTACCGTCTCTGAAGCTTGCTGATCTTTTTTCGGCTTCCGTGCGGGCCTTTTCAACGTCTCTTCGGATTTTGTCTCCATCAATCCGGATTCTCTCTCCTTCTAATCTTATTCTATTTCCCTCCAGTTGGGCTTTTGCACCTTCTATTCTTGCTTTTTCACCCTCAATTCTGGCTTTTCCCGCTTCTTTCAGTGCTTTTTTAGCTTCCGCCATTGCTTTACGTACTTCTTCTTTTTCCTGAGCGCTCAGATCTTTATAATTAACAATTTTGTTTGTTTTAAAATAGGTTATTTTCGGCTCTCTTGGTGCTTTAGGTGGTACCGGAGGAATGGGCAGTTCGCCTATTTTGGCAGCTTCTCTTTCCACTTTTTTGGCAGCTCTTTCAATCTTTCGAAGCTCCTTTTTACTAAGAGGTTCCATATTCTCAAGCTCCTTCATCTGATTCTTCCATTCCGCAGAATTGAAATACTGATCAACTTCAACTTTTGAGGCAATCTCTCCTATCTCTGATGCCAGATTGCTTATTTCTTCTATTTTATCACTGAAGAGATCACTTTCGGGATCCAAACCTTCCAGCTCTTTCTCTTTTTCTTTTATCTTCTTTTCAAGATTGGTTATTTTTTTCTGATCATCCGGTGACACGGCTTTCAATTCTGCCATTTTTTCCTGACCCGATCCTTCAGGTCTTACAGGTCTTATCGTATCTTTCTTGATTTCTGAAACTACTTTTTTGATGGAAAGATTGGTTTCTTCAATTTCTCTGTTTTTAGCATTTACCAGATAAGCAAAGGTCAGTGAGAAAACAACCGGCAAGGCAAAAATTCTTCGCGCATATCCGAATTTGGTTTTTGGTTTTTGTAACATCTTAAGTCTTTTTTTAAGGTTTGAACTTAGAAACGGACTGGTAACAGGCAACTGTGTTCCGGAAAAGTGGCTTGCTAAAAGCATCTGCGCAAATGCTTTGGTGTCCGATTGTTTTACGGCTTTTTTATCAGCCAGATATTCGTGAATTAAATTAATTTCTTTTTTGATGACATGAAAAAACGGATTGAACCAGAAAACTGAGGTAATAATCTCAATAAAGATCTTATCAAAGGAATGTTTCTGCTCAATATGTACCATTTCATGCTTTAAAATCTGTTTTCCAATATCAGAATGCAAAGTAATGGCGTTCTTCCAGAAAAGATTTTTAAAGTAGGAAAAAGGAGCTTCATTAAGGTCTGTACGGTAAAAGTTGATCCCGTCAAAACTTTCTTTATTAAACTGTTTCTTAAACTGCTGGATTTTAAAAATCCCATACATAAGTTTCCCTAGAAAATAGAAAGAAACCAGTCCCAGAGCTGAAAAAGTAATGTTAAAATAAAGGTTACCATTGTTTATATTTTTTTCTGTATTAAAATTCTGAATCTTATCAAGAAGCATATATACATCATTATTTACCTCTATCGTAAAATCATCTACTTTAATGAGCGGCAACAAAAGTGATATCACAATCGCTCCCAGCAGATAAAATCTGTTATAATGATGGAATGTCTTGTCTTTTAATGACAACTGATAGTACAAAAACGTTACACCCGAACATAAAATAGTTTTCCCAAAGTATAAAAGTATTGCTTCCATAAGTACTAATCTTTGTTTTTGAGTTCATCTAATAACATCTCAAGATCTTCTACTGTCATTTCATTTTTTTCTACCAAAAATGAAACGGCACTCTTGTAAGAGCCTTTGAAATAGTTTTTCACAAGACTTTTCATGGTCTTTCCGGAATATTGTTCTTTTGAAACAAGCGGAAAATACTCATGCTGTCTTCCATGTACACGATAGTCTACAAATTCTTTGTCTTTCAATACTTTTAAAATAGTAGAGACTGTATTGGTGTGTGGTTTTGGTTCCGGAAAAAGATCCAGAACATCCTTAAGAAATCCTTTTTCTATTTTCCATACATACTGCATTACCTGTTCTTCTGCTTTTGTTAAAGTCTGAATTTTCATATCCTGTTCATTTATCAGTTATATTGATATAAAAGTTTTCAATTCTATATCACTAAGAAATTAGTTATACAAATGTAGAAATAAATTTGAATCTAACAACTATTTTTTTAGTGATAAAAGGTTTTAAAATGTAAGATATTAATAATCAATAAATAAATTTGATTAAATTTTAATTAAATTAATTTTCAATTCTAATTTCACGAAAAACTCTTCAACAAAACTGATCTTTTATACCAAAACCTCTACATTAAATCCGGGATTTCAACTAACCTTGAAGAAATGTTTCATTTGGTTTGTCGGGATAATCTCTGCCAGGGTTTTATATCTTGATAAGAATTGATAAATCAGTTAAAAAATTCAAAACAATAAAAAATACTATTGCATAAGGATTTAATAACCCTAAATTTGATATTTCTGGAAGAATGGATTTTAACTAGAAATAAAACCGAAAAAAACAAAAGTGCAGCAAAAATGATCAATAATCTAATACATAAAACAATAGTAAAATCTTTTTAAATGAAAAAAATACTTTTTATCGGAATGGTGCTTATAGGAATCATAGGCCTTTCATCATTTATTAAATCGGATGATTCCAACGGTCCAAAACCTGCAAAATCAATTTATGATTTTAAGATTGAATCCATAGACGGCGGAAAAATTGATTTTTCTGAATACAAAGGGAAATATATTCTTATTGTAAACACGGCATCCAAGTGCGGATACACTCCTCAATACAAAGGATTGGAGCAGCTTTACAAAGATTATGGTGATAAACTGGTTGTGGTAGGCTTTCCTTCTGATAATTTTGCAGATCAGGAGTTTCATGATAATGTGGAAATCAAGTCTTTCTGTGAAAAGAATTATGGGGTAACCTTTCCGCTTACCACCTCAGTGGATGTAAAAGGTTCAAAAATCACTCCTGTATTCGATTATCTTACCCACAAATCTCAAAATGGAGTAATGGATGCCACCATAAGCTGGAATTTCAATAAGTTTCTGATCAGCCCGGAGGGAAAATTACTGGAACATTTTGACTCTAAAGTTGTCCCTGAAAGTGAAAAAATCACCCATTATTTCAAATAAATGATTTTTACAAAACACTACCATCATTATGAGTAGTGTTTTTTTATCCTTGCGTAAAACATTTTACATTGATTAGGACTCAAATACACACATTGAGCTGTATTAACAATTTAGATTACAAAAATCACTTCAATAAAGACCTTAAACACATCATTTTTATAACAATGAATAATATACATTATAGAATTGTTAAATTTTATTAAATAAATATTAAAATGTATTTGTTTTAACCGGGAAATTATATTTATTTTAGTGCTTTAAAAATTTCTCATGAAAAGATATAATTTACTGATTGTACTATTACTGCTTATTTTTAATGTTACTACAGCACAAAAGAAAGGTTCTCCTGCTGCCGATCTTAGCATACTGAAAGATACAAAATCAAAAATTGAAGCCACCGTTCCATTGGTGATTCAGCATCTTCAGACGATCGCTACAAAAGAAGGTGATAATAATATTGTGAATAACGGAAAAATTGCTTTAGGCAGAGAATATGGTATTGTAGAGTCTGAATGGTTTTTATACAGAAACAACATGAAAAACTGTATCCTGAACAACTCATCCAAAAAAGCCAAGAAATGTATGGAATATCATAACAATATGATGAGAGGGACAATGATCAATTACAACAATTATATTACCAACCTTACAAGAAAGAACGGTTATTTAGGAGTTGAAGGAGATACAAAATTCGAATTCAAACCTTCTGATATCGCTACAAAACTAAGTGAAGCTTATTTCAATGCAAGTGCTGCTGCCGGCAGAATGAAAGCTGATCAGAAAAGAGATTTTTTAGGACAGACAATGTCTGATGACAACAAACTTACTCCTTACGCTCAACTGGCACAATAATATTTAAATCATATTAAAAAAAATAAAAAAGAGAATGGCAGTGCCATTCTCTTTTTTGTTCAAAAGCAAAAAATCTCCGCCGGAAAAAGCAGTTTTGTGGTACTAATCATAAAACCTTGGGGAAAAAGTAGAAAATTAGGCAGAGATTTTTTTGCATACGCTCTACAGATCAACTGTCCTACCCATGATCTGTAAGAGCTTTACAAAAATAGGACTATACCCTTCTGCTGGCTGAAAATACCTGTAGAATTAAATGTTCAAAACTGTAGAACTAATACTACTTATCATTATAGAAGTAAACCAGCTCAAAAAAAGGTGGTTATGATTAGGGTTAAACAGCTTTATTTTATTTCCACCAGTGGTAATAATTATGCAATCCGTCATATTCAAACCCGCAGCGTGGATATAATGTGTTTCCTATGTCATTTGTTTTTTCGGTTTCAAGCATCAGCCCGCACGCTCCTGTCTCTTCACACCATTCTTTGCTACGGTCAATTAATGCTACGGAAAGACCTTTTCCTCTATAATCCGGATGCACAAACAAATCACTTAGCAGCCATTGCCTTTGTAATTTGGTATAATGAAATAATTTGTAAAGCTGTACAAAACCTACTGCTTTCTCATTTACCATCACAAGAAAAATATCGGACTCACGGTTTATAAAACGTTCTTTGAGAAAAGCCTTACCTTTTTCAACATCTGATTCCTGTCTGTAAAAAACACGATAAAGATTGAACAATTCAGCTGTTTCATCAAGATCCTCAAGACTTGCCTTTTTAATAATGTAATTCATCGTTATATCTATTTTTATTAACAGGGCAAAGGTAGCCTTAAACAGGACCAGTGGTATCATCCAGAAATACATTAAATCAATAGTCCAGATGCTTTATAACTCTTTATTCATGTATAAAATACCGCATGTTTTGGATTGTATTGTTCTGAAGAACTATAGATTTTTGCAGAATAAATTCAAAAACAATGAAAGATATTATTCATACAATCAAGAATACAGACTGGCAGAGTATTACGGAAACAATGCATCAAAACGGATATGCTATCATTCCTGATCTGTTGTCTGAGGAAGAATGTGAACTATTGAAATCAAATTATCATCATTCTTCTCTCTATCGTAAAACAGTCATCATGGCCAGACATCGTTTCGGACTGGGTGAATATAAATATTTTACCTATCCATTACCTGAAATCATTCAAACCATACGAACAAATATTTACCCTTATCTGGCTCCTGTTGCTAATGCATGGTGTAAAGCTTTACATATAGACACTCAATTTCCTTCAGATCATCAGGAATTCTTAGACCAATGCCACCTTAATGGTCAGCAAAAAGCGACGGTTTTAATTTTGAAATATGGAAAAGGCGGATTCAATACGCTGCACCAGGATCTATATGGAGACCTATACTTTCCTATCCAAATTGTATTAATGCTCAGCGAACCAGAAAAGGATTTTACGGGCGGTGAATTTGTGCTTACCCAGCAGATTCCGAGAGCACAGTCAAAAGCCATTGTTCTACAACCTAAAAAAGGGGACGTTCTAATTTTTACCACTCAGTTCAAACCGGAAAAAGGAAACAAGGGCTATTACAGAGTCCATATGAAACATGGTGTAAGTGAAGTTAAAGAAGGAAACCGCTATGCTTTGGGCATTATTTTTCATGATGCAGCCAGTTAATGATTAAACGCTATAAATAGATGAACCATGATTCAACATTCACAACTATCATCTGAAAATCTGAGAAGTAAAATCCACAGCAGAGAAGTTCGATTTGGAGGAAATAAAAAATTAAAAATCTACGGATTACTCAGCTGCCGGTCAGGAAAAAGAATGAAGATGGAAAACAGAGTTTTCTTTGCAGATGAAAAAGAAGCATTACAAAATAATTACCGTCCATGCGGGCATTGTATGAAAGAAGCTTATAAAAAATGGAAGGAAATTGAATAGGTTTTGATTCAAATTTACTATCAACATCGTTTTGTCTGCAATGACCAGAAAATAAAAAAGAGAAGCAATATGATTGCTTCTCTTTCGTTTAGTAGCGGGAACCGGACTCGAACCGATGACCTTCGGGTTATGAGCCCGACGAGCTACCTACTGCTCCATCCCGCGGTATATTTTTAGAGTGTTTACCGAAAACACTTGCTTAGTAGCGGGAACCGGACTCGAACCGATGACCTTCGGGTTATGAGCCCGACGAGCTACCTACTGCTCCATCCCGCGGTATATTTTTAGAGTGTTTACCGAAAACACTTGCTTAGTAGCGGGAACCGGACTCGAACCGATGACCTTCGGGTTATGAGCCCGACGAGCTACCTACTGCTCCATCCCGCGGTATATTTTTAGAGTGTTTACCGAAAACACTTGCTTAGTAGCGGGAACCGGACTCGAACCGATGACCTTCGGGTTATGAGCCCGACGAGCTACCTACTGCTCCATCCCGCGGTGTATTTTTAGAGTGCTTACCGAAAGCACTTGCTTAGTAGCGGGAACCGGACTCGAACCGATGACCTTCGGGTTATGAGCCCGACGAGCTACCTACTGCTCCATCCCGCGATATTGGATTGCAAAGGTACGAATATTTTTCAAAAATCCTAATTTTTCTTTTAAATAAAGGACTTTTATGAAAACTATTTTATTATTTGTATCTTTGTTTTATGGCAAAAATATTAAAAATTTATCCGGACAACCCACAGGAAAATCTTGTGAATGAGGTTATTAAAACATTAAATAATGGCGGGCTGATTATCTATCCATCTGATACAATCTATGCTCTGGGCTGTAATATTTTTGATATAAAAGCCATGGAAAAACTGGCTCAGCTCAAAAAAATGAAACTTGAGAAGTCTAAATTCTCCATTATCTGTAATGATCTCAGCCATCTTTCCGACTTTACCAAACCGATTGACACTTCAATTTTCCGGTTTCTGAAAAGTCATCTTCCGGGACCGTTTACTTTCATTCTTGAAGCCAATAAGAGTTTACCTTTAGCTTACAAAGGTCACAAAACAATTGGTATTCGTGTTCCTGATCATCCGATTCCGCAACTTATTGTTGAAAAACTGGGCCACCCCATTGCCTCTACTTCCATTAAAGATGATGATGAAATCATAGAATATTCTACCGATCCTGAGCTTATTGCAGAAAAATATGATCATCTGGTAGATATTGTGATTGATTCAGGGTATGGAGATAATGTGGCTTCCACCATTGTAGACCTCACTTCGGGAGAACCGGAAATCATCCGTCAGGGAAAAGGGATCGTTTAAGTTCTAGGTTTAGGTACCGAATTATGAGTCTTAGCGGGAAATATTCTGCCGGAATTTTGCTCACCTTTATTATTTTGGCAGCTGCAATGCTGTATGGTTTTCCAGCTGTTACAATGGTAACGGGAACAAAAGGAATCACAGAAGTCAATTTTTTTCTCAACAGAATTGTGCTATGGATCATTCTTATCATTGTATTTCTGTACAGCATCTTTATTGAAAAAAAAACTTTTTTACTTAAGGAAGAGAAAAAATACCCTGCTGCATTTTATATCAGAGCTGTGGTGAGCCTATATTTTATCTGTTTGATTGGCGGAGGCATTCTGAATGCAGCGATCCAATTTTTTATGCAGGAAAAAATAAGTGATAAGCTTCTCAACCTTGCTCCTATTTTTAGAAATAATTATTTTTTAGTTATTTTTACATGCCTTACCGCTGCTATTGTAGAGGAATTCCTGATGCGGGGTTATGTACAGCCCAGGCTGGAAAAAATTTATAACAATCCCACCGTTGCAATTGTTATTTCATCGGTCTTATTTGGAATTTTACATAGTACTTACGGTACCGTAAGCCAGGTTCTCGGACCTTTCTTTATCGGGATCGTGTTTGCTGTATTTTATAAACGCTATTCAAATATTAAAATTCTGATCATCTGTCATTTTATGATTGATTTTATCGCAATGATGATGATGAATTTTATTGATATTAAACACTTATCTGTATTTTAACATTATGAAAATTATAACATCACCTGCAAAATTAATGAACGTGGAAAATTCAACAGATTTTTTGAAATCTTCTACTCCGAGATTCATTGAAGATGCAGCATTGATACAGTCTTATTTAAAAGAAAAATCGCCAAAATATCTTTCCGACCTTATGGAAATATCGCCTAAGCTTGCTGATGAAAACTGGGAAAGAAATCAAAAATGGAAATCCAAACCTACAGCAAAAGAATCTGCTCCTGCAATGTTTGCCTTTACAGGAGAGGTTTATAGAGGTCTGGATGCCAAAACATTGGATAAAAATGCCGTAGATTACCTGCAAAAAAACTACAGAATACTTTCCGGGCTTTACGGGTTACTGAAACCTTCGGATAAAGTGATGCTTTACAGACTTGAAATGGGCCGTCCTTTTGAATTTGAACAATACAAAAATCTGTATGAATTCTGGAGAGAAAAGATTACAGAACAGTTGAATTCTGAAATGAAAAAAGGAGAAATCCTACTTCAACTTGCCAGCAATGAATATGGAAAAGTAATTGACAGAAAGAAACTGAACCACAAAGTAATCGATTTTGATTTTTATGAATTAAAAGATGGAAAACTGAAGACCATTGTGGTGTATACAAAGCATGCAAGAGGTCTTGTGGTAAGATTCTGTGCAGAAACCAATGCCAAAACACTGGAGGATGTAAAAGCATTCAACTATGAAGGATACAGAATTGATGAAGAGAAGTCTACGGATACAAAACTGGTTTTTACAAAATAAATGACAATTTCAGCATTTAAAAAATATTTCAGGACAGAACTTTCCGGCCTTTACACGGAGTCGGAAGCTGTGTTTTTATCGTCTTTATTCATTCATCAAATCGCAGGTTTCGATGCATTTCAACAGAGAAGATTCTCTGAACAGGAACTTCTGACTGATGATAAAGAAAAGTTGTGTCATCTTATTTCAGAACTTAAAACCGGAAGGCCTTATCAGCAGATATTGGGAGAAACAGAATTTTACGGAATGAAATTCTTTGTAGACGAAAATGTATTAATTCCCCGCCCTGAAACGGAGGAGCTGTTGGAAATTGCTATCAGAGAAATACAAGGTTCTAAGTCTAAAATTCAGAATTTAAAGATTCTCGATATAGGAACCGGAAGCGGAGTTATCCCTCTGGTTTTAAAGAAATATTTTCCGGAAGCGAACGTTTCATCTGTTGATTTTTCCGAAAACGCATTGAAGACCGCAAAAAGAAATGCAGAATATCATCAATTGGAAATCCGGTTCATCCATGCGGACTATCTCAATTTCGAACTGGCTGAAAACTATGACATCATTATTTCAAATCCGCCTTACATCGGGATTGAAGAAGAAATAGAAATTGCTGATTCAGTAAAAGAATTTGAACCAAAAATGGCACTTTTCTCCCCTACTTCAGATGCGCTGATCTTTTACAGAAAAATTTCTGAAGATGCTAAAAAGCATTTGAATGAAGACGGACTTTTGTTTTTAGAAATCAATCAGAAACTGGGTTCTGAAACGCTGGAATTGTATCAGGATTTTTCTAATGTTCGATTATTGAAGGATTTATCTGAAAACGACAGGTTTATTTACGGAAGGAAATAATTATTATTTACATCATGTTCATCAAATCACACGAAATCAATACCCTGAAAATTGCAGAAATTATTTCTGATGACCTCATTATCCAGTCTGCTCAGGGCGGGCTGGATCTTATGGGAAATATCTATTATCAGGGCTTTGATAAAGTTATTCTTCACGAAAAAAATATAAGTCCTGCGTTCTTTGATTTAAAAACAAAAATTGCCGGAGAGATTCTTCAGAAGTTCTCAAACTATCGCATAGGATTGGCTATTATAGGTGATTTTAGCCAATATAAAAGCAAAAGCATGAAGGATTTTATTTTTGAAAGTAATAAAACAAAGCATATTAATTTTCTAAGCACTTTGAATGATGCGTTGAATAATTTTTCAAAATAGATTCTTGTTCAGTCTTTGTATTAAAAAGGTAATTTTTTTCTTCATTTTCAAGTATCAATATCATCAGTTTTTTAAGATTTCTTAATACAATAGAAAGATTTGCATAATAAAAAAAATCTCATTGATTTATAAATTATTTAAAAATTTAAAATAAAATACGTTAATTATTGAGAGAAATTTAGAATTAATTCTATAAACACAAACACTTGAATATTTCTTTGTATATTTGCAAAAAACACGAGGAATATGAATCTTACTTATTTAAAAGCTTATACGGCTACATAATTCAATTTACTTTTTCGACTATCAAGGTTAGACTTAGAACGTTTCCTGATGAATCATACTTGCTATATCTATGGTGAGCTTTTGAAAGAACGGATCTTATTATACCATGTTTTAAGCCGAACAATTCATTATTTCAATGAACTTGCTGATGATAGTTATTTCCCTAAAGAATTAAGCCTGATGAATATTTCTTCAAAAAAACATACAATACACAGATAAAAAATTATTAAGACATCATGATTAAAAAATTATTTCTACCAATCGTTTTAGCAAGCTCACTTTCTTTCGCACAAGTTGGGATTAACACATCCACACCTGAAGAAAGTGCTATTCTGGATGTTTATAGCCAAAATAAAGGAATGCTGATACCCAGACTTACCACAGCAAAAAGAGATGCGATCGTAAATCCGGCTAACTCGCTTCTTATCTATGATACCGACAAAAAATGTTTAAGTCAGAATATCGGAACTCCAATTAAACCTGATTGGCTTTGTATCAGCAGTAATGCTGTAAAAATGTTTTACATGCCAAGTGTTTCTTTTGACACTTCCACCACAGCTAATGGTAGAACTAAAGATTTATATACCTTGTATAAAACTCAGTTTGGATCTCCAAAAGCAAAAAGTACCAGTGCTCCTGCTGCAATTCCTTTTTTTCCGTCAAGTAAAGACCTTTACTATTATGTAACGGATGCTGATCCTAATGTATTCAGTAACATTTCTATTTCTGATGATGGAGTAATGACCTATAATGTAAAAGCAGCAGCAACAGACTGTTCTTTTATTAATATTGTTTTCGTTGTTAAATAATTGAGTTATGATAAAAAGCAGCTCAATTTTACGATACAAAAGATTCTTGTTTACGTTTTCCTTGTTTATTTTTTCTCAGAATATTCAGGCACAGAACGAACAGGGAACCGGCTATCCGTATTTTGTAAATTTCACCCAGGGTCTGCAGCCTCAGGAAGCTTATAAGGTAGTTACCAGCGGCGTTCAGAATGATGCAACCTTTACTACGGATGGACTAAGACTTACCCGAAGTGTCAATAATATTTCGGGAGGAGTGATACTTGCTGATAAAATATTCAAGAGTGACCAGGGAATCAAGTTCGAGTTTGAATTCGCTATTTATGGGGGGAATACCAACGGAGGAGATGGGATTTCTATCTTCTTATTGGATGGATCTATCCCTAAAAACCAGCTTAATCTCGGATACTTTGGTGGAGGACTAGGATATAGCTTTGTACGCGGAGGAGAATCTACAGAAGGACTGAGAGGGGCCTATCTGGGAATAGGTCTGGATGAATTCGGAAACTTTAAAACAAGCTTTAACCAGGGCGAAAGGGTTAGAAATGGAATATTTGGAGTGGGACTTGCTGATGGACGAAGTAATGTTTCATTAAGAGGAAAGCGTGGAAACCAATACCTGTCTTCTGCTGAACCTGCCGGATATAATGGGTATCCGTTGCTTTATAGTATTGCCACTAATGCATCCCCTTCAAGCAGCAACAGATCTGCTTACCTCGATACGGCTACAGGAAAATACATTGGCATTAAAAATACGACTCTTCAACAATTCAGCATTGAAAGTGGCGGAACAACAATTCCTCAAAATGAAAATGATGCAAGGTTTCGTAAAGCATATGTTACCCTTGTTCCCAATCCGGCAGGCGGTTACAATATAACCCTGGAAATACAGCACGGAACGGTAAAAGAAAAAGTGATTGATAATTATTACTACCCCACTTCTCTGAAATATACTGAGACCACCATTTCCAACAGTACAGTAAGAACGCTGGATACTTCAGCGCCTTCTACTTTCAGAATCGGATTTGCCGCTTCTACCGGAGCTGCCAAAAATATTCATTTATTGAAAAACTTAGGGGTTACAAGACCTTATGCTGCTGAAGTAACCGATGATTTGTTTGCCGGATGCCCGGGGATAAAGTCAATCTATTACCCTTTGCTTAATGATGCGGCTTATTCGTCGGCAAATGGCCAAAACCCTCCAACCCTTTCGTATAACAATCTTGATTTTAATTCATTCCGTTTTTTGGATAATAACGGAGCGGTGATTCCCAATATAACAAATGGTGTCTATACCAACAGTCAGGGAACATGGACGTATTTCCCAACTACCGGAGCGCTTTCATTCAAACCTGCGGCAGGATTCACAGGAGTAGCCCAGGTACAATATGATATTAAAGGAGGTGGAAGTAATGGCACTGAAGCGCCTTACAACAAGGAAGAGTACAGGTCATTGCCTGCATTGGTACAGGTTAATATTTCAAATGCCAATAACTGCAGCAAAGCCTGTGTTATTTCCAATAAAAATGTAACTCAGAAAATCACAAGATAATTGGATAAAACCAGCTTTTAGGAGCTGGTTTTTTTATTTTTAACAGGATTTTCAATAAAATACTGAACAGCATCTTCGATCGCTTTATCAATAGGCTGATATTGAAAGCCTGCTTCATACAACCAAAAGGTAGAAACAGATAGAAAAATACCCCGAACCAGAAATCGGCTTTTAAAGAATACCATCTTTAGCAGAAAAAGCAAAACCAATGAACCATAGATCAGTATCATGATGAAACTGTTTAACTCTTATGTGTTCATTGGTTTTGATATTTTGATTAAGAATAGTCTTTTATCCTATTCGTTTCCTTACAAATATTTCATAGCCCAAATAGATGAGCGGAAGTGACATGATTCCTATATAAATTCCATTTTGCATGGCATGTTCCGGTGCATTGATGACAGCATATATTAATCCCAAAAAAGCTCCTCCCAAATGAGCAGCATGTCCGATATTATCATGTATTCTCGGATTCAGCATCATATATACAGAATACCCGAAATAGACTAACCCAAAAATAAATCCAGGAATACCAATCGGAATAAAGAAAAGATATATCTTAAGATCAGGAATCAGTGCTATGGAAGCAAAAAGAATTCCTGAAACACCACCACTCGCTCCTACGGCAGAGTACCAGGGCTGTTTTTGATAAATGTATAATGAGAGAAAATTCCCCAGCAATATTGCTCCCAGGTATACAATGATAAATCCTATATTTCCGAAGCCCTGAATGACAATAGGTGCAAAGAAATACAGTGTAAACATATTGAATACGAGGTGCATGATATCAGCATGTAAAAATCCTGATGAAAGCAATCGAATATATTCTTTTTTATGAAGAATAGCACCAACATTAAATTTATATTTTTCCGTAATAGCGGGATTATTAAAAGCTATGAAGCTTATAATAGCTGTAATTGCAATAAATAATATTAAAATGTTCATTTCTCTTTAATTTTAAGATTCATCACCCTGGAACAGATCACCTATAATTCCTCCTTCTTCATCAGTTTCTCCTTCAGGTTCAGGATCTTCATATACTTCAGGCTCTTCTTCTACCGGTTCAGGGATGGTAATATTGATTGCCTTCACTTTGAACTTGGTAAACTGGTTTCCAATAGCCTTTATTCCTTTTACGGCTATGAATTCATCAATATTTACTGTTTCCGGCTCACGTTCCTTTCCTTTATCTTTTGCGAAGATGATTTCTGCCGTGACATTGTTGGCAACAATTACATTTTCGATGAATGATTTCGGATGTTCAGAAGGCATAAAAGTCTGTACATTGACAGTATTTTCCAATAGGAATCTCTTGATGAAATAAATATCTTTTTCTCCATCGTAATAGATACAGGTGATTGGCTGTGCAGGTCTCCATTTTTCCAATACCAGATATTCATCATCAAAACGATTACCAAGGTCAAAAGATACCAGTTTTACTTCACCATTTGTATTGATGGTCAAAATTTTGTCATCTCCTTTAAAGCTTCCCAACAATGTTCCTCTTGCATCGGCATTCAGTCTTCTTACCGTATCATCAAACCAGATTTTTCTGGGTGCCAGCGTAGAAACTCCTTCTTCCTTCATATCTACTTTCTTAACAGCATATTTAGTTACCAGATTTCCTTTGGAATCACGGCCTTTGATGGCCAGATCGGAGAAATTGATCTCCATTTTGTTCTTTCTGATTCTTGGGTTTGGCTTTAAAAGCACGGTTACGGTTTCTGCCTCACCATTAGGATTGGCTGAGAAATACAGTGTTTCAGAACCTTTTTTATCTGAAGCTAACGGATAATCTGTATTTCGGGTTACTCCGGTTACAGAAAAGCGTTTCATATAATAGGGTCCTTCACGGCCTTCCCGGTAGATCATATTATAGACTGTCCTTTTATCGTTTTTCTTCCATACGGCAACATGAAGGATATCTTTACCAATGAAAGTTTTAGCTTCCACTTTTACAACCTTCATACTTCCGTCTTTTCTGAATGTGATGATATCATCAATGTCGGAACAGTCGAATAAATACTGATCTTTCTTCAGAGATGTTCCAATGAAGCCTTCTTCGAAATTTGCATAGAATTTTTCATTGGCTACGGCCACTTTCGTAGCATCAATGGTATCAAAGATTCTAAGCTCTGTCTTTCTTTGTTTGTCTTTACCGTATTTTTTCTGAATATTTAAATAATAATCGATAGCATAAGCGATCAGGTTGGCCAGGTTGTATTTCACCTGTTCTATTTTACCTTCCAGTGATGCAATATTTTCTTTAAATTTATCTAAATCGAATCTTGAAATCCTCTTGATTCTGATCTCTGTCAGTTTTAAGATATCCTCTTCTGTAACGGCTCTTAAAAGATGTTTGGTATGAGGTTTTAATCCTGCATCAATGGTCTTCAATACCTCTTCCCAGGTTTTTACCTCTTCAATATCGTGATAAATTCTGTTTTCAATGAAAATTCTTTCCAGTGAAGAGAAGTGCCAGCTTTCCTGAAGTTCATGAAGTTCTATTTCCAATTCTTTCTTCAGTAATGAAACGGTATGATCTGTATTCGTTTTAAGAATATCGGATACATTCAGAAACATAGGTTTATCTCCTACAATTACACAGGCATTCGGAGAAATTGTTACCTGACAGTCTGTAAATGCATACAGAGCATCAATAGTCTTATCCGGTGAAACATCATTATGAATATGGATCAGGATTTCTACTTTATCTGAAGTATTGTCCTCAATTTTTTTGATTTTGATCTTTCCTTTCTCGTTGGCTTTTAGAATAGAGTCAATAAGATCTGTTGTTGTTTTGGAGTAAGGAAGTTCAGAAATTACTAATGTATGTTTATCCGTCTGGGTAATTTTGGCTCTTGCTCTTACCTTTCCTCCTCTGTGACCATCATTATATTCTGAAACATCAAGATAACCGGCCGTTAAAAAGTCCGGATAGAGTTCAAATTTCTTACCTTTTAAATAGGCTACGGATGCGTTAATAAGTTCATTAAAGTTATGAGGAAGTATTTTTGTAGAAAGTCCTACTCCAATACCTTCCACTCCCTGTGCTAGAAGCAGCGGGAATTTCACCGGTAAATCGATAGGTTCATTGTTTCTTCCGTCATAAGACTTAGTCCAATCTGTAGTTTTAGGATTAAAGACTACTTCCAGGGCAAAAGGTGTCAGCCTTGCTTCAATATATCTCGCGGCAGCTGCAGAGTCTCCAGTGTAAATATTACCCCAGTTTCCCTGCGTATCTATTAGAAGTTCTTTCTGCCCGATCTGCACCATGGCATCTGTAATGGAAGCATCACCATGTGGGTGATATTTCATGGTATTTCCCACGATATTGGCCACTTTATTATAACGGCCGTCTTCCAGCTCCCGCATGGAGTGCATAATTCTTCTTTGAACGGGTTTTAAACCGTCATATATTGAAGGGATAGCTCTATCCAGAATTACATAGGAAGCATAATCAAGAAACCAGTCTTTGTACAGGCCGGAAACTTTTTTTAGGCTTTCACCCTCATACGAATATTCTTCTGTCGTCATCTATTTTATCTTTTTTCTCTTTATTAGCTTTCACTACTTTGTTCAGAGAGAGTTTTAAATCGTTTACTTCTTTGTCGCCTAAATAAGAGATCTGATATTTGAGTATGGTAGAACCATTATTCTTACTGGAAACGGTAATATATAATCTTTTGAAGAACAGGATACTAACTACATCATATTTTATCAGTTTATATTTTGGAAATTCGTCATGAAGAGGTTTGTTAAAAAAAGGAATGACATTCCTGTTTTTAAAATTCAAAGCTTCTCCATCACTGTCATATTCAAAAATCTGTCTTCCTCTGATATAAAAGATAATCAGCAGCAAAACAGGAACAATAATTAATAAATAACTTTCTTTACCCATGGCATGAAATCTATATTCATTAGCTACGAATACAGTTAAACCAAATACTGCCATCATCACAAGCAGTGTACTCAAAGAGTTATAAATTGACGCTTTATTACGGTTACTTAGTCTCATTTTAATTTATTGGCTGTGTAAGTTTTAAATTTCCTACTTCATCCAAAAGTGTGCTTTTTTCAGTCTGCAATGCTTTTTACAACCAGCTTTTTAAGTTATAAGTTTTTTTAATTTTCTAATTCATCCAGCATTTCTTTTTTATCAATATCCTTATCATCTTCTACTACAAGGTTTTCAAGAATGAAGGTCTGTCTGTCGGGAGTATTTTTTCCCATGTAGAATTCCAGAAGTTGATCAATCGTCTGGTCTTTCCCCACTACTACAGGTTCTAAACGGATATCTTTACCAATGAAATGCTTAAATTCGTCCGGAGAGATTTCTCCTAATCCCTTAAATCGGGTGATTTCAGGATTTTTCCCCAGTTCGTTTAATGCTTTTATTCTTTCTGTTTCTGTATAACAATATCTTGTTTCTTTTTTATTTCTTACTCTGAATAACGGAGTCTGAAGGATATAAAGGTGTCCGTTTTTAATCAGATCCGGAAAGAACTGCAGGAAGAAAGTAATCATCAGCAGACGGATGTGCATCCCGTCAACATCGGCATCGGTAGCAATAATTACCTGGTTGTATCTCAGGTCTTCCAGACTTTCTTCAATATTTAAAGCTGCCTGAAGAAGGTTAAATTCTTCATTTTCATACACTACTTTCTTGGTAAGACCATAGCAGTTAAGCGGTTTACCCTTTAATGAAAATACGGCCTGCGTTTCTACATCTCTGGATTTTGTGATGGATCCGGATGCAGAATCTCCTTCGGTAATGAAGATCTGCGTATCTCCCTTTCTTTCGGCTTTCTGATCGTTATAATGTTGTCTGCAGTCACGAAGTTTTTTATTGTGAAGAGATACTTTTTTTGCTCTTTCTCTGGCCAGTTTCTGAATTCCGGAAAGTTCTTTTCTTTCTCTTTCTGAAATTAATATTTTTCTCTGGATTGCTTCTGCTATTTCCGGATTTTTGTGTAAGAAATTATCCAGTTTACTCTTAAGGAAATCAATAATAAATGTTCTTACAGTGGGTCCGTTCGGTCCCATATCATTAGATCCTAATTTTGTTTTGGTCTGGGATTCGAAAACGGGTTCTTCTACATTAATGGAAATCGCAGCAATGATAGACTTTCTGATGTCAGAAGCATCAAAACTTTTATTAAAAAATTCACGAACCGTTTTTACATACGCTTCACGGAATGCATTAAGGTGTGTTCCTCCCTGCGTTGTATTCTGCCCGTTCACGAATGAGAAATAGGTTTCTGTCTGTGATTTGTCAGAATGGGTAATGGCTACCTCAATATCATCATCCTTTAGATGAATGATCGGATAAAGGATATCGCTTTCCAGCTCTTCTTCCAATAAGTCTTTAAGACCGTTTTCAGAATAGTAGGTTTCTCCGTTGAACAGGATTTTTAATCCGGGATTCAGATAAGCATAGTTGCGGAGCATTCTTTCGATATACTCTTTTCTGTATTTGAAATGCAGGAAGATTTCTCCATCAGGAATAAAGGAAATTTCAGTACCGTTTCTGTCCGACGTTTCTTTCTCATCAAAGTTTTCTTTGATCATTCCGCGGGAGAATTCAGCAGCTTTCATTTTTCCGTCACGAAAAGAACGAACTCTGAAGTAGTCAGAAAGGGCATTTACCGCTTTGGTACCAACTCCGTTCAATCCTACAGATTTTTTAAAGGCTTTACTATCGTACTTACCGCCTGTATTCATTTTTGAGACAGCGTCTACCACCTTCCCTAGCGGAATCCCACGTCCAAAGTCACGAATTGTAACTTTGCCATCGTCCAGCTTTATTTCAATTCTTTTCCCTGATCTCATCCTGAACTCATCAATAGAGTTGTCAAGAATTTCTTTTAGCAGGATATAAATACCATCATCAGCGGAAGAACC
The DNA here is from genome assembly GCF_900156015.1 of Chryseobacterium sp. RU33C. Taxonomy (NCBI): domain Bacteria; kingdom Pseudomonadati; phylum Bacteroidota; class Flavobacteriia; order Flavobacteriales; family Weeksellaceae; genus Chryseobacterium; species Chryseobacterium sp. RU33C. Next base: position 35,053 of record NZ_FTMT01000025.1, on the reverse strand, counting down.
ATCACCAAGCTTCCCGATGTACATGCCGGGGCGCAGACGGATGTGTTCCTGCCAATCAAGGGTTCTGATATTATCTTCGGAGTAGGTTGGGTTTATTTCTTGTGACATATATGATTTCAGCAAACATACAAAAGTACGAAATTGTCCAAAATTATCCGAATTTTTTCATCTTGTTTTTTTTCAATATTCTGCCACAAACATTGTATTATTCTTAATCAAATTATATATTTACGAAATTATCATTGTCATGTGAAAAATTTATTTACTTTCCTCACATTATCTCTAAGTTTATTCTTTTCCTCCTTATTTCCTTCACAGATCCCCGGGATGGTGAACTACAGTGATGAGGAAGGATTAAACTGCTCCTATACCTATCATCTGAGACAAGATAAAAATGGCTTCATCTGGATAGGCAGCGATAACGGCTTATTCAGATTTGATGGAAAAGAATTTAAGCAGTACGGTAAGAAAGAAGGTTTAAAGAATATTGATATTATATCCTGTGAGCCTTTGCCCAACGGTGAGGTATTCATTCTTCCCTTTCTGAATGATTTTGCTTATTTAAAAAACGGCCGTGTTATCAATCTGAATATTAATGATTATGTAAAAAATCAGTTTTCAAGCTCAATTCCGAAAGTTACCCGTGACGGAAACCGACTTTATTTTTATGGAAATTTCAATCCTCAGAATATTTTCATCTATGAAAATGGAAAAGTTAAAAAGATGCCTGTTCCATTAGATTATGGGAAAAGATCTTTTGCAACGCTCAGGTTTGAGCCACACACTTACAATCTCTATTTACATGATCCTCATCAGGGAGATATACTTGTCTACAACATCACTACCGGAAAAAAACAACATTGGAAAGGAGGTATTGGAAGTATGATCTGTGAAAAAGGTGATCTGTTTGTGTTCTTACATAAAAATACCATTGAAGTTTATCAGCTCTCTGCTTCCTCAGGTATAAAAAAAATCCTGTCTTATGACTGTAGTACACAAGAGAATGTCTTCTACGGACTTATTGATAAAAACAATAAATTATGGTTGAATATAAGTAACGGCGGCGTTTTATATTTCAACCAATCCCTGACCGAAAAGAAGAAAACTCTTGATACTCCTGTTAAGATACTGGAGCGGTATGTGATCAATAATGTTCTGGTAGACAAGGATGATAATGTATGGTTCAATTCGCGTAATAACGGTGTGTTTTTCATATCAAAATCCCTTTTTGCCAATCATATCAATTTGCCTGTAAAAAGTAATTCTGAGTATATAAAAGCCATTGCAAAAGATAACGGAAATATTCTTCTCGGCTACAATCAATCTGCCGGAGCTCTTATCAGCAAAAACAATAAAATACAAAATATAACCCTTGATAAAGGTGATAAAGATGAAAATATTGCTGTGTATTTAAAAGGCAATATTTCCATTTTCGGTTTATCAGGTAAGGTTATTGTTCATGATATGTCCAATAACACTTCTAAAAAAATATACTGTTCTCTCAAAAACATTGTTTCCTACACCCCGGATTCCTTATTTTTCTGTACATCAGGCGGTTTATTGATATACAATTTAAAAAGAAAAAAAATAACCACTCTTTTTCAGGAGCGGGTATACACGGTTTTTCCTTATGACAGGGAGAATCTGTTTATTGGCAGCTTCAGTGATCTGTACAAATATAATGTCAGAACGGGAAAAAAAACTTTATTTTTAAAAGGATACTATTTTACGGATATCAAAAAATTAGATAACCACACCTATCTGGGATCTACTAACCTCTATGGAATCATTATTTTTAATACTAAAGGAATTTTAAGAAAAATCGGAAAGAATAACGGATTAATCAATGACCAGGTAAAAAAAATAGAGGTAGAAAATAAAAATACGTTCTGGGCAAGCACCAATTCAGGGATATCCAGAATCGAACTAACAGCAAAGAATCAACGTATCAATAATTTTACCCAGACAGACGGTCTTCCCTCTGATGCGGTAGCCGGCTGTGTGATAAAAAATGACACCATCTTCATTGGAACATCTAAAGGGCTTGGGATATTTTCCATCAAAAAACTACTGACTCAGGAAAAATTTATTCATAAAAAGGTGGTCATTAACTCAGTATCGATTGAAAATAATGAGCACTACGACCTACAGAAAAGCCTGACTGCTTATGCCCACAATACGGTTATTTTCAATCTCAGCTTTCTTGATTATACCTCATTGGGAAAAATAAGTTATAAATACAAACTGGAAGGCCTTAATAATTCATGGCAGATCAATAATTCTTCTAAAATTATCTTCAGCTCTATTCCCCCGGGTAAGTATACCTTCCGGGTTTACGGTTTAGGATATAACGGAAAACAATCCTATGCTTCTTCTGACATCACTTTTAATATAAAACCTCTTTTCTGGCAGACCTGGTGGTTCAGGCTGATATTGGTGATCATCTTTATCGGAACTTTATTGATAATTATCTTTTCTTATCTCCATAAAAAACGGAATAAGAAGCTGGAAAAAATGGAGTATGAAAAGAAGATTGCCGAACTTGAACTTCAGGCTATTAAAGCTCAGATCAATCCTCATTTTATTTACAACTGTCTGAATTCCATTCAATTTTTATTATATAAAAAAGAGTACCGCAAAACAGAAAACTACCTGGATATTTTCGCCAAGATGATACGAAAAACACTTTATTATTCGGAAAAAACCTTCATGTCTATAAAAGATGAAGTGGAATATCTCACTTTATATCTTGATATGGAAAAGCTCCGTGTAAAAGATCTTTTTGAGTATAAAATTATTATTTCCGGACAGATAGATCAAAACTGGACTATTCCTTCTTTACTGATACAGCCTTTCGTAGAAAATGCCATAAAACATGGTATTTCAGGATTAAAAGACAGAAAAGGAGAAATTATCATCAGCTTTGATTATACGAATGTTTCTTTATGTATTACCATTGAAGATAATGGCCCAGGAATCTCCAATCAGGAATCTTTGAAAAAAGACAACTCCTTTGGGGTAAAACTTTCTCATAAAAGAATTGAGACTTTCAAACAGCTTTTTGACACCAATATATTTTTAGAAATCAATACCCTTACTGAAAATAATCGGCAGGGAACACAAATCAAACTTTATATAAGACCTTATGAGAAATAAAATACAGGCATGCATTGTTGATGATGAACAAGACGGAAGAGATTATATTGCATTACTTATGGAAAATGAATTTCCTGAGATCAACATAGAATTTCGGGCTTCCTCTGTTGAAGAAGCTTACATTTACCTTATCAAAAACTCTCCTGACATTCTGTTTCTGGATGTTCAGCTGGGCGATGGAACCACTTTCGATTTACTCTCAAAGTTAAATGAAGTTCATTCCCAGATTATTTTTATCACAGCTTACGAAAATTTTGCTATTCAGGCGATTAAAAATGGGGCTACAGATTATCTTTTAAAACCTATAAAAAAAATGGATTTTATTATTGCCGTTAATAAGGCACTGGATCATATCAAAAAAATGCAGCCTTCACATCATACTCATTTAAAGGACAACAGAATCATTCTTTCTACTCTTCAGGGCTTTAAGTTTATAGAAATATCCAACATTATCCGCTGTGAAGCAGATTCAAGCTATACCTTTTTTTATCTTGCCGATAAATCAAAAATAATGGTATCCAGAACTCTTCATGAATTTGAACCTATTCTGATGGAACACCATTTTTTCAGGATACATCATAAGCATCTTATTAATATTGATCATCTTCAGGAGTATATTAAAGGCCGAGGCGGTCAGGTAGTGATGAGCGACGGATCTGTTCTGGATGTTTCTTACCGCAAGAAGAATGATTTTCTTTCCATCATAGGAAAACCCGAATAAACATTTTCTTTCGCACTTACTTATTCAACCTTCGCACTTATTAGTTGCTGCTGTTTTTTGCTAAAATTCTTCTCTATTTTCGTCATGTTAAACAAAAAAAATTATCATGAAAATCACTAGAAAAGTACTCAAGAGAAATCAAATGAACTCCATTATCGGAGGAACAGCGTTTATTACACCTAGCGGTCCCGGAGCAATTCCCCAGCCCCAGCCTCCCATTGCTCCCAATCCACAACCTATTGGAGGGATTCCTTTCATCTACACAATGCCATGGAACGGATTACCATGGATTGAGCCTAAATAACAATTTAAAGATACATTCCGGTCAGCAGATTGGAATGTTGCTTTTTAAAGAAAAGCATCCGGTAGTTCAATTACCGGATCAGAAAACAATGCAAAAAAACTAAAAAATCAAAAACATGAGAAAAATAACCCTCTATATTGCCATGGCTTGCCTTTTAACGGCATCCTGCTCCGATACGATGGAGCAATTCGACACTGAAGCTTCCAATTCTCAACTTATGAACAGGACTCTCACTTCGGAGGATGAAACAAAATATGCTGAGGAAGGAGAACCTACGGTATTAGGAGAACAGCTTCCTATTCCTTATACGATTGAAAACATGATGGCTGCTTACAAATCATTACTGGCTGAACCAAAAGCAGAAGGCAACAGATCATTCACTGCTGTAAATATTCGCTCTACACACAAATACATTAAATTTAATCCAACAACAGAAGATGAGCTGGAAGCACTTCAGCAATCCGATCTTATTCTTTATGATTATCCGCTTGATAAAGAAGTATTGGTAGTAGGTAAATTCTATCATGATCCCGATATTCCCGCTGATCAGCCTACCCCACAATATGCAACGGTGAAAAACGAGACGGCCTTACCTGCCGGGATTAGCTATGAGATTCTTCAGGAAGTGTATCTTCCCGAAGAGGATATCGAACTCTTAGGCACTGGTAATATGAATTACAAATTTGTATATAGCCTGGTACAAAGGGCTGAAAATATGTCAGGCTTCACCCCTTGGGAACTGGCTCATAATATACCTTGGGATAATATAGGAGAACCCGGGCAATGGTATCCCAATCCAAACCCGAATCCCGGAGGTGGCGGAGGCGGTGCTCCAATATATGGTACTATCCGAATTTTTGATACAAGATTAAATACACTGATCCCTTTTGAAGGTGCCAAAGTTACCGCTAAAAGGGGGTTGAGAACAAGAGAAGGTATCACCAATGCAAATGGTCAATACGGCTTAAGCGGTCTGCCTTTCCAACATAACAGAAATGTAGATTTCAAGCTGCATATGGATAGAAAGCATTTCGTGATAAAAGATAATCAGGTTACCCCTTCCAAAGTGGTTCGAAATAATATAAAAAGTAACCATTGGAGTCATGACATCATGCCTGGCTATGAAAATATGCAGGGCCATATGTTCAGAGCAGCCTACCGTTATTTTTATAAAGATATTGGAGGCTTGCAAAGACCTATCAGACCGAGCGGAAACCGTTCGCACATTATAGCTAAGAATACAGCTAAAGATTGGCAGGGAATCAATTATGTTGTTTTTCCTTACCTGAAAATAGCAAGATTCCGATCTGGTTCAACTACAGAATATAACTCTGATGATTATTTTTCAACCACGGTACATGAACTCGCCCATACGTCCCATGTTATAAAAATGAACACCGGAGTAGTTCAGTATTCACAGGTTAATTCTATGCTGCAGGAAAGCTGGCCATGTGCTGTAGAATGGTTTGTAACAGGAATAGAATACAGAGAAAGAGGAATCCCTAATTATGGAGCTCCTAATTATAATCCGTCTAATCCTCCTGTATTTCCTAACCGTTTCGGATATCAGTTCTGGAGTTTGAATACAAGTTCTGACTATACAAGCTTGTTTATTAATTTAGTGGATAACTTCAACGAATTGGGACAGTCATTCAGTCCTCAACCTATGGGAACGGTAAATGACCAGGTTACCGGCTATACCTTAGCCAATATTGAAAATAATTTTCTAAAACATTGTTATGGATTAAGCAGCTTAAGCACTCAGCTTAAAGCAAACAGACCCGCAGGAGTAAGTAATGCACAGATAGATTTATTATTGAGCTTTTATTAAGTTTATTCCTTATAACATAATGACCATCCTGCTATAAGGATGGTCTTTTTATAGTAATATTTTACAATTTTTTCTTTTCCCGATGCCCGATTGTTTTTAAAGTGTTGTCTGACAAATGTAAATGGTTTTCCATTGATTCAAAAGAAAGATTTAAACAAATGTTTAAATAATTTCAAACACTTCAACTGACTATTTTACCTTACACTTTTCCATCATTCTCTTTATATCTGTTATTTTCTAAGTTTTACGACCATAATTTCAGACTGTTGTAAATATTTCATTAAATTCGGTCAACAAAACTGCTTTTATGATACAACTTCCATTATCAAAACTTTCCAACGTAGGAACTACTATTTTCAGTCAGATGACTCAGCTTGCCAATGAAAATGAGGCCATCAACCTGTCTCAGGGATTTCCTGATTTTATGCCTGATTCAGAATTATTAAATCATGTAGATCATTTTATTAAAAAAGGCTTCAATCAGTACGCTCCTCTTGGTGGAATGATTGGTTTAAAGGAAGAAATTGCACGAAAAATTGAAAACAGCCATCAGGCAATATACCATCCGGATTCTGAAATAACAGTTACTGCTGGCGGTACCCAGGCAATTTTCACCACTATTGCCTCTTTTATTAAAAAGGATGACGAAGTGATTATTTTTGAACCGGCCTATGATTGCTACGAACCTACTGTAGAACTTTTCGGAGGTATTGTAAAACGATTTGAAATGAAAGCCCCGGATTATGAAATCAACTGGGCTGAAGTAAAAAATCTTGTCAGTGAAAAAACCAGAATGATCATTCTTAACAACCCTAATAATCCTTCAGGAAAAATCCTGAAAGAAAATGATATACAGGAACTTATCAAACTGGTAAAAGGAACTTCTATCCTTATCTTGAGTGATGAAGTGTATGAAAATATTGTTTTTGATGGGAAACGGCATTTAAGTATCTGTAAATATCCTGAATTGAAAGAAAGAAGCCTTCTTGTGGCCTCTTTTGGGAAGCTTTTCCATGTTACCGGATGGAAAGTAGGGTATTGTGCAGCACCAAAAATCTTAACGGAAGAATTCAGAAAGGTGCATCAGTTCAATGTTTTTTGTGTAAATACTCCCATTCAGCTTGCGCTGGCAGAATACATGAAAAATGATGAACATTACACTCATCTGAATCAGTTTTTTCAGGAAAAAAGAGACTTTCTGAGAAAAGGCCTTGAAGGCACTTCATTTGAACTCCTTGATTGTGAAGGAACTTATTTTCAGGCGGTAAAATATAATAAAATTTCCGATAAAAATGATTTTGATTTTGCTTCAGAACTTACCATCAATCATAAGGTAGCCAGTGTTCCTTTCTCTTCATTTTATAAAAACAAACTGAACGAGAATGTCATCAGGCTCTGCTTTGCCAAGAAACAGGAGACATTAGAAAGGGCGATTGAGAATTTATCTAAATTATAATTTTAGGGGTGAAACAAAGATCAATAACCCGGGCGGCTCATTCTGAGCCGCCCGGGTTATTTTGGTTATAATAAATGTTATAAAAACATTCCTCCTGAAACTTCAATTCTTTGTCCATTGATCCATCTTGCATCTTCCGTACACAGAAAGGCAACTACTCCACCAATATCATCCGGAAGACCTACTCTTCCCAGCGCTGTAGCACCAGCCACCATGGCATTGATCTCTTCATTATCCCTTACCCTTCCGCCGCCAAAATCTGTTTCAATAGCTCCCGGAGCAACAACATTGGCTTTGATTTTTCTTGGTCCCAATTCTTTCGCCATATATTTCGTAAGCATTTCTACTCCTGCTTTGATTGATCCGTAAACAGAAGATCCCGGTGTTGCAAATCTTGCCAGACCGGAAGAAATATTAATAATACCTCCTCCGTCATTAATAAATGGCAGTAATTTTTGAGTCAGGAAAAACACTCCTTTAAAGTGAATATCCACCACGTCATCTAACTGTTCCTCCGTAACTTCTGTAATGGGAGAATATAAGGCTGTTCCTGCATTATTGATCAGGTAATCAATATGAGTACTTCCTGTGTTCTGCTGTAAATGATCTGTTACGTTTTTCACAAATGCATCAAAGCTTTTAATGTCTTTTGTATCAAGCTGAAATGCAACAGCATGCCTTCCCAGTGATTTGATCTCATGGACAACAGCTTCTGCTTCTTCCCTGTTGCTTCTGTAAGTAATAATTACATCCAATCCTTTTTGAGCAATTTTAAGTGCTGAATTTCTCCCTAATCCACGGCTTCCTCCGGTTACCAGTGCAGTATTTGTTTTTGTGTTCATTGTATTTTGATTATTTTGATGGTACAAAGTTGGGATATTTTCAGACTGAAGTATTTGCTTGAATCAATCTGAAATTTGCAAAATTCAAATCAGGAACGAAATTCCAACGGAGTAAAAGTGGTTTTCCTTTTAAAGAAATTGGAAAAATGGGCTATCTCTTCAAATCCCAGAGCGTAAGATATTTCTGAAACATTCCATTTCGTCTGTTTTAAAAGTATTTTAGCTTCCTGGATAATCCGGTCAGAAATAAACTCTGTGGTTGTTTTTCCGGTGTTTTCTTTTAATCTTTTATTTAGATAATTCACATGAACTGCCAGCCTGTCTGCATAATCTTTTGCTGTTTTTAGTTGCAGCCTCTGTTCCCATGATTCAATAGGAAACTGTCTTTCAAGCAGCTCTATAAATAAAGAAACCACTCTCATAGAAGAATTATTGGATGCTGATATTTTGGATGCCGGCTGTAATTTCTGCCCATAATGAATCAGCTCCAGAACATAGTTTCTGATCAGATCATATTTAAATACATAATCTGAATCTATTTCTTTTTTTATCTTTTTAAAGAGGCTTTCAATCTCTTCTGCAAACTCACCATCAATTTCAAAAACAGGAACTCCGCCTGGCTGAAAGATAGGAAGATCTTCGAGATTGTAGTACGATTTATCTTTGATGAAAAAGTCTTCGGTAAACACGCAGAAACTTCCTGACTGATCGGGATCTTCAGGAACCCAGTGATAAGGGACTTTAGGGGTTGCAAATAACAGAGCGTTCTGTTGTATTGAAATGACTTTATCTGCATATTCTGCCCTGTTTCTTCCTTTTATAAAGCTTATTTTATAGTATTTCCTCCTGTTATAAGGCATCTCAGAAGTAGTCTTTGCCCTTTCTATTGTTTGGGCAATATCAAAAACATTAAAGTGACCAATGTCTTTGTGAAGTCCTTTTGGGAAAATACTTTCAAGATCTTTGCCCAGTTTGGCAGCCATCTCTTTATAAAAATCTTCCAGTGAGGTATGTGCTGCTTTTTCCATGGCAGATAATTTGTAAAATTCAAATATACGAAGTTATCAATCAACCTTTTTTGAAATGATTACAGATTGCTCGTCCGATCTCAAGATTTTTTTTAATTTCAAAAAAATATACCATGCGTATTTATTGAAATTTTCAATAGAATCACTTATTCTATTGAAAATTTATCACGATATTACAGATACAGTATTATATTTTTTTTATTTTTTTCTATATACAGTGATATAAATCATTTATTTTTATTATTTTCGTTAAAACTAACCCATTAAAAATTAAACCAATGAAAAGCAAAAACTTAACTCTCGGAAAAAAACTGAACAAAAAACAGTTAAGAGTAATTACCGGAGGAAAAGAAATGTGTCTGCTTCCAGACCTTACCTGCAAGAAATATTCTTTTACCTGTGCAGAAATTCAATGCCAGCCTGGTATTGAATTGTAAAAGAAAAGAAAAGAAAAGAAACTAAACCATAAAAACTTTAACGAATGAAAAATCAACATTTAAATAATGGTAAAAAACTGAATAAAAAAGAGTTGAAGACCATTAAAGGAGGCGTAATGATATGTAGTATACAAAATGGAACGATATGTACAAAAATTCATCCTTCATGCTATGAGCCACAGTGTCGAAGCGGGCAGGCAGATTTAAGATGTACAGATATAGTTGGCAACTGTGTGGTTTTCTCCCCATCTTGTATGGAGTCAAAATGCAGATTCGAAACAGGTATTTGATTGTAAGATAAAACAACAAAGACTGCTCTCTGATTTCAGGGAGCATTTTTTTTGCTGCGTAATTTTTCTGAATTTTAATTACAAAATAAAAATTCAACCCGATGTATATAAAAGCAAAAAACGCTCCCAAATACATGGAAGCGCTTTTTAATATAACTAACTTTAATACTTTTTCTTATACGTTGAATCTGAAGTGCATGATGTCGCCATCCTGCACGATATATTCTTTCCCTTCTACAGAAAGCTTTCCGGCTTCTTTTACTTTTACTTCAGAACCATAGTTTACGTAATCATTATACTTGATTACTTCTGCACGGATAAATCCTTTTTCAAAGTCTGTGTGGATTACTCCTGCAGCTTGTGGAGCAGTCCATCCCTGTCCGATAGTCCAGGCTCTTACTTCTTTTACCCCAGCTGTAAAATACGTCTGAAGTTTCAAAAGATCATACGCTTTTCTGATCAAACGGTTAACACCAGGTTCTGTAAGCCCTAGCTCATCAAGGAAAATTTCTCTTTCTTCGAAAGTCTCAAGCTCGTTGATATCGGCTTCGATCTGAGCTGCCAGTACTACTACTTCAGCTCCTTCACCTTTAGCCATTTCTTCAATCTTAGCGATCCATTCATTTCCGTTTTTGATAGAGTTTTCATCTACGTTACAAACGTAAAGAACCGGTTTATTTGTCAACAATTGAACTTCTCCGATGATTGATTTTGTAAAATCATCAGTCGCGAATTCTCTTGCATTTTTACCATCTTCAAGAAATTTCTGTAAATTCTGAAGGGTTTCGTAAGTAAGAATATCTTCTTTCTTCCCTGATTTGATGAATTTTTTAGCTTTCTCCACTGCTTTACCTACAGTTTCAAGGTCTTTCAGCTGAAGCTCTATATCAATAATTTCTTTATCTCTTAACGGATCTACAGAACCTTCTACGTGAACGATATTTCCATTGTCAAAACATCTTAAAACGTGAATAATCGCTTCACACTCACGGATGTTAGCTAAGAACTGGTTCCCCAATCCTTCTCCTTTGCTGGCTCCTTTTACAAGACCTGCAATATCCACAATCTCAACTACAGCAGGTAAAACTCTCTCAGGTTTTACGATTTTCTCCAGTTCAAACAATCTCTGATCCGGTACAGAAACCGTTCCAAGGTTCGGTTCAATAGTACAGAAAGGATAGTTTGCTGATTGAGCTTTTGCATTGCTCAGACAGTTAAAAAGTGTTGATTTACCTACATTCGGCAGGCCTACGATTCCACATTTCATATTGTAAAATTCAAAGTTTAAGATTTAGGAGCAACCCAAGGTATTCTCAACTTTAAACATTGAACTCAGAACCTTGAATTACGAGTGTGCAAAGATAGTGATTTTTGAGGGAGTTTCATAATAAAAAAATCTGCCAGTATTCTGACAGATTTTCAAAAGGTTTAGTTTTACCAGGTATTCTTACGGATTAGCTCCTGTAGCATTCTGGGCCAGCGGAACATCATTGGGTGCTTCCTGTAATGCCTTATCTAAAGTAAATAAAGATTCATCGGTAGCTCTGTCACCTCCTGCAATTTTTAATTTATCTATTAAATTCTGTGCTAATGTTTCTTCTTCAATCTGTTCCTGTACAAACCATTGCATGAAATTCCACGTAGCCCAGTCCTTTTCTTCCATAGAAAGATCTACAATTTTATAAATGGCAGTGGTATTATCCACTTCATGTTTAAAAACACCATCAAAGCATGCTGTAAGTGTTTTAGGATCAGCTGGAGGAGCCGGAATAGCCGTTACTTTTGGTTTACCTCCTCTGTTTAAAATATATTCCATGAATTTGATGGAGTGATTTCTCTCTTCCTGGGCGTGTCGGTACAGAAAATTAGCAATCCCCTGATAGCCTTTATCATCGGCCCAGATTCCATAAGATAAAAAAATGTGTGATGCATGAATTTCCTTGTTCATCTGGTCACTAAGTGCTTTTTCCATATTGGTGGAAAGTCTTTTAGTATTCATAATGTTATATTTTGGTGATTATGGGATTACTTATGCAAAAATGATTCCGATAAAGTTTTCAATTTACTTAAAAACACACGTTTTAATTAAAAATATAACTGATTTGCAGTATTTTAAATTGATAATTTATAGTTATTCTAAAATAAAACCCGGTTCCAAGACAGAACCGAGTTTTAAATTTATAGTTGGAATTGCGTTTCCGAAAAGTTTGCAATGACGTATCGGGAGCAGTTTTCAGCCTGGTTATTTAATTCTTCTCGCTGAATAATCACTTTCATTTCCTAATCTGTCGATGGCTTTGATGGCAACGGCATTCAATTTTTTTCCGTCTTTAGATTTGGGAATATCTTTTGAAAGCGTATCCAATGTCAGAATTTCTGTTTGCCACACTCCGTTGTACTGAGTGAAAAGTACCCATAAAAATACATCGGCTGTATTTTTGCTACTCCAGCTTGTCTGAGCAAAGCTTCCGTTATCAGCAATAAATAAGGTAGGAGTTTGTAACGGAACAGTTTTAATCCATGGAGATTTGGGAACTAATGCTTTTTCATTGTATGGTCCGCTTTTCAAAGCAGGCAGCATATTGGGATTTTTGGTAAGACCGGCAATGCTCCAGTGAATTTCTCCTGCATCATTTTTAAGAATATTTCTGGAAATAGCGATCTGATTTTTAATTTCTGCAGGACGGTCTGAAACTTTAATCTCAACTGTATTAAGCCCCGGCCACAAGTGACGGTTCATTGTATTTTCAGACTGCCACCAGCTTAACAAGGCTTCAAAGCTTTGCCCTTTGGAATCTACCGGCCAGTACAACTGTGGAGAGAAATAATCTACCCAGCCTTTATTTAACCAAAGTTTAGCATCTGCATACAGTTCGTCATACTGAGAAGACCCTACAATTCCTGCAGGATATCCGGGTTTCCAGATTCCAAACGGGCTAATCCCAAATCTTACATTATTTTTTTCTGCATGAATTTCTTTATAGATACGTTCTACAAATTTATTCACGTTATCTCTTCTCCAATCTGCTCTGGATAAAGTACCTCCGTTGCTTAAGTAAGCATTCCAACTGGCGTTATCTGGAAAATCTGCTCCTTTATTGTAAGTAGCATAAGGATAGAAATAATCATCGAAATGCACAGCATCAATATCATATCTTTTTACAATATCTTTTACCACATTGGACACATGGCCTTGTGTTTTCGGATTAGCGGGATCAAACCAGTACATTCCATTCTTTAGTCTTACCACAATATCGGACAGTTTATTGGCCATTGACAGCTTATTTACAGCTCCTCCGTTGGTATGATGGGCACGGTAGGGGTTTAACCAGACATGCAGCTCCAAGCCTCTTTTATGAGCTTCTTCGATCCAAAACTGAAGCGGATCATAGTTTGGGTAAGGAGCCGTTCCTGTTTCTCCGGTCAGGAAATAAGACCATGGTTCGATATTACTTGTATAAAGTGCATCTGCAGAAGGTCTGATCTGGAAAATAGCCGCATTGAAATTATTATCTTTCAGCATATCAAGCATACTGATTGCTTCTGCCTTCTGCTGATCTACTGTAAGGTCATTTCTTGAAGGCCAGTTGATATTGGCTACACTGGCAATCCATGCTCCGCGGAATTCTCTTTTGATTTCCGGAAGATTGGTTCTGAAATTTTCTTCCGTTGAAGCTGCTGTTCCTGTTGTTGATTTTGTTGCTACCGGAATTACTTTTGGAGGATTTGTATTGTTGGTGGGTTTTGTCGGATTCTTCGTGGAGGGTGTTTTTACAAGATTGTTCTGAACGGAACATGAGGTAGTATACGATGCAAAAACGCCCAATAAAACGATAAGTTTTAATTTATTCATTCTCATAGTCTGCAAAACTACAATAAATTATTTTTTAGCTTTTAAAATTTATTATAATAAATTATATTTTCAACTCATCATTCAAAAATAATAGTCTTATTTCCATCAATAAAAACTTTATCTTCAAAAACCAGTTTCAAAGCATTTGCCAGGACATTTCTTTCAACATCCCTTCCCAGATTCGCAAGATCTTTTGCTGTTTTGGAATGACTCACCTTGATAATATCCTGATAGATTATTGGGCCTTCATCCAGATCATCAGTCACAAAATGTGCTGTTGCTCCAATGATTTTTACTCCTCTTTCAAAAGCCTGTCTGTAAGGATTTGCACCAATAAAAGCAGGTAAAAATGAATGATGTATATTAACTATTCTTCCTTTAAATTTTTCAACAAAATTGGTTGAAAGGATTCTCATGAACTTGGCTAAAACCAGATAATCAAATTCATAATTTTTGAGGGTTTGTATGATTTGAATTTCATGCTCCTCTCTTGTGATATTTTCTGTAGAAATATAGTGAAACGGAACACCGAATTTCTCTGTCATATCTTTTAGACTTTCATAATTCCCGATAACCGCCAGAATATTAAAGTTAAGATCCTTGAAATGGTTTCTGATCAGCAAATCTGACAAACAATGATGTTCTTTTGTCACCAAAACAACAATATTTTTGGGTGTATTTTTGCTTAGTTCAATGTTGCAATCCCCCAATTGATCTTTGATTTGATCCATCACTTTTTGAGGATCAGCAATGCCCGAAACTTCGGTTCTCATAAAGAACAATGACTTTTCTCTGTCCACAAACTCGTCATTTTTTACAATATTAAGATTGTTTTTCAACAGCACATCCGAGATCTTATGTACTAAACCTTTTTCATCTTTACAGGCGATTTTAAAAATAAAATTCATCATTTGTTTTTTTTAAAATAAAAAGTCCTCATTACTGAGGACTTTAAAAATTATTTAGATTATGCTTTTGCAGATCTTTCTACTCTTTTTCTTTCTTCTTCAGAAAGGATTTTCTTTCTCATTCTGATGAAGTTCGGAGTTACCTCAATCGCTTCATCACCCTGGATGTATTCCATACATTCTTCCAGAGAGAATAAGATTTTTGGAGCAACACCAGTATCTTTATCTTTTCCTGAAGCTCTCATGTTGTTCAGCTGTTTTGCTTCTACAATGTTTACTACCAGGTCTCCAGGTTTGTTTTGTTCACCAATGATCATCCCTGTGTAGATTTCCTCACCCGGATCCACGAAGAACTTACCTCTATCCTGTAGTTTAGCAATAGAATATTCTGTAGCAGGACCTGTAGTTTTGCTGATCAGAACTCCATTGTTTCTTCCAGGAATAGCACCTTTGAAAGGCTTGTACTCTGTGAAACGGTGTGCCATGATAGCTTCACCAGCAGTAGCTGTCAACATCTGAGAACGTAATCCGATCAAACCTCTTGAAGGAATTTCGAATTCCATGTGCTGCATTTCACCTTTAGTTTCCATAATGTGAAGGTCACCTTTTCTCTGAGTTGCCAGGTCAATAACTCTTGAAGCAAATTCTTCAGGAACGTCAACAACCAAAGATTCATAAGGCTCGCATTTCTCACCATCAATTTCTCTGAAGATAACCTGCGGCTGACCAATTGTCATTTCGTATCCTTCTCTTCTCATCGTTTCGATCAAAACTGACAAGTGAAGAATACCTCTACCGAATACAAGGAATGTATTGGCATCGTCAGTCTGCTGAACTCTTAATGCAAGGTTTTTCTCTAATTCTTTTGTTAATCTTTCTTTAAGGTGGTTGGAAGTAACATATTTTCCGTCTTTACCGAAGAAAGGTGAGTTGTTGATAGAGAACGTCATGTTCAGCGTAGGCTCGTCAATTGCTGTTCTTTCCAATGGCTCAGGGTTTTCAAGATCAACGAAAGAATCACCAATCTGGAATGCATCAAAACCTACTACAGCACAGATATCTCCTGCTTTTACTTCGGTTACTTTTTTCTTTCCTAATCCTTCGAAAACGTAAAGTTCTTTTACTTTTCCTTTTACGATTTTACCTTCTGCCTGGGCAAGACCAATCCATTGAGATTCTTTGATCTCACCTCTTGTTACTTTCCCGATTGCAATTCTTCCTAAGAAAGAAGAGAAGTCAAGAGAAGTAATCTGCATCTGAAGATTTCCTTCTGTTACTTTCGGTTCAGGAACATATTGTAAAATACCGTCTAATAATGGTAAGATATCTTCAGTCTGCTCTAATGAGGTGTTGAACCATCCTTGTTTTGAAGATCCATAGAACGTAGGAAAATCCAATTGTTCTTCAGTAGCTTCAAGGTTGAAGAACAGGTCAAATACTTTATCGTGAACTTCGTCCGGACGACAGTTTGGCTTATCTACTTTATTGATAACCACTAATGGTCTCAATCCTAATTCCAATGCTTTCTGTAGTACGAATCTTGTTTGTGGCATTGGTCCTTCGAACGCATCCACCAACAAAATAACCCCATCAGCCATTTTCAATACTCTTTCTACTTCTCCACCAAAATCGGCGTGACCAGGAGTATCAATTACGTTAATTTTTGTGTCTTTATAAGTAACAGAAATATTCTTGGATAAGATAGTGATCCCTCTTTCTCTTTCAAGATCGTTGTTATCCATAATTAACTCCCCACTCTCCTGATTTTCTCTGAAAATGTTGGTAGCGTGAATGATCTTGTCAACCAAAGTCGTCTTTCCGTGGTCAACGTGTGCGATAATCGCAATATTTCTAATGTTTTGCATAAAAGATTTTTACGGGTGCAAAAGTAGTGATTTTTAATGAAAAAATATTTAGTTATCAAAATATTTAATAATTTGTTCAAAATACTTATTTAGAAGACAATAAAAAAAGAGTGTTCAAAAAACACTCTTTAAACTATCTACATACAGATCTGTACTTCACATGGATCTACTGCAGGTGGTTCTCCGCATATAATATCAAACTCACCGCAATTACTGGAGAATCCGGTTCCCCAACCCCATCTTACAGCACATGTATCGGCATCTTTATATCTTACCATTCCTTTAATAATTCCTCCTTGTACCGATTTCATTTCAATTCTCGAGATTTTTTTGAGATTTTCATGTTGTTTGTTTATTTGTTATTAGCATGATAAAAATATTAAAAAAATATAACACCAAACGTAATATTAAAACAATTAACATTTTTAATATCAATGCCTTATCAATCGATAAAAAAACACCAGATCAATTAAAACCACAAGAATGAATTTCATTAGAAAGGACTTTTTGGAAACTTTGTGATTAAAAAGAATCATTCCGGAAGCAGCTCCTAAAATTCCGCCTAAAATAGAGAGTAATAAAAGGGTATTTTCTGAAATTCTCCATTGATGTTTTTGGGCCTGCCATTTATCAAAACCAAAGACACCAAATGTAATAAGGTTCATTATCAACAGAAAAGGAATCATTCTAAAATTAATTTACTGCAAAAGTAAAGCTTAATTTGTACATGGAGCAACTCTTAAATTTATACTTATTTATCATGTTGGCAGTTTTATCAGAATAAGATTTTTTAAATTTGTCCTTCTTAAAAACAATTCAATGACGGTACAGGATCTTGCAGGAAGCTATTCAATTGAGGGAAGTAATCAGGAAGAATCTTTCCATCCATCTTATCATGGAATATTAACCTTAACTATTGATGAGAATAACCGTATTACTGCTCAATGGATGATTGGCGACCATCAGCAAAATGGAACAGGATTTTACAAAGACCAGATTTTAGTGATTAATTTCAACTACAAAGGAGAAGATGATAAAATCTACAAAGGAGTTGCTGTTTACCGCTGCCTCAGCAAAGACGTTCTGGATGGATTCTGGTCTGAGAAACATGGTAATCCTTTGTATCTTGGAAGTGAATTTTGTGTAAGAATTCAGAATTCTAAGATTATCAATTAATTTTTTATCTATTTGATCAAAAAAATCTAAAATAAAAAAGAGCCGCCTTCATGAAGACAGCTCTTGTCGTTATTAAAGTTTAAATAACTTATTTTTTAGCTTTTACGTCGATCGCAATCTCGATATCTTTGCTGATCATCCATTCTGCCGGATCTGCTTCAGAAGTACCGAATTTAAGTCCCCAATCTGCTCTGTTCACAGTAAACTTAGCCTGAATAGCTGCTGAATTTTCAGCTACCTCTACTTTCGCAGGGAAGGTAACGTTCATTGTCTTTCCTGATAGTGTAAGGTTTCCACTTACCGTTTTATTAGCTCCTGCTACAGCGTCTTTTGGTGCTTCTTTCAAATCTGTAACACTTGTAATTTTGAAATCTGAAGTAGGGTTTTTCGCTACATCAAAGAAATCAGGATTTTTAAGGTGAGCTTCAAGATCAGCCGGTTTTTTATCTTTTTCTGTTACTGAAGCCGGGTCTACTTTGATAGAATTCATATCAATAATAAAATTTCCTGCTGCAACCTGACCTGCATCAACACTGATGTCTCCAGACTTTACCGTAAGTGTTCCCCAACGAGGTGCCATCCCTCCTTTGTGGAAAGCTTTCCAGTTCACTACTGAAGCTACTGTATCTACTGCCAGTGTTTCACCTTTGCTTTCAGCTACTGTCTGCTCCTGAGCTGTCGCTGCAGACTCTGCTGATTTTTCTTTATTACATGATGCTAAAAGCAATCCTACTCCTACTAATGCAATTACGCTAATTTTTTTCATATTGAACTGTTTTAAAAAAGTTTATTGAAATTTTGTTGTTTTCGGGTACAAAAATAGAAAAACCTAATTGGAGATCCCTTAACATACGTCAAGAAATGTGGTATTTTTATTATTTGCAATGATAAAAACCATTTACGGATATTCTTATCTTCGTGATGAGTCACAGCGGTAGTATGCAAACAATGAAAAAGTAGCTCGTTGTGAATTGCTTTCAAAAATTATTATCTTCGTGATGAGTCACAGCATGTTTTGTTGATGTTTTTCCATAAATATAGTTGTGAATTGCTTTCAAAAATTATTATCTTCGTGATGAGTCACAGCCGTCATATTGCATAAATGTATTCTGTTGTAGTTGTGAATTGCTTTCAAAAATTATTATCTTCGTGATGAGTCACAGCGATAAAAGCCCCGTGATAATTGATTTCATTGTTGTGAATTGCTTTCAAAAATTATTATCTTCGTGATGAGTCACAGCTAGATGGAGAATAATAAAATAGTTACTATTGTTGTGAATTGCTTTCAAAAATTATTATCTTCGTGATGAGTCACAGCCGCTCAGCAGTTCATCAACATATTGAATACGTTGTGAATTGCTTTCAAAAATTATTATCTTCGTGATGAGTCACAGCCGGGATTCGTCCTGATTGTATCAATAGTTTGTTGTGAATTGCTTTCAAAAATTATTATCTTCGTGATGAGTCACAGCAATCGTTAAAAATGACATAATCAATTCGGGGTTGTGAATTGCTTTCAAAAATTATTATCTTCGTGATGAGTCACAGCTAAAATAATTATAGTATGACAGAAGATCAAGTTGTGAATTGCTTTCAAAAATTATTATCTTCGTGATGAGTCACAGCTTCTACACCATCTTTTATTGCCAACCATTTGTTGTGAATTGCTTTCAAAAATTATTATCTTCGTGATGAGTCACAGCAGCGACCGCCGCCGCTGCTGCTGCTGCTGCTATGTTGTGAATTGCTTTCAAAAATTATTATCTTCGTGATGAGTCACAGCTTAGATTTATTATGGTTAATCCTATGATAGGTTGTGAATTGCTTTCAAAAATTATTATCTTCGTGATGAGTCACAGCCCCGCTTGAAAAATAGAGTTGTAAGTGGCTGTTGTGAATTGCTTTCAAAAATTATTATCTTCGTGATGAGTCACAGCAACGCCTTTTTCAACGTCTATTCGGTTATAGTTGTGAATTGCTTTCAAAAATTATTATCTTCGTGATGAGTCACAGCTCTCCTGTTGGATACACCGCCTCATAGTTAGTTGTGAATTGCTTTCAAAAATTATTATCTTCGTGATGAGTCACAGCAAATATTCTGAAAGTGATAAAATCAACCTCGTTGTGAATTGCTTTCAAAAATTATTATCTTCGTGATGAGTCACAGCAATCCGGCTGATTATCCTAATGCTCGAATCGTTGTGAATTGCTTTCAAAAATTATTATCTTCGTGATGAGTCACAGCGAAGGAAGTAATATTGGCGAAGGTAGCAGCGTTGTGAATTGCTTTCAAAAATTATTATCTTCGTGATGAGTCACAGCTGAGCAAAATTAATCCCGTAACTCCCAGCAGTTGTGAATTGCTTTCAAAAATTATTATCTTCGTGATGAGTCACAGCGATACTCCTCCAGCAAGACAAAATAAGGCTGTTGTGAATTGCTTTCAAAAATTATTATCTTCGTGATGAGTCACAGCATACCTTACCCTCGAAGCCCTCGCAACCAAGTTGTGAATTGCTTTCAAAAATTATTATCTTCGTGATGAGTCACAGCCAGGATGAGTTTACGACCGTTGTTATTTATGTTGTGAATTGCTTTCAAAAATTATTATCTTCGTGATGAGTCACAGCGAAGCTAAACGCGGGAAAGTTAGAGATCCAGTTGTGAATTGCTTTCAAAAATTATTATCTTCGTGATGAGTCACAGCATCAGCCAGCCAGGGAATGGATAGGATCCTGTTGTGAATTGCTTTCAAAAATTATTATCTTCGTGATGAGTCACAGCTGTGTCTTTGTCTTCCAAACTGGAAAGAGTGTTGTGAATTGCTTTCAAAAATTATTATCTTCGTGATGAGTCACAGCCGCTCTATTGGGAATGATTACGTTATTATAGTTGTGAATTGCTTTCAAAAATTATTATCTTCGTGATGAGTCACAGCCAGGCATAATCACGATAGGCAGTAGCTCTGGTTGTGAATTGCTTTCAAAAATTATTATCTTCGTGATGAGTCACAGCATAATGCTCTAAGGAAAGAAATGTCGTTGCGTTGTGAATTGCTTTCAAAAATTATTATCTTCGTGATGAGTCACAGCTCACATTGTTTCATTGAGTAAACACCTCTAGTTGTGAATTGCTTTCAAAAATTATTATCTTCGTGATGAGTCACAGCTTTTCCTTATCTTTCGATTTCAGACAGGAAGTTGTGAATTGCTTTCAAAAATTATTATCTTCGTGATGAGTCACAGCTTGATAAGATATTTTTGTATAGATAAGATTGTTGTGAATTGCTTTCAAAAATTATTATCTTCGTGATGAGTCACAGCTTTTCCTTGTCATTTGATTTCAAGCAGGAAGTTGTGAATTGCTTTCAAAAATTATTATCTTCGTGATGAGTCACAGCTTTGGCAGACTCAACAACAGATGTTGGCGTGTTGTGAATTGCTTTCAAAAATTATTATCTTCGTGATGAGTCACAGCTAA
The DNA here is from genome assembly GCF_900156015.1 of Chryseobacterium sp. RU33C. NCBI lineage: Bacteria > Pseudomonadati > Bacteroidota > Flavobacteriia > Flavobacteriales > Weeksellaceae > Chryseobacterium > Chryseobacterium sp. RU33C. The sequence continues at coordinate 13,706 of NZ_FTMT01000025.1, read as the reverse complement.
AATGGATAATTCCATCAACTTCAACTGGTTGTGAATTGCTTTCAAAAATTATTATCTTCGTGATGAGTCACAGCTTTTCTCATGATTTCTTTCCAACGCTCCAAGTTGTGAATTGCTTTCAAAAATTATTATCTTCGTGATGAGTCACAGCACCGAAGCAGTTATCAATCCGGAAAGTTGTGTTGTGAATTGCTTTCAAAAATTATTATCTTCGTGATGAGTCACAGCGGAGTAAGCTATATCTTTACAACTTTTGGAGTTGTGAATTGCTTTCAAAAATTATTATCTTCGTGATGAGTCACAGCAGACCTGAAAAATTATTGTCATTTATCGCAGTTGTGAATTGCTTTCAAAAATTATTATCTTCGTGATGAGTCACAGCAACCCACCAATAAGCGACCCCGAAAGGAAGGTTGTGAATTGCTTTCAAAAATTATTATCTTCGTGATGAGTCACAGCCTCAAAAAATAATCTACTGAAAACCAGTAGATTATTTTTATTTTAGAAATTAAAATTTAGAATAATTCAAGCTGCTGGAAAGTTGGTGGCGGCTCTTCTTTATTTCTGGCAAAAAAGATCTCGATGTCTCCAAACTGTTTATCGGTAATGCACATGATGGCCACTTTCCCGGCTTTTGGAAGCATAAATTTTACCCTTTTAATATGAACTTCAGCATTTTCACGGCTTGGACAGTGGCGTACATACATTGAAAACTGAAATAACGTAAAGCCGTCATCAATTAATGCCTTCCGAAAGCGGTTCGCATCTTTCATATTCGCTTTCGTTTCGGTCGGGAGGTCATATAATACTAAAACCCACATAATTCGGTATGCATTAAACCTTTCGGCATTCATAACAGTTGAGGATAAGAGATCAGCCGTTTTTCTCCTGTATAGCATTTGTAAAGCGATGAAGCCGTAGTTTTTACCGCAACCAGCAACGGTCTCGTTTTGTCATCAATATGCACGTCTTTGGTTGCAATCTGAAGAATATGAGCCTTAAATTCTTTCGACAATTCTTCCGTATCAGGATGAATTTTCAGCCACTGCATCACCAGTAAATCAATAAACGGGCGGTAAGGTTCCATCAGATCGTCTGCAAGGCAATACGGATTGTATTTATTTTTATGAAAAATACCAAGAACGGGCAATAACCCTGTTTCCACGATGGCTCTTGCAACAATGCTTCTGAGAACCGCATACCCGAAATTAAAGAACTGATTGGGTGAATCTCCAAAACGCTGCCTCAAAAAGTCCAGACTGATGAGGTATTTCCAGTAATGCTGCGCCGCAATCCCCTCCATATTCGTTATATCGCCGGACTTTACGTTTCTTTGGTATTCAATCATCGGTTCGTAATAATTTCCCAGTTTCATCAGTACATTTTTCTGATTTTCAATTTTACATTCCACCGTCTGTTTCCAGAGCTGCTTTTTCAGTGGTTCACTGGCTTCCAGCTGATCTTTTACCCGATCGGAATGTTCGGTATGTCCGTACAGCGGAAGCATTATTCCGTGCGGTAAATGATGGGCATCACAACTCACCACCACCACATTATTTCCCATCATTTTCTGAATCAGATGGTGCGAAATAGTAATCTGATAATGATCCAGCATCAATAATCCCAAATCTTCCACAGGGACACTCCCCTTTTCCGTTTTGGTTTCCGGGCAGAGGATTTTCATCTGCTCGTCTTTGAGCTTAAGGTAAGCGGGATTGCCGATGTAGATGGAACGGGTGATCATATCTTAGAATTTAATATTCTCCTACCTGAACTATTTTTCCCAAGTGATTCAAACGAACTTTTAAAATACCTTTTAATCCGTTCAATCCTTCTCTTCTCCAAGTGATGCCTTTCAATGCAGAATTATCTTCAACTGTTGTTTCTAAATGATGTCTAAAGAAATAATCTTTAATTGTGAATTTCTGTACTCTAAAAAGATTTTTAGAAATCAAACTCAGATTCTTTTCATCAAATAAATCATTTTCTTTAGGATCAAAATCTTCTGATGGAAATAAAAACATTTCATTCTGCTTCATTGTAAATAAAAATTTCCAACCTAACTCAGAATTATATTCTTTATCAATAACAGGTAAGTTCTGATTCACTCTTTCAACGGCTTCATAAAAACTCACAACTTTCTCCTGTAGGTTTCCATTTTCATCTTCATAAATTGCAACGTGATGATTATTTCCTGTACTGACGAAATCAACAGCTATCCTTTGACCGTTTTCATCTAAAATATACTTTCCTAAGTGATCTTTTTTGTAATGTAGAGCTTCGGCATTATTAATTCCTGTAATAGTAACCGTCTTTATTGAAATTCCTTTTGATTTGTTAAGCCAAATCGGATTTTTTTCCAAATCAGAAAAGGCTTCTTTAGAGTTTCCGTTAAATTCTTTTAATCTTTCGGTTAGAATATCCCGAACTCCTTTATCAATAACTTTTTCAATATTTTTAAAATCTTTAAAATTATCGGGATTAACAGCTTTTCTGATCGTATAACCTGTTTCATACCAAGCTAAAGTTACCGTTTCAGGTAATTGCTCCGTTTTTTCAGCATTAAGAAATATTGGATTTTTAGAAATAACATTTTTTCCGGTGAATGCTTTTTTAGAATCTCCGCCAAACTCCTGTAACCTGTTCAGTAAAGCATTCCTGTATTTCTCATTCTGAACTTTCTGAATTGTTTCTGCATCAAATTTTCCTGATATTTTTTCTTCTTTTATTTTAAGAAATTTTGAACTTCCGTAAATCGTTTCTTTATGTAGCTGACCTCTTGGAGTCAGTTCAGTTTTTGCAACTACACTTCCCTTTTTCTTAATTTTATTAATGTTTTTGGTAACTACTTTATTTTTAGCCTTATGTGAAATTAATATTTCATCTAAATACTTTTTAGCTTCTGCTCTAAAATTTTTAATAGGCTCTTTGAATCTTCTTTCCTTTGACCCGTTTTTCTTTTCAATGACTTCTGTAATTAAATTTTCGATACCAAAAATATTTTGATGCTCTTTATGCTTTTCATCTTTTCTCGCATTTAAATAATTCAAATACTGAATGTGATTAAGGGTAGTGAAAGCAACCGTTAAGGCATCCATTGCGTGATGACGGTGGTCATTTCTTTTTGTCCAGTCTATAATTCTCTGTTTCTCCTCTCCTTTTGAATTAATAACCATTTCTGTAAGACCTAATTTTCTGTATTTTTCCAAATTAAGCTCTTTCATTGTGTTGACGAGATTCCAATCCTCACGAAGTTTATCCGTTATTCTACCTGATGTTGGGATTACAGCATTTGTGATTCCAAAAAGTATTTCCTTAGATTTTTTCGCAATATATTGTGTGTTTCGCAAATCCCTTTCAATAAAACCCTCTCCTATTTCAGATCCTTTTTTCTGTAACTTCTCATATTTTGCTTTGGTAATTGATCCTTTGTCGTACAGATCTTTTATGATATTGAGGAATTTCTCTAATTTTTCTTTTCCTTCAATCTCAAGATAATCGAAAGCCGTAAAATTTCCTTTTTTAAGATTAGCACTTCTCGGAACTAAAACTTTATTGGAGAAACTGTCATCAAAAAATCGGGATTGTGGAATAATGTGATCGATATCGTATTTATCTGTAAATAAATTTTCTCTTTCAATTTTCACATCGGTATATAAATCTTTAAAACCATTATTTGCTAATTCTAAGTATAATTTATATCGGATAATATCATTTCTTGAAGGACTTTTTATACCAAACTCCTTTTGCAAAACTTCTGCATATTTCTGGTGTTGTATGGTAGCTTTGTTAATCTCAGAAGTCATCGTAGCGCGTTCTTCGGCATTAAGTTTGAGTTCTCGAGCCAATTCAATTCTTATTTCATCAAATTTGAAATATTTAACAATCTGTCCTTCTTTATCTTTTTCACTATATTCATCAATTAAAGAGTTCACAAGATTAATCATTTGATTTAAAATCTTTTCGACTACTGGATTTCGTAAAGAATTTTTGGGAAGAATATCCAATTTCTCTTTTAAAATTCGGTTCTCCAGTTGCTCTTTGGTCAATGAATTTTTAGAGTGATTGTATCCCGCATAATTACAGGCTATGCTATATTTATGTTCTTTAATATATGGATAGATCTTTCGCATTGCTTTAGAACTCAGACTTCCATAATCCTGCGGAAAACCAATTTCAGCTATTATTTTGGAATGTTCTTTTTTGAACCCGAATTTTTTTTGCAGTAACTCATAAAGTTTTTCGTTCCCTGAAGGAGAATCATCGCCTTCATAAGAATACAGTAAATGCCACAGTTGATAAGAAGCCTGTTTTTCAAAATCATTTCCTTCCAACTCCGGATTAAAATCCAGAACAGAAGTATCAATTCCTAATCCTGAAAACTTTTCTCTGACAAATAATTTTATAATTTCTGCAGAAGCATTTACTTTAGAAACTTTAATTTCGTCATCAATGGTCAATTTAAATTCTTTTGGGAATTCTATTCCTTCACTGGCAATAATCTTTAGAAAAGCAGTATATAAATTTTCATTAGTATAATTTCCTTCAATATCTTTGAAATTAGTTTTCCATTCTTTTCCTGAATATCCAACAAGATCTAAAACATCTTTTGCAGAAAGTTTTCCTTTTATATTGACTTCATCAAAAATAGATTGCTTGAAATCTAAATCTATTGGGAATATTTCCTTTGTATCTACATTTTGAAATTGTAAATTATTCAGAACCTGCCAGATTTTAAATTCCTGAAACAACGGAGAGGATTTCGGTGCCACTTTTAGCCCAACTGTTTTCTTTTTTGTTTTTCCATTTTCTTTTACTTCAATTTCCCTGTTTTCAAACTCACAGATACTGATTAAACCTTTCTGTGATTTGAGCTTCCTTTGATAGAAAATAATAATATCCCGAATCTCCTGCTTTAATTCTTTCGTTAGTTCTTTATAATATTTTGATTGAGTTTCCCATATCTTCTCAAATTCATCTAAGTAATCCTGTCTGTAGAAAACCTGATTTTTAAGCTTTGTATGAGGGTTTTGTTTCAACTGCTGAAATAAATATTCTCCGACCGTTTGATTATGAAAATAAAGCTCTTTACTTCTATCACTTATTGCACCAAGATAACCGCTGGAATTATTTAAATTGCTATTAATCTCCTGAAATACAACAGCTAGGCTTTCAAAATCCAATTGTTTTTTCACCGCTTCGCTTCTCCAAAAGTATTTTTCTGCTTTTTTCTCCTGCATCGTCCCGGTCTGCTTGATACCTACAAGAGAAAATGGAATCTCCAATTCTTTCCAGGTTGCATTTCTATTCTTACCCCGAAGCCTTTCATAAAGTTCATTGGTGAAAATTTCAGGATTGAATTGTTTCTGAAAATACCAGATTTTATCAAATTCTGCCTGTAAATCTGAACGGTAAAAATCAGGCAGTTGTTTTTTACCCTGTTGTAAAAGTTGATGTGAATATTCTCCGGGTGTTAAATTCTCTTCATACAATTTTTTGGCAACAGCCATTCCGTCTACAATCTGTCCTTCGTCTTCATTTTTAGCTTTACGGCTGCTTTTATACCCCCTTTTTTTATTAATAAGAAGCAAAACTCTGGCAAATTCTGAAAGTTCTATTTTTTCATTTGCAGCCTTTGCTCTTAGTTCCTGAGTTTGAAATGTTGAATTTTTGCCAGCTTCGGCAAGTAAGTCGGATTCTTTAAGAATATTATTTTTCTTTAGAACATCTATAAGATTTGACCTTCTAAGTTTAAATCTTTGAAGATTTCTTCTCGCACTTCTGGCTAAAGTTCTTCCGGCATTGGTTGTGATCGGTTTTCCTTTTTCAAAATTCAACTGTTCATCAACAGTTAATGGATTTACACGAACTCCTAATTTTATGATTTTATTGTTTTCAGAATTTTCAGAATCCTCCTGAACGTAAGCCCAGCCAATTGATGAAACTCCCAAGTCCAGTCCAAGTATATTTTTAATCATAAGTATCAGTTTTTTGAAGTAAATAAAAATAGGAAGAAAAAAATTATTAAAAATGAGGTTTTCCGTAAACCATTCAAAGAAATTTTATTTTATATTTGTATCAATAATTTTGAAAGCAATTCACAATAAGGATTATTCCGTTGTGAAAACATTTAAGGCGGGGTAACTCGCCTTCTTTATTTATAACAAATCATACAATTTTAGTATATTTGCAAAACAATTAGGCAGCTAAAAACTGCCTAATTGAAATGTTTTTATTTACGTTTTTTGCAATAAAAACAGAAAGGCTTAGATAGATGAACTATCCTTTTGCTTCGCCAATGTCTAAATGAACGAAAGCAAATAAGGTTTTTTAATTCCATTTCAATAAATTAAAAAATTAAACATTTAATTCTAAGTTACAATCCCTTTGATGTTGCAGCATCAAGGGATTTTTCGTTTTATCCATCTCCAGACTTATGGAGGTTATCAATCTTAAAAATTTGAAAGCAAGTCACAACCGATTCAATCAACCTAATGAAGTAAGTTATTGAATCATGTAAACTCTAATTGCAAATATAAATAAATTAATTATATATACAACATTAGGTTATTGAATCGTAAACAGAGTTAAAATAAATAATAAATTAAGCATCATATGTATTAAATTATATAAATTCCACTTTATTTCATCCAAAACCTTATTTTAGCTATCCGAAAACAGAATAATGACGACCGTAGAATTTATACAGAGACAGCTGAATATTTCAGAAAAGAGCATCAACAATACGTTACAATTATTAGCAGAAGACTGTACTATTCCTTTTATTTCCCGTTATCGAAAAGACAAAACCGGAAATCTTGATGAAATACAGATTGAACAGATCTCAAAGATCAGTAAGCAATTTGAAGAAATTATTAAGAGAAAGGAATCTATTTTAAAATCAATAGAAGAACAGAATGCATTAACTCCTGAACTTCAGCAGAAAATAGAAGAAAGCTTTGAGATTCAGGAGCTGGAAGACCTTTATCTGCCTTTCAAGAAGCGTAAGAAAACCAAAGCGGATGCTGCCAAGGAAAAAGGGCTGGAACCTTTAGCCAAAATTATTATGAGCCAGAAAACCAATGACATTCAGTTTTTGGCCTCAAAATATATTAACAATGAAGTTAATTCAGAAGAAGAAGCACTACAGGGAGCGAGAGACATTATGGCAGAATGGATCAATGAAAACATGTATGTCCGCAAGAACCTTCGCAGACTATTTCAGCGCAAAGCAGTAATTACCTCCAAGGTGGTAAAAGCTAAAAAAGACGAGGAAGAAGCACAGAAATTCTCCCAATATTTTGAGTGGGAAGAAAGCCTTGGCAGAACACCCTCTCACAGACTTCTCGCCATGCTGAGAGCAGAAGCAGAAGGTTTTGTAAAAACAAATGTAGGCATAGACAAAGAAGAGGCGATTGATTTTATTGAAAAAGCGATAATCAAATCCAATAACGAAAGTTCGGAGCAGATTGCACTGGCAATAAAAGACAGCTACAAGAGACTTCTGGAACCTGCGATTTCCAATGAAGCCCTGCAGGAAGCCAAAGAAAAAGCAGACAAAAAAGCGATTGAAATTTTCTCTGAGAACTTAAGCCAGCTCCTTCTTGCCCCACCTTTAGGAGAAAAAAGAATCCTGGCAATAGATCCCGGCTACCGCAGCGGATGTAAGGTAGTGTGCCTGGATGAAAAGGGAGACTTACTGCACAACGAAACCCTCTACCCCCACGCTCCACAGAATGAAAGCGGAATGGCTATGAAAAAAATCCGGTCCATGGTCAATGCTTATAATATTGAAGCTATTTCTATTGGTAACGGAACAGCAAGCCGAGAAACAGAATTCTTTATCAAAAAAATTGCATTTGATAAACCTTTGCAGGTTTTTGTAGTCTCAGAAGCTGGAGCATCAGTCTATTCTGCAAGTAAAATTGCAAGAGATGAGTTTCCTTCGTATGACGTAACGGTACGCGGAGCAGTTTCTATCGGAAGAAGACTTTCTGATCCTCTGGCTGAATTAGTAAAGATTGACGCCAAATCTATTGGTGTCGGACAATATCAGCATGATGTAGATCAGACTCAGCTGAAAAATGAGCTGGATTCTACGGTGATGAAATGTGTAAACTCAGTAGGAATTAATTTAAATACCGCCAGTAAGTCACTTTTAAGCTATGTTTCAGGAATCGGAGAGAAAATGGCAGAGAACATTGTGAATTACCGTACTGAAAACGGCGCATTTGAAGACAGAAAACAGCTTAAAAAAGTTCCAAGACTTGGAGAAAAAGCCTTCCAGCAAGCCGCTGCTTTTGTAAGAATATCTAATGCCCAAAACCCGTTGGACAACTCTGCTGTACACCCCGAGGCTTATGGAGTGGTTGAGAAAATGGCAAAAGATTTAGGTATTAAAACCAATGAACTGATAGCCAACAAAGAAAAAATAGCCTTGGTAAAACCAGAAAACTACATTACAGGCGAAATCGGAATTTTAGGAATTAAAGATATTTTAAAAGAACTTGAGAAGCCGGGACTGGACCCAAGAAAGGCAGCAAAAGTATTTGAGTTTGATCCGAATGTTAAAAGCATCAAAGATCTAAAAGCAGGAATGATCCTTCCGGGAATTGTCAATAATATTACCGCTTTTGGGTGCTTTGTAGATCTTGGAATCAAAGAAAGCGGACTGGTTCATATTTCCCAGCTAAAAGACGGTTTTGTATCCGATGTCAATGAAGTGGTAAAACTTCATCAGCATGTTCGCGTAAAGGTTACGGAAGTGGATGAAGCAAGAAAAAGAGTGCAGCTGAGCATGATTATATAGTTTTTAACCTTTATATACTTACATTAATCCAATCAACTATCATTTTGAAAACCAAGAATCTAATCTTCGATCTGGATGGAACATTATGGGATTCCAGAGCTACGATCATCAAAATATGGAATGAAATATTGGGTAAACATCAGCTGATCAAAAAAGCCCTGAAACCCGAAGATATGAATCAGTATATGGGATTATTAGCGCATGATATTGTAAAAGATATTATTCCCGGTATTTCGGATCTGCAAGCCAGGAAAATCCTTTCTGAAATTGTAGCAGAAGAAAATAAAACACTTCACCTGGAAGGCGGAATCTTATATGATGGTGTGGAAGAAACTTTAAAGAGTCTGTCCAGCACCTGTTCCCTTTTCATCGTAAGCAACTGTCAGGATGGTTATATTGAATCATTTTTAGAGTATTATCAATTCAATGATCTGTTTGTTGATTTTGAGTCTCACGGACGAACCCAAAAAAATAAATCTGAAAACATACGGCTTCTCATGGAAAGAAATCAATTATCCACTGAAAACTCAGTATACATTGGTGATACTCAAACCGATTATGATTCAGCTAATTCCAATGGACTGCCATTCATTTTCTGTAAATATGGTTTTGGAAAGCTCACTAAACCCTTGTATGAACTAACAATTACTAACTTTTCAGAGCTGAAATTTCAAATTTCTGACATTACAAAATAAAAAGCTTCTCTTTAAGGAAGCTTTTTATTTTCAAACAACTGTCTCGTCTAAAAGTCCTGTCAAAATCTCCAAAATATTATTTGGAATTCAGACCTTGTAAAAAAAAGTAAATATCCACATCGGATGGAATATTTAATTTTTTTCGTAATCTGTTTTTCTTTGTTTGTACCGATCTGTGCTGCATAAAACTATATTGAGCGATTTCTTTAGAAGATAAACCCAATTGTATCATGGCACAAAAAGAAAGTTCGTTTATTGATAGATTTGAATTAATTTCAAAAAGTCTTTCAACGAACTCAGGATAAAAACTTTGATATTCATTAAAAAATAAAGGATCATTTTTCTTGGCTAAAGACATCAGCCTTTCATCATTAGCAGACATTTTTTTTATTAAGAATTCTGTCTCTAATTCTTTCTCCTCTATTATTCTGTGTTTTTTGGCAATTCTTTTACGATAGAAAAAATAGACAATTACAAGAGTACCTAATAATGCAAAAACGATTACATTGTATATAATGATGGAATGCTGTTTTTCTATATCATCTTTCTCCTTTTCCTGAGTCATCTTATCAACAGAAGTATTTATTGATTCATCCCACACCTTTTCCAGACTATCATTTAATTTAGTATATTTCTCCAGATAATACTTTTCTTTTGAGCTGTTGTTTAATTCTTTATAGGTCTTAGCAATAGCTTGGTATAATACGGGAACCTGATAAATTCTTTGGGTTTTTTTGAGTATTTCTACTGATTTAATATAATAGTCTAATGCCGAAGTATAATCCTGTTTTTCAAATAAGAAATTCCCATAATAGAAATAAGTAAGAGCTCTCTGAGGATCCCAGTACTCTCTTTGTTTTAAAAGAGAAAACGCTCTGTTAAAATACATTTGTGCCGAATCCTCATTTTTAGCAAAAAGCAGATAGTGGTTAGCAATCGTGGAATTGATCACCGGCGTAGGTTTTATCTCTGAAGCTTTATGTAAATAGATTAACGAAGAATCAATTGAATTGGTTTCTCTTAAAAAGTCAGCCCTGTTTGCATAAACCACTGATAAAATTTCTCGATCGCGCTTATTCTTTATTTGTTTACCATAATAAATTGATTTTGAATTATACTTAATTGCTTTTTTATAAAGACCTATCACATAATTGGCCTGACCGTACTCCTGATATAATTTTGTATGCAGATAATAATCATCAACTCCTTCGAGATTTTCTTCAGCAATATTCAGATATTGGAATGCTTTCTCATACATTCCAACGGTAGCATAAATATTACCCAAATTAATATATGAAAGTACTTCTCCTTTTACATAATCCTGCTTTTTACTGATATTGCAAAATTTATTATTAAGGTTAATCAATTCTTTCTTTCTACCGCTTACCCTTAAATCCTCATTAACTTTTATCAGCATACTGTCTATATATTGAGGAGTATATGTCTGAGAATAGAGTAAATTAGAAAATGACAGGTATATCAGGCATATTAGGATGCTTAGCAATATTTTCGAAAATTGATTAAGCTTTAGTGTTTGCATAGTAAATTTTATAATAAGTTTCTAAAGTGACAAAAAGTGACATCAATACTTAAAAACAACTTAACAGGATATGTATAATAAATTTTTCAAACCAACTACACATTACAATTCTGTTTCCATAAAATTATAAAAAAACACCGATATAATTGAAAATTTTCATTAATTCCAATTAAACTAAAAAGCATTATCACTGAAAACACAATACAATAATCAATTAATCAATTAAAACATCACCAATAATATTTCCAATACAATAACAGATTAAAAAATCACAGAATTTCATTTATATGGAATAAATTCATTGAAGTACTATACAACCCTAACAAACCTAATGTTTCTCAATCAAAAAAAATTTTCATTACACAGATGTCCTGTTATTAAATTTAAAAATCGATGATGTACTTTTGATGTATAAATAATTTTACATGGTTGTAATATTAGATATAAATTCAAATTAAGAAAGTTTATTGACTCATTTGCTATATAAAAACAAAAGCACGTCATTGGATTGAGAATTTAACTAAGCTTTACCTCTTACCACAAAGTAAATTCCTTTAATATTTTAATAACAAAATCAGTTTTCATTTTTGATTTTATAGAGATCTATACTACTGATCAAACTTGCGGCTCCCGTTTTTCGGGATTTTTTTTGATCCTACATGTATGATATAAAGTGATGTACTTATGTTGTATGACGATTTTAGTAGAAGAAAATAATCAGTGCTAAATTTGAACAAAAATGATAAAAAATTTTATTTGTTATTATTTCTTCTCAAATAGGAATTAATATCATCTGTTTGCTATGTAGTGAAAACATTCACTATAATTCAGACGCTTTTTTGTCATCAACCAAACGAAAATAAGTCTCAAGACTTTACTTTTTTTTGCGAGAATAAATTTTAATCATATAATACTTTTTATTTTGAACTTTAAAAAAATACATATTGGTAGTACTATTAAAGCTAAGTTTCAGGAAGAAGCATTAGACATGCAGAGAGTATGTAATTTTATGAAATGTACCGAATCTGAAATTGAACAAATGTTCCTTGAAGAAGATCTTACAACGGACAAATTATTGAGGTGGAGCAAACTGTTAGAATATGATTTTTTCCGAGCCTACTCACAGCACCTCATACTCTTTTCTCCTCCGAAAAAGGATATTTCCGCTAATACTTCTCATAAAAAAAGATCTTCCTTGCCCGAGTTTAGGAAAAATATCTACACTAAGGAAATCATAGAATTTATCCTGGAACAAATTGAAACCGGAAAAAAAACGAAGCTAGAAATAATAAATGATTATAAAATCCCAAAAACTACACTCTATAAATGGATAGCAAAATATACAGATAAAAATAGATGAGGTATCAATTTATATTTTGTATGGTTATAATTAGTTTTATTGTGCAATACTCTATTTTAAAATAATATTCAATAAATATGTGAAAAATAGAGTATTTTTAGTTAGAAGCTAAAATAAAACTATGGAACACTATAATCCGCTATTTTGGCCTTTTTTATAGGAAATGAGATGTTAATTCCAAGTTGGGAAGATATCTATTCCAAAGAAATGATTACACCTACCCTGATTTGTTATTCTCCGCCCAATCATCAGAGATGATTTTAAAGAAAAATAAGCATTGCGATCCACCCAATAACATATACATCAAATGTACAGCACAATGAAACACACGTATTTTCAAGTAAATAACTCTGTTTTGCCTTTTGGGAGCTAATTAACCCGTACGGGTAACAGATTTCTGTATTTTTTACCATTCAACAAAAGATGTATACATGATGTATCCAAAACATTGGAGTATATAGAATAGAAAATATACTTTTACATGAAAACACAAACTACATACTTTTTATTAGCTAGTCAATCGTTTAGTTGATATTAAGACCAAGTCAAGTACTAGAGCCGTAAATGGTATTAAAGGATACAGCTGTTGTAAAGTTCAAAGGCAGTTTAGTTTATTATCTTCAGGCATTGAAAGCATTCTTATGATCGGTTGAGAAACGTTCCTGAATTAATTTACGAACTCTGGTATTTATTTTCATTCAAATACAGTTCATTAAAAAAGAACTATAAACTGATAAAATCTACATCATTATATTACAATTATATTACAAATGGATCATCACAAAAAATCTCCCTCAATGACACCTGATTATAAAAAAATTTACAGTGATATTGTCGATCTGAAACATCCGGAAAAGAAGCATGAATGTGCAAGGATTTTGGCCAAGAAAAACCTGTCAGCGTTTGATGTGATAGAAATTAATGGAATCATATTTAATTATAACCAGAACATTAAGGTCAATCAGTCCCACCGTTCTTACAATAAAGAAACGATCTGCAAAATTCTCGAGTATCAAAAAAAGAATTGCCTTAATAATACAAGGCTTGCTTTACATTTTAAGCTGAGCCGTAATACCGTAGCAAAATGGAAAAGTTTATTCAGTGTTTAATCAATTCACATGCAGGATAACAGAGTTTTATCTCTTTCCTATTTAGTTTCAGAGGAGGAGAAACATTCTAATTCTTAGAAAATTCATAATTAAAAATGGGTAGTGTTTCACTAACTGTGTAAGTTAAAAAGTTATTCTGGAAAATTTTGAGCCCTCATAGCTCAAAAAATTTTACGGAAATAACTTTTTATTA
>NZ_FTMT01000053.1:0-1183 GCF_900156015.1 Chryseobacterium sp. RU33C | reverse complement strand
TTATTATAATAATAAATTGATTGGTCAAGCTGCTGTGAGAGATTCTTAAAGTTTTCAAAAGTATCAATCAATCCAAACTCATATTTCAGAATGCCGTTTACCCTCTCTGCTACAGCATTCTCATAAGGATCCGAGTTCTCGGTCATACTGATAAGAATATCACTTTTCCTTAACGTTTCAGTATATTCTTTACTACAATACTGCAATCCTCTGTCTGAATGATGAATTAAAGAATGTTTATACACCCTGTTCTTTATGGCTTGTTTTAATGCTTTCAATGTGGAGGCAGTCTGTAAATTATCACTTAGTTCATATCCTACAATTTTCTTTGAATAGGCATCGGTAATCAAATGAAGATAATAATTTTTCTCTTTAGTCTTCAGATAGGTAATATCTGCAACCCAAACTTTTTCTGAACATTTCAACTCCTTTTCTTTAATAATATTCGGGTATTTCTTCATCCAATGTCTGGAATTGGTTGTTTTAAAATAACTGTGTCTTCTGGGAATTAAAAGATAATTCGATCTTAAAAGTTGAAACAGCCGATCTCTTCCTATATGAAGATTCTCTTTTGAAAAATCATTTTTAAGTAGTACATAAAGTTTTCGAGTCCCTATTTTAGGCATCTTTTTACGAATTGATAATACCAGTTCTATAATCCTTTTTTGATTATTGATAGAATCAGGCTGTTTCTTCCTTTTATAATAAGCTTGTTTACTGTATCCAAACAATCGGCAGATATCTTCCAGTGAAAGATTTGTATACGGCCTTATTTCCTGGATTGATTGGAACCAGACTTTTTTACAATTTCAATCTTCAACTCACGCTCTGCGATTTCTATAAATTTCTTAAACACTTTGAGCTCTTCTTCCTTTTTGGATAAAGCAGCTTCAAGCTCTTTAATCTTTTGTTTCTGTGGATCTTTCATAGGTCTGCCTTTACTTAATTGTTTTTCATAAGTAAAGTTACCATATTTTATTAACCAACTAGAAATGCATGAATTACCCCGAATATTGTATCGAGTTTGCAATTGGGATTTTGTATATAATCCCCGTTCATATTCAGAGACAACTTGTCGTTTGAATGCCTCACTGTATTCTTGGACAGGGGACGATGTTTTTTTTAGATTCATAAGGGTGACTAATTTTATGGTTTTTTAGTCAACCTTTTTCAGGACGAGACA
>NZ_FTMT01000024.1:0-63598 GCF_900156015.1 Chryseobacterium sp. RU33C | reverse complement strand
CCTACAGATGATGCCGTCATGAAATCAGTGTATCTCGCTTTAAAAGAAGCTACTAAAAAATGGACAATGCCAATTCAAAATTGGGGTATTGTTCTTAACCAGTTTATGCTTATTTTTGAACAAAGGCTCAGATTATAAAATCCAAGCCCTAACTTTTTAATTTACACACTTTGTGGGATAGTGTCCAAAAAAAGCAAAAATCCCTCAAATTGAGGGATTTTTTATGTTTAAGAATGAATCTTATTAAGCTTCGTTGGAAGGCGTTTGGTTTTCCACTGGCTTTTCGCTTTGCGGCTTTTCACCTTGTGGCTTCTGCCCTTCAGGTCTTCTCTGTCCCTCTGGTCTGCCCTGTCCTTCCGGTCTTCTCTGCCCTTCAGGTCTGCCTTGTCCTTCCGGTCTTGGAGGTCTTGGTAAAAGAACTTTACGGGAAAGTTTCATTTTCTTACGGTCGTCGTAACCCATGAACTTCACTTCCACTTCATCACCTTCTGCATAAGGAACTTTGTCTAAACGAGCCCATTCAATTTCAGAAATGTGAAGAAGTCCTTCTGTTCCTTTAGCAATGGCTACAAATGCACCAAAGTCCATTACTTTCACTACTTTACCTTTATAAATTTCTCCTACAACAGGTACAAAAGTAATTTCATTGATCTTGGCAATGGCAGCGTTGATTTTTTCTCTGTCTGTACCAGAAATTTCGATACGTCCGATTTCCCCTACTTCTTCAATAGCAATCACTGTATCCGTATCTTTCTGCATCTGCTGAATGATTTTTCCACCAGGTCCGATTACAGCACCGATGAAGTCTTTTGGAATCTCCATTACCACCATTTTCGGAGCATGAGGCTTCACGTCTGCTCTTGGCTGAGAAATAGTTTCAGTGATTTTGTTCAGGATGTGTAATCTTCCGTCTTTAGCCTGCATCAAAGCTTTCTCCATGATATCCATAGAAAGTCCCTGGATTTTGATATCCATCTGACAAGCGGTGATACCGTCTGCAGTACCTGTTACTTTGAAGTCCATATCTCCCAGGTGATCTTCATCTCCCAAGATATCAGAAAGTACGGTAAATTTCCCTGATTTTGTATCAGTGATCAGACCCATTGCAATCCCTGAAACAGGTTTTGTAATCTGAACCCCTGCATCCATCAATGCCAGTGTACCTGCACAAACTGTTGCCATTGAAGAAGAACCGTTAGATTCTAAGATATCGGAAACAATTCTGATTGTATATGGGTTTTCTGCCGGAATTACTGCAGTTAAAGCTCTTTGAGCTAAGTTTCCGTGTCCTACTTCTCTTCTTGAAGTACCTCTTAAAGGTCTTGCTTCACCTGTAGAGAACGGAGGGAAATTATAGTGTAAGAAGAATCTTTCGTCGTGCTGCGTGATTACGCTGTCGATCATGTTGGCATCTTTTACAGAACCCAGAGTTACTGCTGTTAAAGACTGAGTTTCTCCTCTTGTAAAGATCGCAGAGCCGTGAGCTCCCGGAAGGTAATCAATTTCTGACCAGATTGGACGGATCGTCTGAGGATCACGACCATCAAGACGGATATTGTCTTCAAGGATCATCTGACGCATTGCTTCTTTCTCTACGTCGTGGTAATATACTTTAACGAAAGGTGTTACTCTTGCCAGTTCTTCTTCATTCTCAGCATATTGTGCTAAAAACTCTTCAAGAACAGCTTTGAATTTTTCTCCTCTTTCTTCTTTATTAGATGGAGTTTTTGCTACTTCGTACACTTTGTCGTAACATTCTTTCCATACTTTTTCACGAATTTCTTCATCGTGATCTTCGTGGCTGTATTCTCTTTTAGGGAAAGATTTTCCCACTTTTTCAGCTAATCTCTCCTGAGCTTCAATCTGTTTTCTGATCTCAGCGTGAGCGAAGTTGATGGCTTCAAGCATTTCCTGCTCAGAGATCTCCTTCATTTCTCCTTCTACCATTACGATGGAGTCTTTAGTAGCTCCAACCATAATGTCAATATCTGATTTTAATAAATTTTCATAGCTTGGGTTCACGGCCAGTTCTCCGTCAATTCTTACGACTCTTGCTTCAGACATTGGTCCGTTGAAAGGAATATCTGTAATTGCAATAGCTGCAGAAGCTGCCAAACCTGCCAATGCTTCAGGCATTACTTCTTTATCGTAAGAAATCAATGAAATCATTACCTGTACTTCCGCGTGGAAATCTTCAGGGAATAGAGGACGCAATACTCTGTCCACCAATCTCATTGTAAGCACTTCATCATCAGATGGTTTTGCTTCTCTACGGAAGAAATTTCCAGGAATTCTTCCACCTGCATAAAACTTTTCTCTGTAATCTACTGTTAATGGTAAAAAGTCTACACCAGGATTTGCTTCTTTGTTGGCTACAACTGTTGCTAAAAGCATAGTTCCACCACATTTCACCACTACAGATCCGTCTGCCTGCTTAGCCAGCTTTCCCGTTTCAATAGTGATTTCCCTGCCGTCTGCAAGGATAATCGTTTCTGTAAACGCTTGAGGTATACTCATAAATTTGCTTCTTTATACTCCGTATTGAGTATGATTAATATTTAAACTCTTTAAATTTTCGTTTGCAAAGGTACTATATAATAATGATATATTAAATTTTTCGATGCCTTTAATAGGCGTTTAAAATACAAAAAATTGGCTATCAATTGATGAAAGTCTGAAAATTCACATCATTAATCTGAACTTATTCACTATTTATGAAAATAAAAAAGTCTTTTTTTGAGGATAATGTATTGAAAAATGCAGTCGTTTTTGTATTATTGTCTCAAAAAATGAAAATAATACATTGATCTGAAAAAAGCATCTGTTCCATTCTAAAAACTATTAAAAATATTGCAAACCAACAGGCTGATTCCTATATTTGCCCTACTTCACCAATTACAATGCTGTAGGCTAAAAAAGTTAAGGAACTCTCCTTATCCAGATAAATAAATGTTTATGATTAATAAAGAAGTACAATCTCAAAGCAGGAATTATACGGTTCCGTTAATTACCATCACCCTGCTGTTTTTTATGTGGGGATTCATCACCTGTATGAATGACATTCTGATTCCCTATCTGAAGCAGCTGTTCAATCTTACCTTTTTCGAATCCATGCTGGTACAGTTCTGTTTTTTCGGAGCTTACTTTATCGGATCGCTGATTTATTTTATGATTTCCATTACGAAAGGAGACCCCATCAATAAATTAGGCTATAAAAAAGGAATCCTGTTCGGAATTTTTCTGGCAGCATTTGGCTGCGTTCTGTTCTATCCGGCAGCTACATTTTCATATTACCCTCTGTTTCTGGGTGCTTTGTTTATTTTAGGATTGGGCTTTACGGTATTACAAATTACAGCTAATGCCTATGTTTCACTGTTGGGAAGTGAAGAATCTGCATCCAGCAGGCTGAATATGACCCAGGCATTCAATGCCTTCGGAACAACGATTGCCCCGGTACTTGGAGGCCACCTTATTTTTGAATTTTTCTCTTCTCCGGACGGATCATTCAGTGCGGTAGCCACAAGAATTCCCTATCTTATTTTTGCTGGGATCCTCTTACTGGTTGCTTTATTGATTTCCAGAGTAAAGCTTCCTTCCTTTCAGATGGGTGAAGAAGAAGTGGTAAAAGGCTGGGGAGCACTTGAATTCAGTCATCTGAAATTCGGAGTATTTGCTATGTTCTGTTATGTAGGCGGAGAAGTTGCCGTAGGAAGTTTTATTATCAGTTTCCTGGAGCAGCCGCAGATTATGGGTTTTAATGAGATCATCAGTAAAAATTACCTTTCCTTATATTGGGGCGGAGCGATGATTGGCCGTTTTCTTGGAGCCATCTCTTTAAATCAATCAATAAGTCAAAGCAAAAAGGCTGTTTATATGCTGGGAGCAGCTGCAGCTGTTTTCCTTGTGATTTTCAGCATTGTCAATCTTACTTTCAGTCAGATCAGCTTTTTCATTGTGTTTATCATACTTAATTTCATTGCTTTTTTCGTGGGTAAAGCAGCTCCGGCAAGAACTTTATCCATCTTTGCAACGATCAATGTTGCGTTGTTAATTTCTGCAATGGTGAATCATGGTGAACTGGCCATGTACAGTATTCTGGGAATCGGAATTTTCAATTCTATCATGTTCTCGAATATTTACACACTGGCTATTTCAGGATTGGGTAAATATACCAGCCAAGGATCTTCTTTAGTGGTAATGGCAATTCTGGGAGGCGCTATTGTTCCGATATTCCAGGGATATCTTGCAGATCAGTTTGGGGTACAGCATTCATTCATTATCCCTGTATTCTGCTATCTGGTTATTCTGATATTCGGAGCATACTGTACCAGATATCTGGGGCATGTGGAAACTACAGAATCCAAATCAGGGCATTAAAATTCAAATCAAATTCAAATCAAATTCAAATCAAAATGTATAAGCGGAATATCTCAAAGGTATTCCGCTTTCTTTTTTCCCATCTTACCATGTAACTTTTTATCAGAAAAAAGAACTTATCTTATAAACTGACACCATTATTATGAAAATACAGTTAAAGCTTGAATACGCAGCATTTCTACTATCAGGAATCTATGCTTTTGCCCAAACAGGATACTCCTGGTGGTGGTTTGCAGGGCTATTTCTTGCTCCGGACATTTCCATGCTAGGATACACAATTAATACTAAAGCAGGTGCTTTTTGCTATAATCTCTTCCATCATTTAGGAGTAGCCATTATCGTTTATCTTGCCGGAACAGCTTTGTCTCTTCCCTATTTGCAGGTGATTGGCTCTATTTTGTTTTCTCACTCTGCGTTTGACAGAATTCTGGGTTACGGCTTGAAGTATCCGGATAGTTTTCAGAATACTCATTTGGGGAAGATTGGAAAGTAGGCTGAATAGTGATGTTGTTATCATCTTCAGTATTTTTTTCAAGCTAATAAAGGCTGGATTCCTACGGAATAACACAATTGGCGTATTGGTCTATCCATACAGTTTATCACTCCGTAGGAATCTAAATACTCTTTTATTACCCCATGAGAATCAAAGACTTTAAGAAACTTAAGTGCTCTTCTCCGCCATTTAGTATTTTTAAAAAAAACTTTTGTGTCTTTTGTGATTAAAAATCCCTTCTTATGTAGAAGCAAAAAAGCAACCTCTTTCGAAGTTGCTTTTTTATTTTGAAAATCTTTATAGATTATTTTCTTAAACCTAGTTCAGCAATAATTGCTCTATATCTTGCGATATCTTTGTTTTTAAGGTAATCTAATAAACTTTTTCTCTTACCTACCAATTTCACTAGAGATCTCTCTGTGTTGAAATCGTGACGGTTAGCCTTTAGGTGTTGAGATAAGTGATTGATTCTGAAAGTGAAAAGAGCGATTTGTCCTTCAGCACTTCCTGTGTCCTGTGCAGATTTTCCGTGTTTTGCGAAAATTTCCTGCTTTTTGTCTGTTGTTAAGTACATTCCAATATTGTTTAATGATTATTATGTAACGGGTGCAAAATTACGACTATTTTTTGATTCTGCAAACATTATTGATTTCATATATCAAATTTGATAGAAAAAAATGTTAAAAATTTCTTAATAAATTGTATGCAATCCAACGAAAAGGCAGTAATTTTGCATTCGAATTACAAATGAAAAAAATTATATTCTTTACAGCGGTTACTACTTTTTTATTCATCGGATTTACTTCGGTAAAAGCCCAGAAGAATACTGATGATAAAATAAAAAAAGTTCTTTACTTCAATCCCGAGGTAGAACCTGATATCGACGAAATAAAAGACCCTACCAACAATGCTTTCTTTGATGTTGTTACCGATAATTTCAGTAACAGAAGAAATAAAATGCTCCGTGCAGAAGTACAGGTTCCCTTCGACAGCATAGACCAACAGACCATCGTGGATTACTGTCTCAACAATGATGCAGATTTTGCTATTGTTTCTAAAGTGAGATATTTCAAAGTAGGATTTGGCAAGTATGTTTTCTCCAATCAGGTGGTTGTGAGTATGAAACTTTTTGGTGCTGACGGAACACTTGTTACCGAAACCGACCATGATACCTACCGGAAAAATATGCGTCTGCTGGGTTCTACCGTTAATTCCGTCAAAATAGGAACCGAAGGAGCTATAAAAGGAATTATTAAGAAACTGAGAAAGCTGAAACCGACGGAAGCAGAGCTTTAGGGTTTAAAATTCCGGGGTTAAGGCTGGAATATTAAGAATTTTATCGTCAATAGTCAATTTTGCTTTGCTAGTC
Source organism: Chryseobacterium sp. RU33C (assembly GCF_900156015.1). NCBI lineage: Bacteria > Pseudomonadati > Bacteroidota > Flavobacteriia > Flavobacteriales > Weeksellaceae > Chryseobacterium > Chryseobacterium sp. RU33C. The sequence continues at coordinate 57,359 of NZ_FTMT01000024.1, read as the reverse complement.
AATTGTGAATGTTATTACTTTTTTAATAAGCTGTACGAGAAAAATTCATCATTCATAATTTTTTACGAACTGTTTCCCGTGTCCTGAATTCTAAATATTTTCATGTTAAATAAAGCGCTTGTTCATACTTACGGATGGATGCCTTTTATTAAAAAAACACTATAAAAAACTGATTAACAATTAAATATTTTCACAAAACAAGGATTTATTAAATATTTTTTACTACTTTAGACAGACATTAAATCCAAAATCTTATGAAAAATCTAAAGAAACTCAGCAGAGAAGCTACCAAACAAATTAACGGAGGATCCGGACCTTTCAGATGCAGCGAAACAAGACCTTGCTACATAGGCTTCTGCTGCAGAGGAGCATGTATGGAATATGCCTGTATAGAAGACTAGAAAACATTTTATATCTTATTACGATAAAAGATGCAAATCTAAAAACCTGAACAGGCTGGAACAGAAAAACATTAAAGGAAGTGGAATAAAAAAGTGTGGTGACCATTCAGATTGCGAACCCTACTAATGCTGTATGCATATACATTCCCACCTCACAATCCGAACCAATGTAGAGAATATTGGAATTTAAAATTTAATTTTTACACATCCGTTTCGGCGGGTGTTTTTTTGCCCTTATAATGAAGCTATCAACTTTAATTAATCCTTAATTTTGTCAGTTTATTACTCAGTCTTAAAAATTTGAATTATTTTTGCATATCCAAAAATTTCACGTTTTGAATTCTAGAGACGAACTTATCTTTAACCCTGCCGATATTGCCGAAACTCTCAGCGAACTTCCTGCTGACGAGAGGCTGCTCGCGTTCCTGAAGGTTCCGAAAGAATACAAAGCAGAAGTTTTCTCACATCTTGATCCTGATTTTCAGGAAGATACCATCAGAAGTATCGGAAGCGATGAAGTTTCCGAAATCCTGAATGCAATGACTCCGGATGACAGAACTGCTCTTTTCGAGGATTTCCCGGATGAGCTGATTAAGTACTCCATCAATCATCTTAACCCTCAGGAAAGAAGGATTGCGTTAAAACTTCTTGGATACAATTCGGATTCTATTGCCCGTCTGATGACTCCTTACTATATCCAGATCCGTAAGGAATGGACGGTAAAAAGATGTCTTCAGCAGATTAAAAAGGTAGGAAAAAGGGTGGAAACCATGAACTACCTGTACGTGGTAGACGAAAGAAACCGCCTGATTGATGACCTTGCCATAGGAACATTACTGCTGGAAGAGGAAGACACTTTGGTTTCTGATATCACAGACAATCATTTCGTAGCTATTACCACCACTACTTCCAAAGAGGATGCGGTAACCTATTTCGAAAAATATGACCGTGGTGCGCTTCCCATTATTACGGAAGCTGGTGTTCTGGTAGGAATTGTAACAATAGATGACATTCTGGATCAGATTGAACAGCAGAACACGGAAGACATCCAGAAATTTGGGGGATTGGAAGCATTGGACCTTCCCTACACCCAGACTTCATGGACAGAAATGATCAAGAAAAGAGCCACCTGGCTGATCATTTTATTTGTTTCTGAAATGCTGACTGCTTCTGCAATGGGATATTTTGACAAGGAAATTGAAAAAGCGGTTGTTCTTGCTCTATTTGTTCCATTGATCATTTCCAGTGGCGGAAATTCCGGATCACAGGCTGCTACTTTGATTATCCGAGCGATGGCTCTTCAGGAAATCAGTCTGAAAGATTGGTGGTATGTAATGAAAAAAGAAATTATCTCCGGATTATGTCTTGGAGCAATTTTAGGAGTTATCGGATTTGTCAGAATTATGCTTTGGCAGCAGATAGGCCTGTTTGATTACGGACAGTATTGGGTATACGTAGGGTTAAGTGTTTCTGTTTCCCTGATTGCCATTGTATTGTGGGGAACATTATCAGGTTCCATGATCCCGTTTGTCTTAAAGAAATTGAATCTTGACCCTGCTACTTCATCTGCTCCTTTTGTAGCAACGCTGGTGGATGTTACAGGGCTTATTATCTATTTTACCGTAGCCGGACTTTTCTTAACCGGAAAACTTTTGTAATTTTAGGCATCATCTAACATGCCAATATGAAAATCGTTTCACTTGTACCTTCTATTACTGAGGCTTTATTTGACCTTGGACTGACCGAAAATGAAGTGGTAGGAAGAACAAAATTCTGTATTCATCCTCAGGATAAAATAAAAAATGTACCCATAATCGGCGGAACAAAAAATATTAATATTGAAAAGATTAAAGTATTACAGCCGGATCTTATTCTTGCCAATAAGGAAGAAAATGTAAAAGATCAGGTGGAAGTTCTGATGGATGATTATAAAGTAATGGTCACTAATATCGACACTATTGAGGACAATTATTATTTGCTTAAGAATCTCGGAAAGCTCTTCGGAAAGGAAGACAGAGCACAGCTGTTTAATCTTAAAATCTATGATGTTCTGAATCAGGCCAAACTGGATATTCCAGTAAAAGCTGCTTATCTTATCTGGAAGAACCCTTATATGACCATTGGTTCGGATACCTTTATTCATAGGATCTTAACTGAAATTGGTTTTGAAAATATTTTTAAAAACCAGACCCGTTATCCTCAAATCACTACTGAAGATCTTGCAGATGCCGATGTCATTATGCTTTCGTCTGAACCATTTCCGTTTAAAGAAAAGCATATTGAGGAACTAAAGGCTTTTTATCCTGATAAAAAAATCATAATAGTGGATGGTGAAGCTTTTTCCTGGTATGGGACGCACATTGCGAAATGTGAAGAATATTTCAGGGAATTGGTTTCTCAATTTGCTTATACAAAATAATGCCTTGCTTTATGGACAAGACATTAGTATGGTTATCTGATCGTTTAAACTAAAATTTTCTGCTGGAGGTTATTATATTCAGAATAAAAGGCTTGTTATTGATATTTATTTTTGACTGCTGATATCCTTGATGACTTTCATGGATTTTCCATTTTCCTTTACTATATCTACTTCATATCTTTGATTTTCGGGAGTGAAAACTACTGGCTCACTTTGAATTTCCATATTCATTTTTGAAAAATAAGGTTTCAGCCCATCTAAAGAAAGCTCATTTGTTTCAATAGGAATTGCTTTTTCTTCAAATTTTTTTACCAATTCATCCGAAACATTTCCTGCAATGCGCATCGATTTGATTAAAATTTTATTTTCAGAAATCTGTTCTATGTCTATTGTATTGATCGTTTCATCCACAATTAATTGATCAATAGCAGGTTCTTCGTTAGCTTTCTGAACTTTTCTACAAAATAAACCATCTTTATGGCAAAAAGGCCATATATTCTTCCAGCCCCATCTCACAGACATCTGTACCGAACCTCCTTCTGTGATACGAGTTCTTTTTTCTATACCCAGATTTTGGGTTTTAATCTTTTGTGCACTTCCATATATAAGAAATAAACAAAGTAAAAGAGTTAACATTTTTTTCATGACGTTATATTTTTATTAGTTAGTACAACGAAGTTCTAATAAAATAATAGATTAAAGCCATGAAAAAACCCCTTATAAAATAGGGGTTTTAACGGTTTTTACAAATATTTTATCTACAAAACATTTAGCTTTTTATATAATTTTTGCAATTTCATTGCATAGCCATTCCAGTAATTCACGGTCTTCCTGCGTGAAAGGATCTATGGTATGAGAATCAATATCGATCTGGCCAATATTTTTTCCATCTTTAAAAATAGGAACTACAATCTCTGCTTTCGTATCGATAGAACAGCTTAAGTAGTTACTTTCTTCATGTACGTCAGGAACTACAAATGTTTCGTTGGAAACTGCAACCTGACCACAGATTCCTTTACCGTAAGGAATGATTGTATGATCGGTAGGTGCTCCTACATAAGGACCTAAAATCAATTCATCCTTATCTCCGTTTTTGAAATAGAAACCCGTCCAGTTGAAGTAAGGAATTTCCTGATCCAAAAGGTGGCAGACTTTTTCAAGTTTTTCTTCTGTATTATGTTTAGGACTTTCGAGAATTGAGGAAAGTCTTTTTTTTAATTCTGACATTGTATTTATATTTTAAGAGAATTGTTTTAGGGAAAGTTCTTCTTTATACCCGAACATTCCACGCTCTTTAATCATTTCTGCTACGCCTTCCGGAACCTGGGTTTCCCAGCCTTTCACACAACATGCAATTTTTCTCAATATTTCTCTGGAATAAATTTCCAGAAACTCAGGATTATAATTGGTAATATCTACGATACGGTTGTTGTGTTTGAAGTACTTATATAATTCTTTCAGATTTTCTTCCACTTTCAGGTTGGAAGAATCTAATAACTGATGAGTTTCCGGATCTTTGTAAGGATACAGATATACTCTCATTCCATTTCTGAAGAACTTCCCGAATGCTTCAAGAATTCCTCCCGAAAGATTTTTATAATATTTCTCATCGAATACCATCAGCATATTATTTACCCCCATTGCTACTCCGATGTCACCACTTGTATAAGAGGCAAAATAATCAATCAGTCTGTAATATTCAGAGAAGTTTGAAATAATAACAGTATACCCCAGCTTTGCAAGAATATCTACTCTATCAAGGAAATCTCTCTCATCAATGTCTCCATCTGCTCTCAGATTGGAAATGGTAATTTCGATAAGAACTTCTGTTTCTTCATGGGTGCAGGTAGCATCTTTGAAGAACATATCCATACCATTTTTAAGCATATCAATGTTTACCTTGGTCACCGGTCTGAAACTTCCTCTTACCGCGAAAATATTTTTCTTGTATAAAACATCTGCCGGAAGCATGTTGCTCCCTTGAGAATTGAAGATCACGGCATCAGTCATTCCGTTCTTTACAAGCTGAAGAGACATCAGTCTGTTGTCAACATACGCAAAAGCTGGTCCGCTGAAGTCGATCATATCAATCTCCAGGTTATCTTTTGCAATATCATCGTAAAGAGATTCTACCAAAGTTCTTGGATTGTCAAAATAATGAAAAGCTCCAAAAATAAGATTTACTCCCAGGTTCCCTAAAGTTTCCTGCTGAAGAGTAGCATCATTTTCTTTGAATTTTACATGGATAACGATTTCATTGTAATCTTCATTTTCTTTGGTCTGAAAACGGATTCCCACCCAGCCGTGGCCTTTTACCGTTTTGTCAAAATTGATGGTAGTTACTGTGTTGGCATAAGAAAAGAATTTTCTATCCGGATTATTATCTCTTGAAATTCTCTCTTCAATCAAAGCTACTTCATATCGAAGCATTTTGCGAAGCCTGTTCTGGGTAACGTACCTGTTTTTTACTTCCTTTCCGTAGATGGCATCACTAAAATCTTTGTCATAAGCAGACATTGCCTTAGCAATTGTACCGGAAGCTCCCCCTGCTCTAAAAAAGTGGCGAACAGTCTCCTGCCCTGCTCCAATTTCTGCGAAAGTACCATAAATAGTAGGATCTAGATTAATTGTTAATGCTTTTTGTTTAGGAGTTAGTTTCTGATACATTAGGACATGAAATTTTTTGTAAATTTACCAAAATTAAACCAACCTCAAAACAAAATGAAGTTGAAATTTTTAGGAACCGGTACTTCTCAAGGTGTACCTGTTATAGGCTGCACATGCGAAGTGTGTACTTCAGAAAATCCCAAAGACAAACGTTTACGCTCTTCCGTGATAATCACTACGGAGGAAAATAAAAAAATACTGATAGACTGCGGTCCGGACTTCAGGCAGCAAATGCTTGCCAACCATGAACATAACGTAGACATTGCGTTGATTACCCATGAACATAATGACCATGTGATTGGGCTGGATGATATGCGGCCACTGATTTTTAAAAGTGGAAAAGATGTTCCGTTATACTGCTATTCAAGAGTGGCTCAAGAAATAAAAAACAGGTTTCCTTACGCTTTTGCAGATGTAAAATATCCCGGTGCGCCAGCTTTTGAGCTTCATGAAATAGAAAACAAACCTTTTCAGGTACTGGAGACAGAAATTACTCCTGTGGAAGTCATTCATTATAAGATTACTGTTTTTGGGTATAAGTTTAAAAAGCTGGCCTACATTACGGATGCAGGTTACATTTCTGAAACAGAGAAGGAAAAACTGAAGGATCTGGACATTCTGATCTTAAACTGCATCAGAAAATTTGATCCTCATCCTGCCCATTTTATTCTTCCCGATGTTATTAAACTGTTTGAAGAATTAAAACCTAAAAAATTATTTTTAACCCACATAAGCCACCATTTAGGGCTGCATGATATTGAAGATAAGGAGCTTCCAGCCGGTATACATCTTGCCTACGATGGTTTGGAACTTAATTTTTAAAATATTTTCTTCAAAAAGCTTTTGAACATTGAAAAAAGTTCCTATATTTGCACACCAATTTGAAACAAACGTCATGTTTGTAATCAACATCAAGCCCAGGTGGCGGAATTGGTAGACGCGCTGGTCTCAAACACCAGTTCTTAGGAGTACCGGTTCGATCCCGGTCCTGGGTACAAGACCGGAAAGAGATGATAATTCACTTTCTTTCCGGTTTTTTTTCATGCCTAACTCATTGTTTATCTGGTATATATAAGAGAGCAAAACATTGGGTCGGGTGGTTCGATAATGATTTTCTGAAAATTGCAATTTTTCAGGAAATATCGAACCAATTATTTTACGTTTTACCTCGATATCCCCATCAGTATAGACTTTCGCAAGGTCTACTAGGTTCGATAATGCTTGGTCTAGTAGTTTTTGAAAATCTATTTTCTTATTATCCTTTCCTTTAGTTAATTTAGCTTCGAGCTTTTCAATTTGTCCTTTACAGCCGGTCTTAATTTCAAGATAATCTTCATCATCAATGACTTCCTCCATCAGTTTATTTCTTGCCTGTTTCAATTTACTGTTTAAACGATCTATTTCTAATAGAATTGCTTTCCTTTCTCTTTGGGGATTATTGATTAATTTTTCAAAATTTTGCCTCAACACTTTTTTCAAATAATTTTTTATAGATGCGCGCATTTCCAATGACTGCAATATTTCTAAAAATTTAGAATTAATAATCTCAGATTTGTAACGGTATGAACACGGGGATTGGCAATGATAGTAATAATATTTATTTCCAGAACGTCCCGTAGAGGCACTGCCTGTAATCAAATGACCACATTCCGGACACAGAAGGAAACCTCTTAATGGCAAATTATCGTCAGACAGTACTTTTACATTAGGTCTGGCTGGATTCACATTTCCATCCATTATACATTGAACTTTTTCGAATAGTTCTTCACTGATCAAAGGTTCATGAATACTTTTAACAAAATGAGCCTCCTCTTCATTGAATTGCTCCACGTAAATTTTCCCGCAATATGCGGTATTGCGTAAACTTGCAAGAAAGGCACTTATCTTAACTGACTTTCCTTCTTTTCTGTTCATCATATCCATGATTTGGCTCGCTGAATAAACGCCTTTGGACATTTCATTGAATGCCCATTTCATATTGGAAGCTTCCGGTTCCTTCGGGATTACATACTTTTTCCCGTTCTCCGTTATTCTGTTAGCGTAGCCATAAGGTGCCCTTCCCATTAATCTGCCCTCTTTTTTAGCACGGCGCATTCCATAATAAGTATTCAGAGCGCGCCTGTCGTTTTCAACTTCCGGTGCAGCAAGATATATAGCCAGCATCATTTTATTTTCAGGAATTGAAAGATCTAAAGGTTGCTCAATAGCCTGCGGTTCAACGTTACTTTTCCTAAGTATGTTAATCATTTGATACGCATCGCCAGCGTTCCTGCTGAAGCGATCCCATTTTGTAAAAAGCAGCAGATCCGTTTTTGAGCTTTTTTTCTTTAGCGTATCCAGTAATTTAATCCACTCTGGCCTGATAAAAGTCTTGGCTGAGTAATCTTCATAGATGATTTGACCTACTTTAATGTTATTGTTTTCACAATAACGTTTTAATCGTTCCTCCTGATCTCTTTGCGAGTATCCCTTATCTGCCTGCTCATCAGTTGACACACGGATATATAAATCGGCTTTTTTCATATATAAATCTTAGAAAATATTATTGTTCTAAAAAACTCTTAATGGTAATTTTTAAGAGCATCGTCAGAAAGCTTAAAATATCTTTCGCCTCCTCAATGCTTAATTCAATTCCCTCCTCTTCTTTAAAAATCTTGATAATCTCCTCTATGGTAATGTTACTAATTTCAACTTTCTTCTCCATACCAATACTTTTTTAATAAAAGTATTGGACAACTGTTCTGAAATTAAACCCAGACACTTATGTGATGTATTTGGCTTTTAAATATAAATGTCTAACGCTTGAACATGTAAAATCAAACGAAACACTTAACATCAACCATCAGGCGGAAAAAATTTTTATTTATAAAAGATGTGGTTACGTTTAAATTTATTTTTTAGGTGCAACAAGAGAAAATTGATGCAAAGAAATTCATCATTCTTAGATTCAACTAAAATACAAATAAAATCAACATTGTTAATTTAAACATTCATTTCATATACAAAAACAGGTTATTGACTGCTATTACACGAAACATTTTCAATAATAAACCGGTAAAAAGGCAGCTAAGGTATTGTTGCCAGCCGTCTTGCTAATCCAACCAAAAGACTACGGCATAAACGGTTTCCTCCCTAAAGGTACCCTCCAATTATTCCGTTTCCTTTTGTTTTTTTTCATTGTCAACACTTCATATCTGCTTTCTTTTTTCCGGTTTTTCTTTTGAAAAATATTCAGCGAAGCCTGAAAGGCTTTTAAGAAATAGAACGGAGAAGAGATTGAAAAGGCTTTTGATCCAGAAAAGATACATAACATTTCAAAGATGTTTTAAATAGTGTTTTAAATAATGTTTTAAATAAATGCTGTTTTAACTTAAGTACGGGAAACAAAAGGCTCTGCCGTACTCAGAGCAATAACAATGAAATATAATATCGTAAATGAGATCAAATTGATCTACACAAGAAAAGGAAATGCTGAAAAAAAAGTACTGAACTCCCAGGATGCTGCAGATATTTTCAGGGAACATTTTGATGCAGATCAGATCGACTACAGAGAGTCATTTTACTCAATGTATATGAATCAGGCTAACAAGGTCTTAGGAATACAAAAAATATCAGAATCTGGAATTACCTCTTCTCTTGTTGACATCAGAATCATCATGCAGGGAGCTCTATTATGTAATGCCGTATCATTTATTATAGCCCATAACCACCCTTCCGGAAACCTTACACCTTCTCGCGAAGACATATGCATCACACAAAAAATAAAGGAGGCTGCCCAACTGTTAAATATTAACCTGCTTGATCATTGTATAATAACTTCAACCGACTCCTTCTCTTTCTCCGATGAAGGTATTTTATAAGGGACTTAAATTTCTAAAAATAAGAATCCAGAGCCGGTTCCTGGTCTGGATTCTTGTTGCGTCGCGGAAAGATGCTTGCCCTTTAGGGATCAACCATCTTTCCGCAAATACTAAACAATGCTTCTCAAATTAGATGATTTTATTTGAAGTGGAAATATATATTTGTAAGCTAAAGAAATAGTATTTATCCGTTTAGCTTTTTGTTGTTGAATTGAAATTCAATTTTCTCCTCATTTCCAAAACTGTCTGAGAGCCATACCGTAAATGATTGTGAAACTTCAGAGGTTGAAGTATAATACAATCTGAACTCTTTCTCATACAGAGGATAAATATCATTAGGAAAGTAAGGTTGAGTGTTATAATACTGCAGCTTTCCTGCTCCCTCAAACTGAAAATATCGAAGATAATATTTGGTGTCAGCAAAATTACCTTCAGGAATAATTTTGATACGGATCTCCACATACTCATCTTTAGCGATATCCTTGGGAACAGGCATAACCGACACCTTAAAAAGATAATTCTGCTGAATTTCCAAATCTTCTTTCTCACATGATTGTAAAAATAGTCCAATCACAAATAGTAGCAAGAAACACTTTAGTTGTATTTTAGCTGTATTAATTATATTTTTCATTTTTCATTATTTTTAGAAATTATATCTTATTCCTACCCCCAGCAGAGAGTGAAAATTAACCATTTGACTATTTTTCAAAAAGCGAAGTTGCCCGTTGACCAGGAAAACTAAATGCTCAGTCAGATAGCTTTCAATAGACAGCTTACCGTTCGTCCCATAAATAAAATTACCTGTAGAGTTAAGCTTTGATCCATCATACAACAATTCATCACCTCTATTAATCTGTTCATAACCAACAAGACCTCCAATTCCCAGATTAAAATTGACATTTCGCATGAAGTCTCCCCAAACATAAAAACTGTACCCACTGCTCAGCAGGAAACTATCTATCGGGATATCGCCGCTTGTGTATTTATAATATTTTCTACCATATTCTGCCAGTCCAAAAAAGTAATTACCATTCTTCGAGTAAGAAACAAGCCCCGTACTAAACATATAATTTTGCTTTTCTGGAGATTTTGGAAATACCGAATAGGTAAATTCAATACCAATTTGCTTAGGAATCATCTGTTGAGCAAATATTTTGCTACCCATTATCATCGTTAAGATGACTGTTAAAAATATTTTGTGCATCTTACTCCGTTTTAATGGTTAAACTGTTTATCAATCTTGCATGAACAATATCTTCATTTTCAAGCTGTACTTTCAGATGCCTTCCCCCATTCTTTTCCAGAATTTCAATCTCCAAAACCTGATCTTTTAAGAGCGTAAACTGATCAAGCATATAAATCCCTTTACTGTCTGAATGATCAGCTATTATCCTTTCCGGGAAATAGGTACGAACCTTCTCTAAAATCTTATCCTGAACGACCGTTCGCTTTAAGTTCTTTTTATCGACAATTTTAAAATTGACCCATTCAATAGCATACCCCACATTACTTTGATTCTTAACCTGCAATGTGAAATAAAACTTGCTGTCATTAACGTGCAGCGCCCTGACTGAAAACTCAATTCCATAACTTTTCGAAGCAATATGCTTAATAGTTCTGTTGCTTTTCCTGTAAAGATTTTCCATAATAAGCCAGGTGAGAGAAGTTGAGCTTCCTTTAAGATCTTCAAATAATACATCAGCATACTGTCGCTCCATACCTCTCTGAAGTTTTACTAAATCATAGCTGAGTATATCGGGATAAGAACTGTAGGATGCGTCAAAACTGTAAAATTTTCCATCTTCAGTAATGACCGAAAAATTAGTTTCCTCTTCAAAATCCCTGACAGCTGACTTAACCCGAAGGACGTTTCCTATAGGCTCTGCCTTATTGGCAACCAAGAGATCACTTCCCAGGTCAACATATCGTATTGATGTAGGAAATATCAGATGACTTGTTTTATTGTAGGTGACGTTAATCCGGAAAGGGTCCAATTTTGCCTGTTCCAAGGAAATATAAGTTGTCACAGAATCCTGCCCAAATGCCTTGCTTGCTAACAGAAGTAATAGCATAATGAGAATATAATGACTCTTTTGTGTATTCATTTTTATTTTTTTTGATTAGTTATTTTTGGGTAAGAGTAAGACCTGATGGCCCGCTTTTACAGTTACTTTCAATTGTCTGACTCTCTTCTGAAAATAACCAGACAGTCCCTGCACTACTCCCCTGCTCAGATCAGCTGCAATCTGCTGCCCTGAAGATTGGGTCATCATAATATTAGTGCCTGAAGTCTGGCTCATATTAGCTACAATATCGCTTACCGCATTCTGCTCCGCTGAATAAGGAACATACAATCCCACCTGACCGTCAGTGTCATAAACATTGATTTCTACAGGATAGATATTACCTTGAGATTGAATGGAAGATATTTTTAACTGAAGCCTCCCACCCTGAAATTTGCTCACTGCAATCAGTAAACTCCCAATTGGAATTTCAGCTCGTCCGACTTTCATCGCTTCTGAAAGCCTTATAGATAATGTACTTTCGTTGACCAAAGTCTTAGTTTCATAGACCACACCTCTTATTGCATTTTTTGTTTGAACTGAGTTTTCTGAATCATTTTGACTGTCATAAAATCTATTCTGATTCAAACCTGCGACAAAAGCACTATCCGACTGGTCTCTGTATAATGAGGAAACAACATTGGAACGTACCGGTATTGCTGAAGTCAGTTTAACCTTCTTTTCCGTTGGCTTTTCGATCTCTTCTTTTTCTGCTGGTTTTTCCTGCTTTGGCATCGTTGGAAGATACTTAGCAGCCATTTGATACGATTTTTCCATGAGCTCTAACTGGTCGTTCATTCCCAGACCCGCAGGAACAGCATGATTTTGCATTGACTCATTCTTTAACCTTGAAATTTCTTTCCTCAGATTATTGACCTCCTGATTATCCCGATTATAGAAAGAGCTTAAGGTCTGCTGTGCATTTCGATAACTGTTCAGAGCATTCTGATCGGATTGCTGAAATACACTTTTAGTGGATGCTGAAGAAGGTGGGTTGCTATTATCGTTTACTCCGTTCTGGTCATTCCAGTAATCTGATAAAGTTGTTATTGAATTTCGCTTTTCTTCATTCTTTTGCTCTAATAACTGCTGCTCATAAGCCTTTTGCTTATCAGACTGTAATTGAGCGTCTTTTGCCTGTGGAATAGCTGCATTAAAGCCAGCCTCTTCAATAATGGTATGATCGGTTTTGGGCTTAAAGATGAGATAAAAGCAAGATGCACATACAGCAGCCATCAAAAAGTAGATGAAAGGTTTCTTTAATCTTTCCCATTGAGCCTTGTGATGATCATTCACTCCGTTAGAATTTTGGGAGAGATCATTTTCTGTCACTCTAATTTTCTCTGAATCTTTCATATTCTATTTTTTAGTGGATGAGTTTACTATTTCATTATGCGTCGATCCTTTTTCGATAGGTTTCTTAGAAATGCCGTCAATATGATTGATAGAAATGGTATTACTTCTTTGACCTGTAGAAATACAGATATTGACAATGACGATGACGGTTATCAAAACATAACCACCAAAGAAAACCTTGGTCAGGAATTTTTGTCGCTCTACCGGAAGAGATTTCCAGTGTGTATCAATCTTTACAACATAATTTTCGAGTGTATCTCTTAGTTTTTTCATATCGGTCTTATTAGCGTTCAACAGTTTCGACATCTCTATTTTCAAGCACGTTGAATTTTTCAATGATAAATCCCTGAGGATTGCTGTCAGACCGTACAGAATTAACCAATGAACAGTTGGTAATTAAATTTCTGATGGTAAGATTACTGGACCTGATAATGAATTGTCTTGCATAAGTTTTTACGTCATAAGGGTAACTATCAAAGTTGGCAACGACACTGTCTACCTCAACTCTCTGCTGGATATTACCTGAAATGATTCTGTTATAGTAACCTTTTTCCTGAAGGTCTTTATAGTAATTGAATGCCGATTGATCGGCCAAATTGAAAGCCCTTTTGACATTACTTTCAATAGCATTCTTATCAGGAGCTATGGTGAAGAACAATTCGTGGAAGCGTTTCACATGCTCTCTTGCTTCAACAGGCCTGTTGATCGACATATCCTGAGATAGCGCTACCATTAATGATTTGCCGTTATCCAGCACATAGATCTTCTGACGTTGCTCTTCGGCAAACTGGTAGGATTTGAAGACTACTACCCCTACCACTCCAAAACACAACACGGCAAAAACAAACGTAAACAAACGGATCTGCTTGAAGCTGCTCTCAATATTTCTTAAAGTTTTAAATTCCATAGAACTGTATTTTTATTTTAATAATCTCCCTGAAATATTTCCTGTTGCGGAACCTACCGCTGCTCCTGCAACATTGCCCGACTTGGTAGCAGTCTGGTTCACATTGCGCATGAAATTGCCTGCGCCTCCTGCCTGAATCACCCAGCCAGTCACCGTTGGTACCGTAAAATAACCTATGATCCCAATTACCATATAGATGATGTATACCGTATTAGAGGTATCAGGAATAAAGGTGGGATCTGCGAGCATCTCGATATCACGTTCTAAGATCAAGGTTTGCATCTTCGCAAGAATGGCACTGAATATATCAGCAACAGGAAGCCATAGATAAACACAAACATATCTCGTCAACCATTGAGTTAAAGTAGTTTGGAAACCATCCCATACAGAAATGGCAAATGCGATAGGTCCTAATATTGAAAGGACAATCAGAAAGAAGGTTCTGATGGTATCAATAACTAAGGCTGCCGATTGAAACAGAATTTCAAGAAATTCACGGAAGCCGTCCCTGATATCTTTTTTGATGGCAAACATTTCTCGTTCAATATACATTCCGGACATCGTGACCAAATCCGATGGTGACCATCCGAGCTCTTCCAGCTTTTTATCAAATTCTTCGTTTGAAATAAGGTAAGCCATCTCCGGATTCCTAAGCATCGCTTCCCGTTCTAAAAGATCCTTTTTCTGCTGCAGCTCGTTCATATCCAAGACCTGATTCTCCAGCATTGAATGGCTTCCCTGAACAATGGGACTCATCACTCCATTAAGGCTTCCTAAAACCAATGTGGTAAAAAACATAATGCAGATGCCTATGGCAAAAGGTCTCAACATGGGAAACAAATCAATCGGTTCTGCACGGCTCAGCGACTGCCAGACTTTTAGGGCTACATAAAACAAGGCGCCTAAGCCGGCTACGCCTTTTGCTACCGCCGCCATATCGGCGCACATCGGCATCATTTCTTCGTATACGGAACGCAGGACTTCGTGTAAGTTACTTGGTTCCATCTTACCAGTATTTTTGATTGGAGGTTCCGTAAAGATCTAATACCCGTTGGGTGTTGTTCTGTTTTTTTGCTCTCAGATAGCTGACCGAAATATTCTTATTGGTGTAGTATCTAACTAAATTATGATACGCTTTAACTTCCTTATAAACTCTGTCCACAACATCCATCCTTTCTTTATCATTAAGGGAAAGCCCATTGGACGTAATGATTTCTTTGAGTTCTTTTAAAAGCTCCGTACTCTCGGTAAGAAGCGCAGAATAACCATTGGCAATAGAAGCTAATTCCTGAGCATTGAAATTGGGATCATTGAGCATCTTTCCGAAATTGTTCACGTACATTTCAGAAACATCGCCTACCAAAAGAACGGTCTGCTGTACTTTTCTGGCATCCTTAACGAGATTGTTGATGGCTTTCAGCTGGTCATAGTACTCTTTTCCCTGTTCATAGACTTTCTTAACTTCATTGAAGTTTTTTATCACATTAGATACCGTCGATGAGGTCTGCACGATTTCATTGGCAGAGTTTAATATGCCTGATGCCAGGTTGGCCGGATCGGTCACTACAAATTGTGCCTTTGCCAATGTTACGGTAGCGAAGAACGCTGCCATCATTGTTTTGATGATTAATTGTTTCATTGTTTTAAGATTTTAAATGATTTAATTGGTCTTTTGTATTCGATTTGATTCTCTTGAGAGAAATCCGCTTGATGGCATGTTCGACATTGCCGTCGAGCTCTGATGCAAGATTCATCACTTCCATCTTTTCTGTTTCTTCAGTAGTATAAGTAAGATATTCTTCGGTAGAAACTTCAGTGGCATAGACTGCAGAGTGCGTTCCACCCAGTCCAATCCAGACTTCCTTGTACAGCCTTCTCAGATCGTTGTTCATATTAATAGAAAGTACCTGAGATTTTTCTTTATCCGTTAACCCCAACATTGCCTGGATATCATCAAACTTGTTCATGTACTTCCTTTGGTCAAGAAGAATCTTACAATCCGAATTATTTATGATACTTTCTTTCACAATCGGTGACTGGATAATATCATCTACTTCCTGAGTTACTACGATGGCTTCACCGAAAAATTTCCTTACCGTTTTGAACAAATACTTGATGTACTCAGCCATCCCCTCTTTGGCAATGGCTTTCCAGGCTTCTTCGATGAGGATGAGTTTCCGGATACCTTTGAGTCTTCGCATCTTATTGATAAAGACTTCCATAATGATAATGGTTACAATAGGAAATAGAATTTTATGATCTTTAATAGCATCGATTTCAAAGACAATAAAACGCTTGGATAATAAGTCCAGATGCTTCTCTGAATTGAGCAGATAGTCATACTCTCCTCCTCTGTAGTAAGGTTCCAGCACATTGAGAAAGTTGGCAATATCAAAGTCTTTTTCCCTGACTTTCTTTTGCTCCAATACTTTCTGATAATCATCTTTGACGTACTCATAGAATCCATTGAAGGAAGGATGCTGGTCATTAATTTTAATTCTTTCGATATATCCACTGACTGCATTGGAGAGTGCCACTTCCTCTGAACGGGTTGGTGGTTCATCGTCTCTTTTCCAAAGTGTCAGAATTAAGGTTTTGATACTCTCCCTTTTTTCAATGTCAAAGACACCGTCATCGGTATAGAATGGATTGAAAGCGATTGGATTATCCTCAGTATAGGTAAAATAGACACCATCCTCTCCTTTCGTCTTTCCCCTGATAAGTTCACACAATCCCTGGTAGGAATTTCCGGTATCTACAAGAAGGACATGAGCTCCCTGCTCATAATACTGTCGCACCATATGGTTGGTGAAGAATGATTTACCACTGCCCGATGGACCAAGGATAAACTTATTTCTATTGGTAATAATCCCCTGTTTCATCGGCAAATCTGAAATATCCAGATGAATCGGTTTTCCGGTCAAACGGTCAGCCATTTTGATCCCAAAAGGTGAAAGTGAATCCTGATAGTTGGTTTCTTCTGTAAAAAAACACACAGCAGGTTCGATGAATGTGTAGAAGCTTTCTTCACTCGGAAAATCTCCTTCATTACCGGGTATTCCAGCCCAATATAAAGTAGCGGTATCCGTGGTATTATGACGGGGTTTACATTCCATTAAAGCCAAAGCACTTCCCGTATCATTCTTTAACTGCTTGAGTTCAGCAGGATTGTCAGACCATGACATTACATTAAAATGAGCGCGGATAGATTGTAACCCGAAAGAATGTGCTTCATTCAAATACTTTTCTATCCATTCCTTATTGATCTGATTGGCTCTGCTGTATCTTGCTAAAGAGTGCATATTCCTTGCTGATTTTTCAAATTGGCGAAGGTTCTCGTCACTATTGTCAATGAACAGATATTGATTATAAATGTGATTACAACTGAGCAGAAGTCCCACCGGAGAAGCAAATGATAAAAGACAGTCGCTGCGATCGGTGCTTAATTTCTCATAACGACTGTGTGATGAGACAGTACTTGGTAAATCCTCCGTATCCGATAAGGTGTGCATAGTGATTCGGTTATTACCGATTCGCATTTCTTCAGATCCCAGCTTAATATCTTGCAATGATGGATGGGTTTCACGGGATAGAGTCAGATACTGTTCCAGTAGTCCTGACCTCTCAGAAGTTCCTGATATTTCATCTTCTCTCATCCTTTCCAAATGGATATAACCGCTGTCATTCATAATCCGATCCAGCTGATCGACCGCTTCAAGAAAACGACCAATGACTTCTTTGTCTTTTATCTCTTTCGGAATCAGTTTTCCTTTACAGAGTGATGAAAAGTTGCTCTGCATCCGCATTCTCTCCTTACTTGTTTTTGTTATAAACAGGTAGCAGTAATGATTTAAAAAGGGCCTCTCATTGAAATGCCTTTCAAATGATTTGGAAAGAAAACTCTGGTCTTCTTGTGACAAATCAGGATTGTAGTTTTCTTTGATAAACCAGTCCTGTTTGTGAACCACAGTGAAATCCGGTAAAGTTTTAATCGCTTTGAACCAAGCGGAATGCATGGCTTCATACTCTGCTGAAGCAATAGTAAACAGTTCAGGGAGTATTACTTTAAAACAAACCGTAACATCAGCGTCCTTTGAAATGATACAATCATTTTCAATCGCCAACAGTGGAAATTTACTTTCCAAAGTGGCTGCTTTGGAAGAATTTCTCATATGTTTGTTCTTTTACGGTTAGTTTTCAAATACCGGTAAATACTCTTACGGCTGATGATATATTTCGGATGCTTTTTTTGAGCACCCATTTTCATCAGACCGTGCTCACCGTATTTTCTATTCAGTGCGAAAGTCTGCCAGGTAAGAAGTCCACTGCTGATTCCTCCGAGAATTAAACACAGATAGGTATTGATGCCTGCCATATACATAACCATGACACAAATCAATATTCCTAAGAGTCCTCCACTGAAGATAAAGAGGTATTGCGCTTTTAACCCTTTAAATTCTACCTTCCTTCCTATTCCTTTATTGATATGATAGGTATTCATAGTCGTCATTTAAAGGAAGAATGAGCGAAGAATGGTTGCGGCAACAATTAAGAAGATACATGCTCCAAACCAGCTGGCAGCAGTTTTACTGGTATCAGGGTCACCGCTGCTGAACTTGTTATAGACTTTTACGCCTCCGATGAGTCCGACGACTGCACCGATGGCGTAAATTAATTGTGTAGCGGGTTCAAAATAAGAAGTGACCATCTGTGTAGCCTCATTGATTCCGGCTGAACCATTGCCTTGGCCGAATACCGAATTAATTGTTACCAATGTTAAAACAGCATACAGCAATTTTTTTCTTTGTTTTTTCATAATGAATAGATTTTTTGATTATCAAACCCGCACTTTACAGGCTTGATGACAAAGATGTCCGAGTCTAGGTACTCAGTAACAGGAATGGCAGTGGATGGACTCTTTTGGCTGTTAAAGAACCGTGCGCCAGTCAGAATTCCTGTATAAATAATTGTAAATTTGTAAGGAATTTCAAAAAAGAGAAATCATGGATAAAAGGTTCACAGATATTATTGAGATCATCAAACAGTCTCGTAACAATGCGATAAGAAAAGTCAATGAGGAACTCATCGATCTATACTGGAATATTGGTGAGTATATCAGCAAAAAGGTAGAGCTGAGTGAATGGGGACAATCTGTGGTTAAAGAACTTTCTCAGTTTATCCAGACTCATGAACCTGAACTAAAAGGTTTTTCGGATAAGAATCTTTGGAGAATGAAGCAGTTTTATGAGACTTACAAGGAATTTCCAAAAATCTCAACACTGTTGAGAGAAATCAGCTGGTCTCATAATCTGTCCATATTCTCCAGATGTAAATCAATCGAGGAAAGGGAGTTTTATATCAAGTTGACCAAACAGGAAAATTATAGCTTCCGGGAGTTAGAGAGACAGATATCCAGCAGCCTTTTTGAAAGAACGATGATTGGAAATTCAAAACTCTCGACAGTGTTGAGAGAAACTAACGCTGATATAGTCAATACATTTAAAGACAGCTATGTATTTGACTTTTTAAATCTGCCTGAAACATTCAATGAAAATGATCTCCAAAAAGGTTTAATTGAGCAGATGAAAAATTTTATCCTGGAGTTAGGACGGGATTTTCTTTTTATCAGCGAAGAGTACAAAGTACAGGTCGGAAATTCTGATTTTTATATCGATCTCTTATTCTTCCACAGGGGGCTGCAATGCCTTGTCGCTTTCGAACTGAAAGCAGATAAATTCAAACCCGAACATCTGGGTCAGCTTAACTTTTATCTGGAAGCGCTGGACAGGGATGTTAAACGTCAGAACGAAAATCCAAGCATCGGCGTACTGCTTTGTAAAGACAAAGACAGCGAAGTAGTAGAATATGCGCTGAGTAGAAGTCTTTCTCCGACAATGGTTTCTGAATACAAAACGCAGCTTCCCGACAAAAAGGTTCTGCAGAAAAAACTGCATGAATTGTTTGATAACAGATCTTAGTTGAAACTTCTTAATAACAAAAGGGGAATTTGCCTAAACAAACTCCCCAATATCGAAACCTTCAACACCATCTTTGTAACTGGAAGATATGCCTTCAACATCATTCGAAATGCTCTGACTTAACAAATTTGAAATACGCTTCGAAGCCTCCCCCAACGAATTCTCTAAAAGATCAAAAAGCTCGGTCCCATGAATTTTTTGGATTATAGCAACTGCTTGCTGTTCTAAATCAGGTTCCAGCATTTTCCGCTGTAACAGCTGACCCGCAGTACTCAATTCCTGAAAGGTAACCCCTGTAGCAAAACCGCTTTCGATATTAGAGTCCTGATACTTCCAATCCTCTTCCTCCTGCCCCCAATTATCCTTGATTAGAATATCATCAAGGTTTTTATTCTCGGTTACATCCTCAGCTTTCCCCTTCCTGGTTTCTGATTCAAAATTATCTTCTGCTAATGAAGTAAATTCAAGGTGGCTTTCAGTGGCTTCAACTGGCCAACCTTTTCTTTTTGTTTGCTTAATATCTCCCATTATCGGTGGAGAACTTTTCTTAGTATTACCCCTATCTTTCGCACGGACATTGACTGGAAATCTTCTGTCGAGAAGAATTAGAATGATAGCCATTAATAAACCTATAATGATTATTTTTTCCATAAAATGATATTAAAAAATGGGACGGTATTTTTTATTGAAATCATCAGTAATTTCCTTTTCAAACATTTCGAAATGATACGCCAGTATATTATCCAGATAAGCATACAGAGAAATCTGGTCATCGGCAATGATTTGAATAATGCGTGATAGGCGCTCGTGATATTCAGGACGGATATAGATACTTTTATCACCCCGCTTAGTCATGGTATGATGAGTAAGAAACTGCTCCATATAGCTTATATCTGAGGATTTCTTAGTATTCAACTTATTTTTTGCTTCACCCTTCTCCTTTGGAGGATCATCAGTTTTTGAAATAACTTCCTTCTTAGGACTTCCTGCCATAATGGACATCAGATATTGTTCATCTATACCGTTATCTTCATTGTTATTGTCCTCTTCCATAATTTATAGTTTTACAATTCTTAAAAATTCTTCTACAAATTGATCCAGCCTGCACTGAGCTAACAATTTAGGATCTGCAGGCAGTAAAGTCGATCGGAAAACCGTTTTTGATGTCGACTCTCCTTCTTTCCGAAATCTTTTACTGTCTGTAATACTTGTTTCCATAAGTGGCAGTCCTAAATCTGAAATCACTTTACTGTAGTTTTTGTAGAGCAACGTCCGTTCTCTTCCATCCACCTGATTCCAGAATAGATATACAGCCCGAATTCCCGTTTGAGTTTCTTTCATTAATACATTGGTCAGAACATGGGTGAAACTTAACGTACTTTCCAGCACAACACGATCCGCAGTAATGGGAGAAAAAATATAATGGACTTTCGTCAAAGTTTTTAAAATCCCGGCGGTATTCACAGTTCCCGGTAGATCTAAAAATATAACATCGGGAATTGTTTCGGAGCCATTAACATAAGCATCTATATCCTCTAAAACTTGGTCGGATTTACTCTGGAAAATGGGATACGCTTTTTTATTAATACTCGTAAATTGTTTGTGAGCGATCTTTTTTAAAATCTCATTCTGCATCACCATTTTCAAATCCCGCTCTCTCATCTGAAGTAAACTGTACTGAGGAAAGTCACAGTCAAATACAGCGATCTGGTACCCCATCTGATAATGAAGGAGACTTGCCATAAGTGTGGTAAATGTACTTTTTCCTACTCCACCTTTTTGAGTGGAAAATGCAATAATGGTAGGTTGCTTTTTTGTTTTCATTTTGCTTGATTTTGGTTATACATAATTGGGAAGAAAGACTGATTGACAGCCCCTGGGCAGTACATATATCAGGTTCCCTGTACTGCTTTCAGTGCTACTGGACGGAATTCCCGAAAGCTGTATTGATTTCAATCAGTTCTGGCTGAATGTCATTCATCCTGCAATCCTGAAAAATTGCTTTCCGGAAGACTATCTTTCACAGAGACTATCTTGACGGCTGGAATTCCGGAAGGCTGGCATGCTGGATTTCCACTATTCAGGATTTCTATCAGATCTGCAGTCAGGAAATCCCGCCCTCAATCTGATACAAATGAATAGTATTTCTTTTTTAAAACATTTCTAATGGTCGTTTTTGGCTTTAAGTGACTTTCTTTGACTTTCTTTCTAATATTGTCCCTACAAATGATTGTGGTTTACTTTGTTTCAGAAGACTAAGGAGGTCTTGGGAAATTGAACTTTATGAACGTGATCAGTATTACATCTGCTTTATTACTGGAATTTCCTTTCACCCGAAAGGAGCAAGTTATGTTTTGAGTGCCTCATAACTTTTTTCGTGCCTCAAAACAACTTGCCCTGGCTGGGGCTTTAAAAACCACTCCGAAGTCATGATTTTACTAATATTAAATTAAATGCGATGGACGTAAATAAAAAAAGCAAAGGCGGGCGTAAGCCCAAGATGAATCCAAGTAAAAACAGATATGTATTTAGACTTACGGATGAGGAAAATATAAAGTTTTTAAATTTATATGAGGCTTCCGGAATGAGTAACAAAGCGAAATTTATTACAACAATTTTGTTTCAGAAAGAATTAAAAATTGTAAAAGTTGATATTTCAACAATAGATTATCATACCCAACTGACCAAATTGTTCTACCAATTCCAGTCGATTGGAAACAATTATAATCAGATAGTAAAGATTTTATACCGAAATTTCACGGAGAAAAAAGCTTCTTTCTATCTCTTTAAACTGGAAAATCATACCAGAGAACTAGCTTTAATTGGTAAGCAGATTATAGAACTCACAAAAGAATTTGAACAAAACCATATTCAAAAAACTTATGATAAATGATCGCAAAAATTGGAAAAGGTGAAAACCTATGGGGTGCGCTTACCTACAATCAACAGAAAGTAGACAACGAAAAAGGAACTGTTTTATTTACTAACAAGATTCCTGATTTGTGGGATCGCCCTTATTCGGTTAAATTTTTTCATCAGTATTTTGAACCCTACTTGATAGCGAATAACAAAACTGAAAAACCGGTAAGACATATCTCACTTAATCCTGATCCTGGAGATAAGGTTAATGACAAAGATTATCGGGAAATGGCCCAGCAATATATGCAGGAAATGGGTTATGGCAACCAACCCTACGTTGTCTTTAAACATACGGATATTGACAGGACTCACATTCATATCGTCACCACCTGTGTCCAGATCGATGGGAAGAAAATATCAGATCGCTATGATCACCCCCGATCAATGGAAGTCTGCAGGAAATTGGAAAAACGATACAACTTAAAGGTTGCTGGTGAGAATAGAAGTTTAAATCAAAGCCCTATTTTTAAACCTGTAGATTATACTAAGGGGAATATCAAAACACAATTATCATCAGTAATAAGACACATGCCTCAAGCCTACAGCTTTCAAAGTATAGGTGCATATAACGCTTTACTCTATCAATTTAATATTTCCTGTGAAGAGGTTACTGGAGAACTGCATGGAAAAATGAGAAAAGGAATGGTCTATTTTGCAACGGATAAAAATGGAAAAAAAATAAGCAATCCTTTTAAATCATCCCTTTTTGGTAAGCATGTAGGAGTAGAAAATATTCAGGTGCTTATTGAAAAATCTAAAGTAAAAATGAAAAATAATCCTTCAAAATTCATTCTTAAAAGAACTATTGAAACCGTTCTCAGCACGAGTAAATCGGAAGCTTCTTTTAAGTCTCAACTTTTGGAACAGGGAATCGCTACGGTCATACGAAAGAATGATGAGGGAAGGATCTACGGAATCACATTTATAGACCATAACTCCAAATCTGTTTGGAATGGTTCACAGTTGAGTGAAGAGCTTTCAGCCAACGCATTCAACAAACTATGGAATGAGGTAGAAACAAAGCCTGAAACCAATTCATATAATAGTTCTAACAATGATATATCGCTTGAAAAATCTTCAGAACATTTCTTCAACAATAACAGCTACGAAGTATTTGACGGATTTTTTAGCGGGTTATTGTCTTCAGGTCCTCATGAGGATCAAGAGGAACAAATTTTTGAATCACAAATGAAAAAGAGACAAAGAAAAAGAAGAAAAAAATAATATTCTTTTGCAAAAACGGTCTTATAACTATGCTCAAAGAGCCTAAGCCAGCCAATAGATGCATGCAACGGCGCATTTATATTTGAGAATGCATAATCAGTTATTTATGCGTCTAAAATGTAATATGCAGGGTGAAGACGATTTAAGAGGACTTGCCAAAATCATGGCGTTTATGCGAGCGGTCAGTATTATTATGGTACTAATGCATCTGTACTGGTTTTGTTATGGATTTTTTGCACATCAACAATGGACACTGGAACTCATCAATAAGATTCTTTATAATTTTAACAAAACAGCAGGGCTATTTTCTCATACCATCTACTCTAAGCTCTTCGCAATTGTTTTACTGGCTTTGAGTTGTCTTGGTACCAAAGGCGTAAAAAATGATAAGATCACTTGGAAAAAAATTAGTATTGCTTTTTTTATTGGTTTTGTCTTATTCTTTTTAAACACAATTATTTTACAACTTGATACCAGCTTTTCAGCTCTGCTTTATATTCTATCTACCGGTTCCGGATACATTTTCCTGATGCAAGCAGGAGTCTGGATGAGCCGTTTACTCAAAACAAACTTAATGACCGATGTTTTTAACAATGAGAATGAAAGCTTTCAGCAGGAAACCCAATTACGCTATAATGAATATTCTGTTAACCTTCCTACACAATTCTATTATCAGGGGAAATGGCATCAGGGATGGATTAATGTAGTCAATCCTTTTCGTGCCACCATTGTCTTAGGAACTCCAGGCTCAGGAAAATCCTATGCTGTTGTCAACAACTATATCAAACAACATATTGAAAAAGGATTTTCCATGTATATTTATGATTTTAAATTCGATGATTTGTCTACTATTGCGTACAACCATCTTCTCAATCATTCTGATGCTTATACCGTAAAGCCGAAATTCTATATCATCAATTTTGACGACCCCAGAAAAAGTCATCGATGTAATCCTTTAAATCCCGATTTTATGACGGATATATCGGATGCATATGAAGCGGCCTATACCATTATGTTAAACCTGAACAGAAGCTGGATACAAAAACAGGGCGATTTCTTTGTTGAGAGTCCTATCATACTGCTAGCTGCCATCATATGGTTTCTTAA
This sequence comes from Chryseobacterium sp. RU33C, assembly GCF_900156015.1. NCBI lineage: Bacteria > Pseudomonadati > Bacteroidota > Flavobacteriia > Flavobacteriales > Weeksellaceae > Chryseobacterium > Chryseobacterium sp. RU33C. Next base: position 32,458 of record NZ_FTMT01000024.1, on the reverse strand, counting down.
AATTTATGAAAACGGTAAATACTGCACTTTTCCACACGCTATAGAGCTGTTGAACAAAAAATATGAAGAGGTCTTTACGATATTAACCTCTTACTCTGAATTAGAAAACTACCTATCTCCTTTTATGGATGCATGGCAAGGGGGTGCACAGGATCAGTTGCAGGGACAAATCGCTTCCGCAAAGATTCCTTTGTCAAGAATGATCTCACCACAATTATACTGGGTAATGACCGGAGACGATTTTTCTTTGGATATCAATAACCCCAATGAGCCTAAAATTCTGTGTGTAGGAAATAATCCTGATCGTCAGAATATTTATTCTGCTGCTCTTGGGCTGTACAATTCAAGAATTGTTAAGCTAATTAATAAAAAAGGACAGTTGAAGAGTTCGGTGATTATTGATGAGTTGCCTACCATTTATTTCAGAGGCCTGGATAATTTAATTGCTACTGCCAGAAGTAATAAAGTTTCCGTATGTCTCGGATTCCAGGATTTTTCTCAGTTGACAAGAGACTATGGAGATAAGGAAAGTAAAGTCATTCAGAATACGGTCGGCAATATTTTCAGCGGTCAGGTGGTTGGGGAAACAGCAAAAACCTTATCTGAACGTTTTGGAAAAATATTGCAAAAAAGACAAAGTATATCCATCAATAGGAACGATACTTCGACCTCTATTTCTACCCAATTGGACAGTTTGATACCTGCTTCGAAGATCTCTACCTTAACCCAGGGATTTTTTGTCGGTGCTGTATCTGATAACTTTGATGAAAGGATTCGGCAGAAGATTTTTCATTCCGAGATTATCGTAGACAATATTAAGCTTTCTCAAGAAATGAAAAGCTTTCAGCAGATACCACCGATCCGATCCTTTATTGATGAAGACGGGAATGATTCTATGACCAGGCAGATTCAGGATAATTACAGAGAAATTAAGTCAGATATTCTCAATATCATCAAAGATGAAATGGATCGAATAAAAAATGATCCTGATTTGCAACATTTATTGAAATCGGATTAAAGAATGAAACCTCAAATACCATACGATTTGAGGTTTCTGTTTGTATTTATGTTACTCAGCATCACTGTTCATAAAATATTGATTCAAATTGTCACTCACCAATTGAAGGAATTTGGTTGGTCCCTGTTTTCGGTTACGGATTTCAAAGATGGTTTTATGAAAGTTACCTAAATCGCAATCCAATGACTTTTCTGTAAATTTTATCACTTCGCTTAACTCTATATTACCACCGTTAAAACAACGCATCTGGTAAAGTGCATAGATAAGCTCTATAAGACCGACCTTTGATCCCGACCAGCTCAAAGGAGAAAATACTTTTGCCATAAAGTTATCATTTGAATTTTCAATTTGCTTTTTTAAATACTGATCGAATTGCTCATTGGAAATAAATCTGGCGATCATATGATCGTGGGAAGTTGTAAAACTCGGATCATAATTATAAAATCCGGATGATAACTTCATTTTTAGGTCGTAGGAATTGCGAACAAATATTTTATGATCAAGATAGGTTGCTTCCCGTTTATAGTAGCTGTAAAATTCAGAATGCTCCAAATAAAAGTCTTTCAACTTTTCCTGTTCTGCTTCATAATATTTTTTTAAAGTCTTATTTCCGGCAGCCGGCTTATGAGATTCAATATCCAGTACTGCAGAATAATAAATAAATTTTGAGATAAACTGCGGTTTCAGTTTTTTAAAAAAGAATACTTCTTCAGCAATATGATCAAAATGATGGTTGGAAACCAAAAGTTTTAATTTCCTTATCGACTCATCAATAATAAGCAATGCCTTTTCTGAAATTTTGATCAGATCATTTCCGTCAGCATTGACTTCGTTAATCTTTAGGTCCAGATCCTCCAATAACTTCGAAGCTCTTTTAAAAATAGTTTTTGTTACCATGTCCTTTTTTAAGGAATTTACAAAAATTACCTAAAGCACGACTTAATCAACTAATACCCAGCTCCCTTTTCCGATTCTTTATATAATCAGTAGGTCTGATCCCATTGATATCAAAGAACAGATTTGAAAAGTTCTGGCGTGCCGCTATACCACATTCATCAGCCAGAGCCTCGATAGTATAATTTAAATATTTACTGTTGGTATTAAGAAGATTGGTGATATAATTAATTCTCAGTTCAGCCATGTATTTATTAAAATTCATCCCTTTTTGTTCATTGATATAAACCGAAAGATAGTGGGAATTGGTTCCCAGCTTTAAAGCAATACTTTTCTGCGTAATCCCTTTCTTTTTGAAATGTTGCTCCTGCTCAAACTTCTCAAGCTTTTCTTTTATTTCTAAAGCCATTTCCGGGGTAAGAGAAGTCTTTCTTACAGGCAGTTCTATCATTTCTTCTCTTACAATATCATTCATATTATATCTTCCTTCAGCAATTCTCTTTTGGAGAAGCTGATATTGTTTTTTTATCTTTTGATCTCTTCGATACCGGACAACAAAAAAGCCAAGAACTAAACTTCCTGAAGCAATCAGTATCTGAGCCAATACTATTTTTTTAGTACTGGATCTCTCGATTTCTTCTTTTGCATCCATCAGTGTACGTCGGTCAAAATCTTTATGAAGTTTCAAAGATAAATAGGGAAAATCTTTACTGATTAAACTGTCAGCTTTTAAAAGCTGATTGGTATAGTACAGTTGCTTTTCTAGGTCTTTATCTTTATAATGATCGATAAGATAGTGATAACTCTTATAGACCTCTGGAAGTATAAAATCATGTTTATTGAAAATAGAGTCTATCTTTTCATAGCATCTCACCGCACTTTCGATATTATTCTGCGCTTCATAAGTTCTACCCATATAAAAATAGACGACCGAAGCCCAGGCGAAATCATTTCTCTTTAGAATATTGGGTAAAGATTTTTGCAAGTGATCCTGAGCACCAACATAATCTTTATGATGAAATCTGGAAATTCCTATGCATTTTAGGAAATAGCTTTTTTCAAGTACAAAATCATTATTATTGGCAGTTATCCGATAACCTAAATTGCTTAAACTATCACTCTTGGCAAAATGATACAGATATCTGTTAAGTACAGTCAATTGATGTAAACAGTTGAGATACGCCTTCTCATAGTTAAACTGTTCATTTTCATGATGATTTTCATTTAGCTTTGACCTGTAAAATGAAGTACATTCAAGAAAATGCTTCATGGCATCATCATAATAGCCCAAATGACTTTTTACAATTCCTAAATGATAAAGGACTTTATATCTATGGTACTCATCTTTCGAGCCTTTTGAATACGTATAGGCTTTAATGTATTCATTTAAAGCCAGCTTAAATTTTTTTTGATAAAAATAATAGATGATTCCCTTGCTTAAATATTCTTTACTGATGTCATCTTGGCTTCCATGCTGCAAACTGACAGTAAGCGCACTGTCAGCATACTTCATCTTGTTTTTATAATCAAACTGTCTTGCATCTCTATACCCTTGAATTAGCTTTGAAAAATTATTTTCGTTTTTTGCTTTCTCAATGTACAGTTTTACATAGGGCATTGCATGAATGTCATCTATTGCCATTTTTTCATAAGGCTTTCTAATTTCACTGAAAGTTTTTTCATCTTTCTTTTGTGAAAATAAAAATTGTGAAAAAACAGGAAATAAGATGAGAAAGCAATAAAACTTTTTCATATACTGATATTTAGAACCTCACTATCTCAAAAATAAACATTTATGTTTTAAATAAATCAAATTTCAATGAATTAAATAACAGAAACATAAAAATCCTGTAAAACATGCAAATACAGCCACTTGAACTCTGATATTCTCATGTATTAATTTTAAAATTGAGACGTAACAATTTTAAAATAGAGCCATATAACAGTTTTTTTTAGCTCATAAGCCGGATAATTTTGACATCAGAATTCTAATATAATCCGGCCGGGATAACCCAATTAAAATTATCAAAATGAAAAAGTTTATCCCATTTTTTAGCATAATCATCGTAGCAGTTTGTCTACAAAACTGCACCCATCGAGATGAAGATATGATTTCAAATAGTGAATATATTGAAAAATCAGAGCCCACAATAAATGGTTTAGTAATGAAACAGGATTCTGCTAAATCCATAGAAGTCATTGAAGATCCTGGAACAAAAGATCCTCCTGTCAGAGACGGTGATAATTGGCGGCTTACTCAGGATTAAAAACAAAAAAAATATGATTCCCCATACCTCCATATCAGTTGTTACAGGCTTACCATGTCCAAAGAGTGGCATCTGGGAAAGTATGGGGAATTTTAAAACAACTGTAACCCTCTTTAAAGGTGAACCAATGCCTGAATATTGCGGATGGAAAATCAAATGGAGACTGGTTCAGGTCTGTTAAACATAATGACAACAAAGCATGAAAAATTTTTCCAACATATTCCCTACTATTGTAAGTTACTTTTTTATTGTATTATTTGTGTACGCGAGTGTAAGTAAACTTTTTGAATTTGAAAGATTTCAGATTCAATTAGCACAATCACCACTTCTCAGCGCTTATGCAGGTTTTGTTTCTTACAGTGTCATTATAATAGAATGGATTGCTTCCATGTTACTGTTGGTACCCATCTGCAGACGATCAGGCTTATACCTCTCACTTTTTTTAATGTCAGCATTTACAGCCTATATTTTCATCATTCTCAACTATAGTGACTTTGTACCCTGTTCCTGTGGAGGAATCCTCGAAAAACTGGGCTGGACTGAACATTTAGTTTTTAATGTAATATGTGTATTACTTATAATTATTGCCTTATTCTTAATGGAAAAGAATATTCTTGTCCGGAAATCAAAAACTGCTATAACAGTATCAACATCAATCGTACTGAGCATTATTTTAATCATAGGTATGTTTCTTTCCTCGGAGCATGTTATTAAAAAAGAAAATAATTTTACAAGGCGGTTTATCAAGCACCCTGTTATCCAACATCAATCAGTACATTTGGACAATGGTTTCTATTATTTTGCTGGGTTTGATGATCATAACATTTATCTGTCTAACCAGAAATATCCTCAGCAGCTCCTAACAATAGACTCTTCAATGCACCGAAAAGCGATTACCTCTGCCCGAATAGAAACAGATCATCCTTATAAAAATATCAGGCAAATAGTAGCGGACAATCATTTCTATATTTATGACGGGTCGGTACCTATCTTATTTAAAGGTAAACTTGGGACCGAATCTACTACAAGAATAAGTTACAAAGATGCTTATTTTAATGATCTCAAGGTCATTGACTCTTCCCGTTTTGCCATTAGGACACAGATACGTCCAAGCAATCATCTGGTGCTGGGATTACTTGATATTGACAGTCCTGAGAAATTACAATTAAAAACAACTGTTTTAAAGAAACAGACCGATGGTCTGTTTGACGTCGACGGAAGCATGGCCTACGAATCGCATACGAAAAAACTGTTATATACCTATACTTACAGAAATCAGGCAATTGTCATGAACAGCAGTATGCAGGTGCAAAAATTTTTAAAAACTATTGATACCGTAAAAACTGTCCAGATTAAAACTACGAAGCTTTCTGACGGCACTTACAAGATGAAAGCACCGGCACTAAAGGTCAATGTCAGATCCGTGGTGTACAAAAATTTACTTTTCGTTCAATCCAACCTGATGGGCAGACACGAATCGAGAAAAGCCTGGAAAAAATCAGATGTATTAGATGTTTACGAAATTGATTCCCAAAGTTATGTAGGCAGCATCTATATTTTCAAGAAAGATGATCATACACTCAATGATATCATTGTAACCGAAAAATATCTGTACACCATCCATAATAATGAACTCACCCAACATAAAATGACAAAAGCATTATCTCAATATATTAAATCGGGGAAGCCGAAAACCGATCAACAGAGTAGGCAGCACTAAATATTTCATTCTATGAAAAAAATCCTTTTCCCTGCTTTACTAGTGGTACTAGGAACAGGAACAGCATTTGCCACTAAGATGGCAAATCAGACAAACAAAGCTATTGTACCGGGATACGTAATGGTTCCGGATGGTAATGGAAATTTCACTTGTGAGCAAGCAGGTAAAAACTGTAGTGACATTCCGACAGGACCGATCTGTGAACTGTCAGACGGCACCCAGCTGAAAGAACAGGTCTCAGAAACTTTCTGCGATAATGTTCTCAGAGAAATTCCACAGTAAAAGAAGAGGATGCCTTACAGGGCATCCTTTTTCATTTCTTTATCAATCCAGGGAATATCTTTTTTATCTTTCAAAAAGTAATCCCACCATTCCAGGATTCTCAAATGCAGATCTATGCTCTCCACACTGTTTTTTGCCAGGTCATGATCCTGATTTTTATAATACAGTACTACCGCCTTTTTTTGATTCCGCAGCAAACCCGTATACAATTCTTCGGTATGAGTATAAGGAACGTTTCCGTCTTTCAGTCCTGTCCAGAGAAGGATCGGCTTATTAACTTTCTCTACATTGGCAATAGGGCTGTTATCATAGTAAAGCATTTTATTCTTAGAAAACGGCACCTTCATATCAAACTGTCCGTTTTCAAAGCGGGGGTAATTGGGAAGCTTTCTTTCCTGACTGAAGGAAAAATAAAATTTAACAAGATCGGTAACGGCTGCTCCTGATATATAGGCCGCAAAACGATGGGAACGGGTAGATATAAAACTGGTGCCGAAACCGCCAAAGGAATGCCCCATCAGTCCTACTCTATTGCTGTCAATATTGGCATATCCTTTTAGGGCATCCAGTCCTGATTGCACACAATCCAACACAGAGAACCCAGGTCCCCGGCTATCCAAAACCACATCGGGAAGAAAAACAAAATAGCCATTATCAATGAGTGACCGGATATTACTCCCTATCCCCGAAAAATAAGGATAGGGATATACCGATGCACTTTTATTCTGAACTTCATAGATCGACAAAATCAAGGGATATTTCTTTCGGACATCAAAGTTAAGGGGATAATACAATACACCTTTGATTTGTACTCCCAAACTATTCTTGTATGAAAGTATTTCCTGCCTGGCCGTAGTGATCTCATGATCATGTCTATTGCTTTGATACACTTCTTTCTTATGACCGCTATGATATTGATAAATTGTCTGAGGGCTGTTAAAATTCTCTTCCAGACTGAAAACCGCCTGGCTCTGGAGATTTATTTTGAAATCACTTATCCTATTTTTAGTGGCCGGAAGAAGTACATTTACTTTATCCCGAAACCATTGAACATATGATGTTTCATTGTTGTTTTGATCATACTGCTCAATGATAATAGGCTTCTTGGCATTAATGCTGCGGATTCTAAAATCTGCGCCTAACGTTCCATAAATCACATCTTCTTTGACATTGAGAATAGCAACTTTTTTATTCGCTGTTAAGGGCAGTTGTTCCAGATTTTTCGTCCGTACATTAAGCCTGTATATTCCATTCTCGCTCTCAAAAAAAACATAATGATTGTCATCGCTAAAAGTTGCCCTCCCAATATGAGGGTTTTCAATCGTCATTTTTCCGGATAGTAAAGTATTATACAGAATCCATCGCTTTTCTTCTTCACTGAATCCTACTACATATTTACCCTGTCGGCTAACTACAAGGTTGGAGATCTGAGAGAGTATCTTTTTTGAAGTTTTACTATAGCGGTCATACAAATAAATGTCAAACCAAGAAACAGAACTGATGTAGGCATTCTTTTCTTTTCGGTCAAAGCTCAGAAAATATCGTTCATGATCCATAGCAACCATAAACGCAAAACCAGTATCTACCTTTTGAGACTGCTCTGACTTTACATCATACACCCAGTACTCATGATATTGCTCTCCCATTCTATAAACCCATAAATCGGGATCGGTACCATATTTTACTTCCGGCTGGGCGGTAGGAGCAGGTTTTGGACGACTATTAAAATCCAGAAAAAAGGCAACTCCGTTTTTGATCTCACGCACCTCAATATAATCAGACTTAATAAAACCATTGCCAACTCTTGAAACTTTGAGTGATTTGGTATCGAGTAATACAAGCTGTAATCCATCAGAAGATTTCTCCTGCTCTGTAACTGCCAGATATTTCTGTGAGGGTGCGAGCATGATTTTTTTTATATTCTGTTCAGAGGTATAGACTTTATTAAATTCTTTGGATTGCAAAGACCAAACCGATGAGAGATTGCTTCGGTTAACTATTACATATAATTTATCCTGTTTATTACTAACCAACTGTGTCACATCAGAAACTGAGGCAACAAGTTTGTTTTTGCTGTCAAACACTTCCAGAAAACGGCTTTTGTACCAAACAGCATAATATCCCAGAGCGGGCAGTATTTCTATTTTGCTAACTTCCTTAAAATCTTTCTTATCTCCGTTTCGAAGATTGATAAGTTGTGCCTTGTCACTACCCAGCCAGAAAAAATGATTATCCTTCAAAAAGTAGCTTTCAGAAACTCCAGTTAAAACAGCTTTGACAGTTTGCTGTTTGTCAGCAGTGGCAATAATGGTGGTATCTGTATTTTTCTTGTAAATCTTTGAAAAAGAAACCCATCTGTTATCATCTGATACTTTTAAATGAGCAATAGTATAAAATGCAGCATATCTCTGTTGTATAGAATCAATATTATATTGTCCCAAAAGCCTTTGGCTGCACATACAGATAATCATTATGCATAACAGCGCTTTGATTTTAATAGCCTTCATTTTGAGGTTTTAAATTGGGATTTAACAAAATATCCTGCTGGGGAATTGGCCATAGTTTATGAAAAGACTTCCAGTTAGGCTTTCCCTGTATAGATGTATCCAGCTTTCCGACTCTTTTCAAATCGAAGAAACGATGTCCCATCTCTGTAAAAAACTCTCGTCGGTTTTCCAATATGATCTCACTGAGTGCTTCTTCTTTTGATAAAGGCAAAGCTAATGATGCTACTGCTGCCCTCTGTCTGGTTTTATTGAGGTAAAAAAGGGCTTCATCTATTTTATTTTGCTGTACCAAAGCCTCAGCTAAAAGAAGATATACTTCTTCCAGCCGGGCAATAATTGAATACTCCGTTGTATTCGCTGTCCTGTTTTTATATTTCTCAGCTCTGTACCAGGTTGTTCCGTTAAAAGTTACCGGTGCCATCCAGTATTGTTTTCTGAGATCTGCAGTAGAAAAGGTATTGACAAGCGCTGAACTAAGCGCCGTCATTGAAGGTGCTGAATTGTTAAAATAATAGATTCCGGACTCTTTGGTGCCGTCACCGGAATTTTTAGGTTTCAGCTGCCAGAGAATATGCGAACCGGATTTGATGAAGACCTTGGTAATATCATTCTGAAATTGATACAGCGGACTTTGAATAATGCCCTTTAACAGAAACTCAGCCTCTACCCATTTTCCCTCCAGCAGATAGACTTTAGCCAATAGCAATTCAGCCATTTTACGGTTAGGGAAAATCCTCTCCGTATTTCTGTAGCTGTCCTGAAGCAGGCTGATGGATTCTTTAAGATCTTCACGAAGCTGTATAAGCACCTGTGCCTTATCAGTTTTTGAAATCGTCTGGTTAACCTGATAATCGGTAGTTGTCGGATAAGGAATATCTCCATATACCTGCTGAAGGTATAACAGCAGCATGGATCTGACCATTAATGCCTCTCCTTTGATTCGGTTGCGGTCTGCCAGGGAAATAGACTTTGACTTTTCAATGCCTTCCAGTATGGCATTGGCCACATAGATCTGCTTATATGAAGTTGACCAGTCTGTATAAATACTGGCATTGGAATCGTTCTGAAGGTTTTGGGATATCTCCGGTAATCCATTGGTTGCTGTAGTGGAATAAAAATCCAAATCATCAGTGTAAAGCCCTAATAGTCTGCCCGATTGATCCCCTGCAAACGGTGAGTTGTCGCGCAGTCCAGAATATAATCCAGCCAGAGCAGCATCTGCCGTCTGTACATCTACAAATACCTGATCTGAAGCAATCTGATTGGAAGGCAGTTCTACTTCGATCAGCTTTTCACAGGAACTCATATTGTTTAGTATTAAAAATCCTGTTATGATATAGAATTGTTTATAAAGTTTCATTGTACTGGTTTTAAAAGTTAATCTGCATGCCGAAAGAATACGTTTTTAGAGGCGGTAGAAATCCTAAAGATGAAAACTCCGGATCCAGCCCGAAATACTTGGTCCAGGTATAGAGGTTCTGCCCTTGAAAATAAATCTTGGCTTCTTTGATGAGTTTCCCCTGCAAAGGAATCCTGTAGCTGAGCTGAATATTTTTCAACCGAATGAACGACCCATCGAACACAGTGACATCACTCATCTGAAATAAACTGTGCAGGGGTGATGCGGCAGCGTGATACGGCATATACAATCCATTAGGATTGTCGGATGACCAGACATTCAAGGCCTCTACAGGAAGGTTCCGCATCAGTCCGGGGGAAGACATCTGATAATTAAAATTGCGGCTCTGCTGTTTGACAAACTGGACAAGAAGTGACAGCGACCAATTTTTATAGCTGAAATTATTGCTCCAACCCCCGAAAAACTCTACGCCTATATTTTTAATAATCTGCCTGTCATCAGGGGAACTGATCCTGCCGTCACCATTGTAATCCGTAAAGATATACTGACCGCTCTGAGGATTGATACCTTCCAGATGATACAATTTTATAATATTAACGGATTGCCCTATGGCATAAGAGTTGGCATAGGTAGACCCTTCAAGTCCCGGGAACGACAGAAGTTTATTCTTCGGAATGCTTAGATTGGCTGATGTTTCCCATTTAAAAGCTCCGGTAAACGGACGGCCCGCGATCTCAAATTCCCACCCCGTATTTTGAATGGTGGCATCCAGATTGGCCAGCACTGAAGTAAACCCTGTTACCGATGGAAGCTGATAGCCTACCAGTTGATTCGATGAACGGTTGCGGTAATGGGATGCCGTAACATGAAATCTGTCCTTAAAGAATCCCATTTCGAGTGCGGCTTCTAATTTGACGGTTTTCTCCCAGCTGAAATTAGGATTGAAAAGTTTGGAAGGAACCAGTCCTGTTACATTATTATATCCTAAGGTAGAAGTGATAAACGTATCGTTATACTGGTAGTTCCCAATATTATCAGTTCCGGATGAGCCATAACTTCCTCTCAGCTTTCCAAAGGAGAGCCAGGACAGTTCTTTCATAAAGCTTTCGTTGGAGAACAGCCAGGCCGCTCCCACCGCCCCGAAGTTCGCAAACTTACGGTTGGTTCCAAAACGGCTGCTTCCGTCTCTTCTGCCCGTAATATTAATGATATAGCGATGGTCAAACTGATAATTAAGTCTTCCGAAGACGGCTGTATACTTATATTCTGTTTTGGTCTGGTCCGAGATCAGTTTTGTGGTAGCTGCGGCAATATTTTCAATAAATGCATTACTGGTAAAACCATATCCCTGTATGGCACCCTGAGTATTCAGATCACTCTGATAGGTACCTCCGGCCAGGACATCCACCTGATGGCTACCTTTTTTAAAGCTCCAGTTCAATTGCGGTTCCAAAGTGTAGGACATTCTGCTTTTATTGCTTTGTAACGCCCTGGAATTGGCAGGGCCTATCCCTAATGATGGGTTATAGATCGTACTGGGCTGCAATGACAGTTCATCAAAGGTCTGGTAACTGATTCCTCCATTGAGTCTGACCTGTACATTTTTCATAAGTTCGTAATCCGCCGTGAAGTTATTCATGAACTGCACATTGTTGTTGGAATAAGTACTGTTATAGGCAGCCAAAGGATTATCAAAAGTATTATTCTGCCAGTTGATATTTCCTCCTGAATCGTACAGAGCGGGAGCATTGGGAGCCAGAAACAAAGCACTGCCGGTATTGTCAAGGCTGATTACATTATGTTCCAGCTTGGAAAAGAGTGTTGACATGGTAAAGTTCAGACGGTTGTCTGTCGAGCGGTGTGACAGGTTACCCAGTAATGTATTGGTTTTATACCGGAAATCTTTGGCAAATACTGTAGTCTGCTCATTATGTCCGTAACTTACCAGAAAAGAAGTCTTCTCCCCGCCACCTGATAAAGACAGTTGGACATTGGAGGTAACCGATGTATTACCGAGAAGTGTTTTGAACCAATCCGTATAACGGGACTGGTCCCATGTTCCGTTGATATCATAAGCAGTGGCCGGATATACGGTAATTCCATCATTTGCATAAGCCTGTCTGCGCATTCCCAGATATTGCTCCGTATTCATCATGGTAAGATTGGAAAGGCTGCTGCTTAAAGCATAGGATGTATTGATAGAAAGCCCTAATGTTCCTTTCCTGGCCCGTTTAGTCGTTACCAGAACCACGCCGTTGGCTCCTCTTGAACCATAAATAGCCGTGGCATCTGCATCTTTTAAAACCTCAATGCTTTCGATATCATTAGGGCTGATATTGCTTAAAGGATTTAGGTTGGCATCTGACAAAATATTGGCACCGTAGGTAGCAGTCATTCCGCTTCCCGCTGGTACACCATCCACTATATATAAGGGCTGACTGCCATCGATTTCACTGTTGGCATAAGTTCTCAGGCTGTTGCGCCCTCGAATCTGGATGCTGTAGCCACCACCCGGAACTCCTGAATTCTGGGTGATATTTACCCCTGCCATTCTTCCCTGCACGGTTGATAAGACATTGGAGACAGGCTGGTTTTCTATATCTTTTGCTGAAACTTTGGCAATACTACCGGTTCTTTCTTTGTCTTTAACCTTGTAGTAGCCAGCGTTGAGAATAACTTCTTCGATTCCCTTTACTTTTTGTTCTAAGCTGATATTAACGACGTTCTGATTAGTGAGGGTGAATTTTTCTACTGCATAATCAGGGTGTCTGAACAATAGGATGGTATTTTCTGCTGAAACCTCCAATGTATAGGTTCCGTTGTTACCGGTCATGGTTACCTGATCACTGCCTTCTTGGGAGATTACGACTCTCTGTAAAGGTTTACCTGATGAGGTGACGGTACCGGAAATGGTGCGTGTTTGGGCTTTTGTAGTAATGCTTACACCAGTAAGCATGAGCCCAAAGAAAATGCCTCCTATATGGTAATAGGAATTTTTCATAGATTTGTAAAGGTTTTTAATTTCTAAAGATTAATTACTGAACTACGCTCTTTCCCGTAAGTGTCCAAACTGCATGGGAAGGGGCTTTTTTCTTTCTTCTGATTTTAAGTTGAGTAGTTTTTTGATTCATTTTTGATGTAAAGACTTTCCTGATGCCCTATGGTGTGAAAAAGGACTGGTGAGGTTCTGCAATCAGTGACCGTAAGGCACCGGAAAGAATTTAATATGAATGAAATCTGTGTTCCCGTGTAAGCTTTTTAAAGCCGCAATAGGTTGTACCCTCCTATTGTATCGTGTAGTCTGATACTATTTTTGAAAGCGGGCTTAGATTTTTTGTGTAGAGATAAAGCGACTGCATTGAAAAAAAACGGCATGGGACTCAACATTATCAGCTTAGGGGCACTGGTATGCCTTGGAACAGATAAGAGAGCCCACGCCTAGGTCGTGAGCTTAATACTTATCCTCTCGTTCCGTAAATTACCAGTTTTCTAAGCGAGATTCTAAGCAATAGCTTCTATAATTCCTTGAAGTATCGCAAAGTTACATTACAGTAACTTATTTTACAAATATAATAAAATTTTTCAAAAAGTGACATATTTGTCAATGATAAATTTGACAAATATGTCACTTTTATTTAATGAAATATATTGAAGATAAATACTTTATTGCAATCTCTGATTATATAAAAAATGTGATTGAGGAAAAGAATATTGACATATCTGACTTAGCAGCAGCAGCTAATGTAGATAGAAAACAGGTTTATCGATTGATTAATAAAGAAAATGTTCCCAAGCTTTCAACATTAATTAGAATCTCATTAGCTGCTGGAATTGAACCTCAAATTCTTTTCTCTTTAAAATTTGATTTTGAATTTTACATGAAAGAAAACAATATATTAAAAGCCACGCCTAAAACAAATAAAAAATCCTAACTTATTAATTAAGATTTTTTATTTGTTGATTTCTTTACAATAGCGATCAGAACATGGCTCCAGAACTTCTTCTGTTTCTTTTAAGAGTTTTGTTTTTTGTTGTAATACTGTTTCTTTTTACTCTAACATCTTCTCAGAATTAGCAAGTTATGTATTGCTTTGGTAAAGAATTACAGATAAGTTGATGATTGCAATTGTTGCAAATGGGAGGTGATAATTTTGTATATTTGAATAATAACAAAGCTATAACAACTATGATCAACACTCTAGAGTATCAAAAATCCTTAAATAGAGAACTTAACATTTTTAAGGACAGAGTTCGAAATCTAATCGGGAATGCTCATTGGGGAGAGGATGGTAGATACAAAGAAGACAAATTAAGGAATATCATAAAAAGTAAGCTGCCAAACAACCTATCAGTTGGAACTGGATTTATACTGAATTCAATTTCACCAACAGATAATATACTATCTAAGCAAATTGACATTATTGTATACGATAACAATCACGGATCTTTACTAGAAGAGGGTAATTTTGTAATCGTAACTCCAAGTTCAGTGAGAGCTATAATTGAAGTTAAAACAAATATTTCTTCCAGCAGAACTGATAAAAATGGATTAAGCAAAATCGTTGAAAATTTTAATTTTATAAATCGATTTCCAACATTATGTCGTACAGATGAAAATAGAATTTTTAGGGGCTTAATTTCATTTGATTATAGAGGAAAAATAAACTCTAATATCATAGATGATTCAGTAAGGCTATCTCGAGGAATTATTAATCACTTTTCACTAGGAGGAAATATTTTTATTAGACATTGGATTGACGGTTCTGAACTAGACCCTCCTACAAATGCTGACTGTAATTCAAATTTCTATAATTTATACGAACTCGAAGAATTATCCCATTCTTACTTCATTTCTAATCTTATCCATATGACAACATCTGTAGATCTGTCGGATAGATATTTCATGGATTTTCCGATAGAGGGTTCTAAAGAAACGAAAAGAATTAGAACCGTGTGTTTATAACTATCACCTTCAACTATTAAACAAATTAAAAAAACTCATCAGAATTAATGGAATACTACATTGAACTTAAAATTGAAGATAATAACTATAGTGCAATAATTCATTTTGCAACAACTTTCCATGTCAATTCTAAAAGTGAAGCAGCACATTTTTATGCTGAATTATTATCTGCTTTTAGGAGAAGAAACGTTATGATATTTAGCTCTTCATACATTCGCCTCGATAATGATCCTATTTTGAAAGAAAGAATGTTCGAATACCACAATTTTTATTTGGGAAGAGCTACAGCTTATATCGAAATAGATCAATACTATGTTGAAAATCCAGATCAAAACAAATCATTGTACGAGAATTTAGTTGAAAAAGTTTTTGCCGGGGAAAATTCAACAGCAGAAATTGGAAAAAAATTTAAAATTCCTGTAAGGGTGGCAGATAAAAAAACAAGAACCCCAATAACGAATGATCTTTACTATTTCAATGTACAACATTTAATTCCTAAAAATTAGACAGCTAGTTTAATTTTAGCAAAATATTTCTTAGCATTAAATTGTTCTCTAAATTGAGTGTAGCTAAAGCCAGTGTGGGGTCTGATCTGTTTCAGGAAAGTCAAATAACATATCATCACTTAAATTAAAACTTTTATTTTTAAAGAAAGAAGACGTTTCCGCCCAGTTGGGACCATCCACATCGGTTAATAACTGTATAGCATGACAATAAACCGACTGAATGTTTTTTTCACCGAAATCAAATGCATCAATTACTTTTCTTATTTTTTCATAGCGAATTTTTTCAACTCGATTTCCCATCACTGTTTCATAGGCAATATGAATAATACCCTTGCTTCCATCAGGTATCTGTTTTACAGCGTTACTTAAAATCTTCTTTATGTCCTTAGCTTTGTAATTGATTGACTCATCCGATATAGATTCCCATTGAGCACTGTAAACTTCATGAACTGCACCATAAAAATCATTTAGAACAAATAATTTATCATCCGGATTTATTGAGTCAATACGAGACGGACCTGCCAGTAAAGTATAATTTCCTTGAATATCAAATTTTCCTAGTAGATCATAAATCATTTGTGGAGAATTTGGTCGACTAGGTGCATTGCTAAGTTTTCTGTTAAATTCATCAATATCTAAGGGATATGCTCTAAAGTCAATTTGATGATTTGATAAAATTGATCCATCATTTATCTTATTACTTTTAACATACGCTGTAAATGCTCTACCAAGCAAAAATTCATCAGTTTCTGCAAGAGGAACTTTGAAAATTACATCCGCATGTGAGGGTATTTTCTGAATTCTCATTGCATTAAATAAATGTTTCGAACGCCTTTGCCACTCAAGCCTTTCCTCTTCAGCATATCCTGTTGTCTTACCAAACCTTTTGCATTCTACAAAAAAAATCTCTGTTCCTTTTGAAACCTTCAAGTCAGGCATCTTCTGGTCCTTTCTCTCCTCTAAAAAAATAACTTTATAGCCCTTCTTTGCATAAAATAGTGCTATTGTCAATTCAAATAATGTTGAATCAGGCATATTCTGTTTCTCATTTAAAATTGTAGAGATTTTTTCATTAATTCCCTCTATTTTCTTCAAGAGTTCAATTCCACCCCCAATTACTGCAAAAAATGGATAAATTCGTGATGATTGACTAGGGTCATCGCAACCTTGCCTCAAAAAAATACTTTCAACCAGATACATATACCAAGAAATCCAATCAGAATAAATTGCTATCGGCGAAAATTTTTTGGCAAAATCACCATGTTGAATATCTTCTTCTGTTAAAGTCACCTGTTTTAAACCTTGAAAATAATCTGCAACTGTCATTCTTCTCCTTGACCACTCCTCTTCTCCCATTTCACTTATAAACCAGTCTAAGCATTTCTTTGCCGGAATCAACCAATCTTCCCAATCTAATTTCATATATCTTATAATTAATTTCTGGAATAAATAATAATGATACTTAATACAATAGCTACATATTTTAGATAAAAAACTATCATTTGGTAAAAAATATGATTTAAAAAGATTGTAATTTACCGTATTTATACGGATTTTACATTATTAGAATATTACTATTTTTGAAAATACATTTAAAACAAAATAATTGTACTAAGACTAATAAAATCAATGTACAGATGGAGATTCTGTTGTAAACATATTTTAAAAACCTACAACATTAATTTTAGCTGATAAAAATTAAAAAAATGAAGACATTTAAGGAACTTATAATATCTACTGATGACAGTAGCACTCTGAAGAATATTTTAGAAGAAATAATTTCAAAACTACCGGCCGACTGGAAGTTTAGACAAGATTTAGTAAGGGATTATGCTAGTAATATTAGTAAGCCAGAAAATGAAATTGGGTGCTTTGAGTCTCCAGTTATAAATGGAAACAAGGCACTAGTATGGTTTGTTTTATGGCAAAATGAATTAAAAATTGTCAATATTGTTCCCATAGTTTTGGGATCATTAACACACGATGAATATAATGATATTTTGGATCGTTTTAACAACGAATGTATTGCTGATCTTTTAGATGGTAAGAATGTTATTGTGAAAAAAACTGGTGGCATATATGATCTAAAAGAGATAGTTGGAGATTCAGCATATGATGCTTTAATAAACTGGGAAAAAAATTGTAATCATGCTACAGGCAATATCAACAGCTTCGATTTTGATAGGTGGGCGTCTTTTGTTTCATTATCATTCAATGATAAGTCAAAACTTACTCCTGATCTGCTTGAAAGGTGGCTAATGGAAGAGAAAGGCTGGAATGACAATGATTTAGTTACCAAAATTGTTTTAGATTATGAGTATGCACTATCTATATTAGAATTTTATGTCAAAAATCATTGACTCATTAATATTAAGCAAGAGTGAGGTAATCGATTATTTAGATTTGGAGAAAAAACCAGTAATATTTTGGGATACTTGCGCATTACTTGATATTATAAGACTGCCTCTACCCGAACGAAATCATACCATTGATGCTTTAGAACAAATTATCGAGATAAAAAATAAAATTGTTTCCAAAGATGTTATCAGTTTATCTTCAGAATTGTGTATTACTGAATTTAATGATCACATTGATTCTTGGATACAAAAGTTAAACACTGAGAGTAAAGCGATCTCAAAGAGATTTAATAATTTCATAGGATTTATAAATAAATCTAATATTGGAATAGCACCAATAGCAGATATTGATATATCTACATATGGATTGGAGGATTTGTTATGTCAAATAATTTTCGCGATAACAAAAGAGACTATATTCGTAGGTCAAGATAGTTCATTTGCTAGTTTTGCACATTTTAGAACTACTAACAAAATACCTCCCGCAAAAAAGAAAGGCGAATATAAAGACTGCTATATATGGGGTACATGCTTAGAAATTAGAAAAATGTGCTCAGATAGATCATATTCTTATAATTTTTTATCTAGTAATACTTCGGATTATGCAAAGGCAGATAAAACCTCATTTGTGACGGAGATTGATAATGAATCTACTATTAATAGAATAACATATTTTCCTAACTTCAAAATAGCTTATGGTTTACTTAGAAGAGATGGGATTATTTAAAAGCTCAGGATAATTTGAACTATTATCCTGGCTTTTTAAATTAGTTACATTAACTTGAAATTTAGTTAAAAATCAGTTACGACTTAACCTTCTGTTTTTCAATTTTCTCCAGATACTATTTGCAATATTTATTTCATGATCAGTGAGGTTATAGCTATCCCTTAAAATTATTTGGTTAGTAAATTCTAAAATTTGTTCAATATTTTGCCCCGCCCTCATCATATTGTCTATATTTTGAAGTAAATTTTCGTTTTGGACACTATATGGTAATAGTATATTTTCTGCTTCATTAGGCATTAATTCAAGAACACCACCTCCATGGCTTCTACCACTGACCTCTGCAAAAGCAAAACTTAAAGAATTGTAATAACTTGCGACTAAGGCATTAATAGAAATTCCCTCTTTAACAGAAACTCTATGCATAGTATCCGTCGTATAGGCATTTGCTTCGTTCACAATTAATTTTGGATAATGATTATTTCTTCTAATAAATAAAGCGCTAGATAACAAAAGAAATAGAGGGCAAACCCGAACTTGACAGGCAAATCATGAGAATGAACTATCAGTTAATTCAGAAATTCTTAGAATCAACCAATGTTCAAAAAACTAAAGAAAAAGCTAGGCTACTAGAATATCTACGATTCCAGTCAGAACTAAATCCTAATCGTTTAGTCTCAACAACTGAACTGCTTATTTATCTCAATAATTTTTTTCCTAATATCAAAAGTGAAAGAGTCAGAATATTAATCAGAGACCTAAGATATGAAGGACTATTTATTGTAAGCCATTCTGGTAAACCTGGTTATAAACTTGCAACAAAGTATTCAGATGTTTCTGAACATTTTAACCATTTTCTAAAATACGTTGTACCAATGCTCCAAAAGGTAAAAATATTGAACGAAACCCTTTCTAAGAACTCATTTAACGATATAAACCCTATAGAGAAAGACCCCAATATGCAGAAACTTAAAGAATTAATATCAGGAATTTAATCCGCTATTATGCAAAAATCTACCATACATAAACTAAAAGAACAAGCGATATATATTGATGATAAGAACAGAACTGATGAGATAGATTCTTATTATTTTGAGGGTAATAAGTGTGTGGTGGTGTATAAAAACAGTGGGAAGGCCTATTCTTATCCCCAACATAGAATTAAGATGTTGAGATCTGCTATTCAGAGTGAGAGAGCAGGAAATATTTTTTCTTATCTAAAGGCGATTGCAGAAAGTGTTGGTTTGAAGACAGAGGAAGGCAATAACATTCTTGCCAATAGCTATGGGAGTATTCGTTTTATTCCTGAGACTTCAATTCTTTACAATTATCTTAATGGGAAAGAACCCGAAAAGAATTACTACACCTCTCCTATTGAAATCTTTCCTTTTGGATTTAATCTGAGCCAAAGAACAGGAGTTGATAATGCATTTTCAAGTCCGCTAAGTGTTATAGAAGGTCCTCCCGGAACAGGTAAAACCCAGACTATTCTAAATATTATTGCCAATGCAGTGATGAATAATCAGAGTGTGGCTGTTGTTTCAAGCAATAATTCGGCGACAAGAAATGTTTTTGAGAAACTGGAGAGCAATGGAGTTTCTTTTATAGCGGCATTATTGGGAAGCAGTCAGAATAAAAAAGAATTTATCGATGCTCAGACTGAAATACCGGATCTATCAGATTTTAGATTAGAGGAAGAACAGGAAGAATCTCTTATGCAGTCTACTCCCCTTCTTTTCGCTGAACTTGCTGAAAAGTTGGAACTAAAGAATGAATTGGCTTTGCTTACGCTGGAAATCGATAAGATCAGAACAGAACATCAGCATTTTACGGAAGATGTCGCTTTAGCAAGCGAAATCCGTTTTAAAAAGAATATCAGTTCAGATCAGCTGCTTTCTTTATGGGTTACCTTGGAAGACTATGAGAAAACAGGCAAGAAATTTTACTGGTGGCGTAAACTGATATTTCCTTTTCTGTATGGGGTAAGAGATAAGATTTTTTATACCTTATCGTATGAAGAAATGATCAGGATTGTTCAGTCAAAATACTATGAAGTAAAAATTTCAGAACTTGACTTAAGAAAGCAGGAACTGCAAAATACGTTACAGCATTTTTCCTTTCATGATAAAATGAAAGAATATACAAAAGGATCGATACAGCTGTTTAAAAACAAGCTCTACCAAAAATATAAAGGAGAAAAACGTTCAGAATATACGGAATGGGATCTTCGTTTTAAATCAGAAGAATTTATTAAAGATTATCCTGTTATTATGAGTACAACCTACTCATTGAGAAGAAGCCTTGCTGAAAACGTAGTCTACGATTATGTGATTGTTGATGAATCTTCACAGGTGGATCTTGCAACGGGTGTACTCGCATTATCCTGCGCGAAGCAGGCTGTCATTGTAGGAGATTTAAAACAGCTTCCCAATGTAGTGGATTCTGCAACAGCAGAAAATACGGATCAGATCTTTAAGAACTATGATATTCCGGAATCTTATCGGTATTCCAATCATAGTCTCCTTTCTTCTATAATAGAAGTATTTCCAGAAGTACCGAAAACATTGTTAAAGGAACATTATCGCTGTCATCCTAAAATCATTGATTTTTGTAACCGTAAGTTTTATAATGATCAGTTAATCATACTTTCGGAGGGACAGACGGAAAGAGAACCTTTATTAGTATATAAAACAACTAAAGGCAACCATGCCCGGCAGAGAGAGAATCAGCGGCAGATTGATGTGATTGTTCAGGAAATCATTCCACAGCAAAAGCTGGAAGGCATGAATCTCGGAATTGTAACCCCATACCGTAATCAGACCATCGCACTGCAAAGAACATTTCAGGGAACAGATGTCAAAGCCGACACGGTAGATAAATTTCAGGGAAGAGAAAATGATGTGATCATTCTTTCTACAGTAGATAATGAAATCTCTGAATTCACCGACAACCCGAACCGACTGAATGTAGCCATTTCCAGAGCCAAAGATCAACTGATTTTATTGGTGAACGGAAATGAAAGTGACAACGACACCAACATCTCAGATCTGATCCGTTATATTGATTACAATAATTTTAGCACGATCAATAGTGAAGTACATTCTATTTTTGATTACCTGTACAAAGGATATGAAGAAAAAAGAAGAGCCCTTTTATCAGATCAAAAAAAGAAATCTGTTTTCGACAGTGAGAATCTAATGTATGCGTTAATTAAGGAAGTTTTGTCCGACGATCAATTTTCAAAGTATGGCGTCATTCTACACCATCCATTGAGAAATTTACTGTTAGATTTTTCCAAATTAAATACTGAAGAAGAAAAATATGCTAGACATCATGCCACACATCTTGATTTTCTGATTTATAACAAGTTGGGGAAAAATTCTGTATTGGCTATTGAAGTTGATGGTTATGAATATCATAAAACGGAAAGCCGACAAGCTGAAAGAGATCATATGAAGAATGAGATTTTGGAGAAGTATGGAATTCCGTTGGTAAGGTTTTCGACGACGGGAAGTGGGGAGAAAGAGAGGTTAATTTCGGCTTTAACAAAACTAAAATTGTAAGATTCAGAAGACTACGGAAAACCGTAATTAGTTCCTTTAAAGTTAATTTAGATTTGCAGATATAAAATTAACTACAATGAAAAAATCATTACTTTATCTTGTATTACTTCTCTCCGTTATTTCATGTACCAACTATTACACTGTTAGACTACAGGAAGACACGCCTCTTTACTACAGCAGTGACAGCAGCAAATCAGTTACCACTATTCCTAAAGATACGGAAGTTTTCTTGTCTTCAAAAGCTGGTAAGAAAAATTACAGCAAACTTAAATGGGGAAATTATTACGGGTGGGCCTATAAGCCCAGCTACACAGCTTATAGTGACTATTCTAAAACCTCATCGTATTCTTCTCCATCAGTAAGATCATCCTCTAGTTACAGTTCTCAATCAAATTCAGGCGGATCAGTACATGTTAAAGGTTATACGCGAAAAGATGGAACTTATGTTAGACCACATACAAGAAGCGCTCCTAGAAGGAGGTAATTGCAATCAAAATTGATTGTCTAAAAATACTTATCCATCTTTTCAGAAACCAGCGGTTACGGCTTTCCGTAATGAAAATGGTGACCAAAAATTTACTTTTGATCTGGTATTAATCTGTTTTGATATCAAAATAATTATTAATTAATCTTTATTGTACTATGAATACAATCGAAGCAATCAAGCCAGGCCCCAAGCCTAAAAAACCAGATGGAGAACCTGACAGAAGAAGAAGGGTAACCCCTCCCAATCAACCTAAGCATCCAAAGCTAAAACCTCACGAGCGCGAAAAAGGGGATTAGACTTGGATAAAATGTAAAATGTAGAAGCAGCTTATTGGCTGCTTCTTTACATTATTATTTTCTTTAAATTAATTCTTGTTTATAAATTCAAATGATGTACTGAAATCATCCTTCAGTAATAGGTAAGCATCAAACTTTTTACCGTTTTTACTCTTCATATTTTTGATTAATGATGTTTTGTTTTGAGTTAACAGTAAAGTAAGATCTTTACTACTGAGTTGTACTCCGCATATAGTTCTGAAGAGAATCCAGTTGCACTGCTCATCGGGACATTTTATGATTTTATCTTTGATAATAAGATCGTGTTGTTGGCATTTTGGGCATTTGAGTTGGGGAATATTTTCTTGGGGAATATGAAGTGATAAGAGTTCGTTGGTGATTTCAGTTGTATAGTGTTGGATGTCGTTCATGAATTGGTCTTTATTGAGTTCACCTTTTTCAATTCTATCCAGTGCTATTTCCCATTCTGCGGTCATTTGGACATTGGCTATTTTTTTGTCTTTGACAAGGTTGTAAACCTGTAAGCCTTTATCGGTGGGATGTACGATTTTGCTTTTCCTGGTAATATAGTTTCTGCTGAGCAGCGTTTCTATAATGGATGCCCTGGTGGCCGGAGTTCCAATGCCGATATTAGATAGCGCTTTCTGTTCTTCTTTATTTTCAATAGATCTGCCTGCGTTTTCCATCGCGGATAAAAGGTCAGCTTCTGTATAAAGTTTGGGTGGTTGTGTGGTTTTTTCCAGCAATTCAGTTTTTGAAATCTTAAGTTCATCTCCTGCTTTGAATTCCGGAAGTTCAGTAAGGACTTCATCTTTATTATTAGAATTTTCATTGTCAGAAAGAATGCCTTTAATGGCTCGCCAGCCTTTGTTGAGTATTTTTGATCCCTTGATCTGGAATTCGTAATGATGGACTTTTATCTGGATCTGGGTGACTTGCTTTGTACAGGTGTGGGATAGCGATTCCAACAAGCGGTAAGCAATCATCTCGTAAATGGCTTTTTCCGTAGCGCTAAGTGCAGAAGGTGTTTTAGTGGTTATGAGTAATCCGTGATGGTCGGTAACTTTTAGATCATTAACGATACGCTTGTTGAAGTTTCCGAATTTTAAATGGGTTATGGCGGCTTTGAAGGGTTCGGTCTGATTCAGTATTCTGACCAGCTCAGGTATATCAGTCCATACATCTTCAGGAATATACTTGCTGCCGGTTCTGGGATAAGTGATGAACTGTTTCTCATAGAGGCTTTGGGCTGTTTGTAAAACCTCATCAGCAGAAAGCCCCAGTTTCCTGTTGGCTTCTTTCTGTAATTCTGTGAGGTCGAAAAGTAATGGAGATTGTTCCTGTACTGTTTTAACAGATACATCTTCTATAATAGCTCTACCCTCCCGCTCTATAATCTTTTGAATTTGTTCTGCCTGCTTTTTTTCTTCCCATTGTAATAGCGAAAGACTGGTGAAGTCTGTATATTCTTTTCTGTGGCTCAGCTGAATCTGAAAGTATTTTTGCTTGGTGAAGTTTTGATGCTGAAGAAACCGTTGACAGATTAAAGCCAGGGTTGGCGTCTGCACTCTGCCTAATGAATAAACATCTTGGTTCCCTGCGATGGTTAATGCCTGAGTAGCATTGATTCCTACCAGCCAGTCCGCTTCACTTCTGGCTTTAGCAGCTTGATACAAACCGTCAAAGGCATCGCCTGGCTGAAGGCTTTTAAAACCGTACTGTATTGCTTTTTCTGTCAGGGAACTGATCCAGAGTCTTTCAAAAGGTTTGTTGCATTGTAGGTAATGATAGATATAACGGAAGATCAGCTCTCCTTCCCTTCCTGCATCTGTGGCGACAATAATACTGCTGCATTGCTTGATGACTTGTTGTATGGTGTTGAGTTGTTTTAAAGCGGAAGGATCAGGCTCATAGCCTTTTGCTTTCTTTAGTTTTTTAGGAGTTAGAATAAAAGGGTTGGGAAAGATAGGCAAAGAGGCTTTGTTAAAGCCTCTTATACCATAATCTTCTGGCATTCCTAACGATATCAAATGTCCCAATGCCCAAGTGACACAGTATCCGTTACCGGATAGATAACCATCTTTCTTTTCATGGGCTCCTAATAATTGTGCGATTTCTCTTGCGACACTCGGTTTTTCTGCGATGATTGCTTTCATATGATGGATTTAGATGTTTATTATAGTTTGGGTCCTCTTGGTTTTCTAACCTTTTTTTGCTGGTCTTCCTGCTGTTGACTGGCAGGCTGCTGCTGTTTGGATTCTAAAGGCTCCTTCACATTTTTAGTAGCTTCATTGGTTTTACCCAGGGTGTTAACCGCAGTTTGGATTTTATGATCTTCTGTAGGTTTTGCCTCTTCTTTGAGCTTATTAGGGTGATTGAAGGAGAAATCGGTTTTGGAAGTCTCTTTGTTGAAGGTAATATAACCTTGATAGGCTTTACCTTTAGCATCGGTAAGACCGTCAACGTACACGGTTTGCCCAGCTTTGAATTTTTCATACTGTGAATCATCCAGTTCTTTTCCCCTGAATACTTTGGGTGCTTCTTGATCCGTAGATTGAGTTTGCTGTTGATTGTGTTGTTGTCTTTGTTGTTGATTCTGATTATTATTGAACAGAAATTCCACATAGCGCTTATCCGCATTGAACTGTACGGTGGCATTGAACAATTCTCCTTTTTTGGAAGTCATCCCTTCAAGATACAATGGTCCTCCTTCCAGTAAGGTTTGCTTCTGATGTTCATCAAGCCTAATTCCTTTGATTTCATCAGGGATTTTCATGTACTCCGCTCTGTAAGCAACCAATTCATTGGTTAAACGGTCACGGCTGATCACTGATGGAATGATTTCATCAGTTTTAGGATTGACAAGATCTACTATCCTGCCCATATTCCCGGTTTCTTTCAGGTTCTTTTTGTCTTCATCCGTGAACTGGTGACCTAAGAATGTATTATTGAGGTTGGGTTCCTTTCGGATACCATGCAGGTGAACGGCAACCTGTCCTGTATCTCCTGTCTGAAGGGATAACCGGACATCCATCTTACTGACCGCCGTTCCCAGATTAATAGTGATGGGAATTAGTGTATTGGTTTTAAAACCTCTGAGTAATGCATCCATCGCATTCATTTTTTCAAGCTTTTCCTGATTAAGTCCGAATTTCTCCATCGTTTTCCAGTCGATCTGTTCCGGCTGAAAACGATATTCCTGATTGTCTGTGTTGTTGTCCATTGTATTTTGATTTTTAGGATTGTTGTTGTGTTGAGGTAAAACTTCATAGTCTTTCAGCTTTTCTTTTTCTTCGGGGGATGCTTGATCTACATATTTTTGCAGATCCTGGGCGGTATTAACTGCATCGTATTCTGAAACTTTGAAAAAGTTGAAATGCGTTGGATTTTTAAGCTGCCGGTAAAAATTAGAAAAGAAGTTGGAGAAAATATCTCCATGTTTATCTACCCTGATCAGCGGATCGTTATCCTTTTTTTCTTGTGGAGGAACCTTTTGAAGATTTCCTTCTTTATCTATACCTTTGACCATCTCAACCTGATTGGTATGAATGTTCAGGACAAGGAGTGTGTCTGTTGCCGGTTTGAGTTCACTAGGTTCCTGATGGTTTATCAATTCATTTTCCATTGTATTTCATTTAATGGAACCAAAATATAGGCTCAATTAAGAGTATTCTAAAGGTTGGAATGGTGATGAATAATTTGGCTGTTGATGTCTTATTACCATCAAGAGTTTAAACATTCTCTGATCAGTTGATGGACATCAGAAAGCTTATAGTACAGCTTTCCGCTGATGGTATAGTAAGGCAGCTTTTTATCAGTCCTATACCGCTGTAATGATCGGGAACTTATTTTTAAAAGCTGCAAAACATCCTGGTTATCCAGAAGCTGTTCCCCGTCTACTTCTATAAATCTGGACTGGTTCTTAAGCATTTGCTCTTTCAGTAGGTCAAATCTTTCCATGATTCTCTCCATCCAGGCTATAAATTCTGTTCTTTCGATATTCATAACTGTGATTTTTATGATTATTGGTGATGTAAAATTGGACAACAGAAATCATATAAAATCACTAGTTTTTCGTAGTAATGAAAAGAATTTTGCTTTAAGTGATAAATATTTACTTAAAAAATATCGATATTTACAATAAAATATGAAAGACTATGGGCTTAACTGAAAAGCTTTTTGGAAATGGTGCTGAAAGATTTTCAGACTGTGTTGAAATTAAAATAGCAGAACTTAAGGAAAAACATAAGGATTTTCTTTCTGAAGAAAAAATCGATCTTTCAACAGCGTATATGATTACTTTCGGACAGTCTGGAAGCGGTAGAGTTGGATTTAACAGGATACAAGACATCTCACTTGAGATTGATTCGGAAATTGATCGAATTTTACATGAATGTGCCGAAGAGCATTTACAAAAACTATAGCACATTCCAAGTACAGTTGATTTTTAAGACTTTATTAATCTAAAAGTCATATTAATTCGTTCTTTCATTCGTATGGTTGATTTCGCAATGCGATGTTCCCAGTGTTCCTGAAGATCGCCTTTCATGATAAGGAGTGATCCGTTAGGCAATGGCAGACTATATTTACTCCGATGGTGGTCTTTTTTCCTGAAATCAAAGTTTCTGGTTTGTCCAAGGCTTATTGATGCAATGACAGGTCGTTTTCCATATCGGCTTTCTTTATCCCGATGCCAGGCAACGGAATCATTATGATCACGGTATAGATTTAACAGAACCCCATTGAATTGGCAGCCAAATTCCTTTTCAATTCTTTGTTTTAATGAAAACAATTCAGGAGTCCATGGATGGGTTGGTTTTTTATCTGCTTCAGAATCATTATATTTTGAATCTCCATACCAAGCAGTCAATCGTGGAGTAAGCACCATCTTATCGTACATTTTCTGGGTACGCTGTTCCCAGGGAGCAGTATCCAATAATTTGTTTTTAAGCAGGTTGGCTTCTTCCCTGCTCAGGAAATTTTCTTTGTATTCCAAAAGATCTTTTGGAAACTCATAGAATTCTTCTATATCAAATAAACTCAGCTGGTTCATTGTAGTTTGTATTTAAAACATTTAACTATGTCTCATTCCCTTTCTACGGAATAATTTTTCATCAATTGTGTTTTTATTTCCCTCCGGGGAAGTTTTTTAATTATGCTATAGACTCAAAATAAATTCAATTCTTATCTCCCATTTTTTCTTTGATCTGTTTAATATCCGTTTTAATTTCTGTGATAAAGTTTTGAATATGGTGTTCTGCAAATTCATCAGGCTCATATTCTTTGGTAGTAATGCTACAGGCAAATTCCCAGATCTCTTTAATTTCAGGCAATGGAATTTTATAAGGCTCATAAAATTGATTGTCAGCCTTCACCCATATACCATCTGCTTCATGAAACTGAAACCTTTTGTAACTGATACCATCATTGGTGGTAATGAAAACATAAGTTCTGTCCGTTTTCAAATCCGAAAGATTTTCTACATATTTTCCGACGATATAGGTTCCGTTCTTATAGGGGGGCATTGAATCTCCGTCAGCAGGAAATGCTCTGAACTTACCCCCTTTTAAAAAAGGTAATGATATGGTCTCCAGACTTTCTATGTATTCCGGATCTCCATAACCATTCAGGTAGCCCATAGAAGCTTTTTGGGGGATTATCTCAATCTGATTGTTTCCATCCTGATCAACCTTTATAGGCAGAACAATCCTGTTCTCAGGAAGCTCCATGAGTTCATCGATAGAAAATTTTCTGACATCTACAGTTAATAGTAGGTCAATGCTGATGTTATAGAATTTTGAAATTCTAAGCAATATTTCAATAGGAGGTTCCGTTCTGCCATATTCATAGGCGACATATCTGGATCGGGTAAGAAATAATAGATCTGCCAGTTCTTGCTGAGTCATATTTTTCTTTCCTCTCAAAAACACGATGTTATCAGAGAATTTTGACATTGTTACAATTTTAGACAACAAAAATACAAAATTTGTTTCAAAACGTGACTAATTTTACCACATGGAAAGAGCAATTGTACATATGGATCTGGATACGTTCTTTGTTTCCTGTGAAAGGCTGAAAAACTCTGAACTCGAGAATAAGCCTGTGATCATCGGAGGTGGAGATCGTGGTGTTGTGGCGTCATGCTCTTACGAAACCCGTTTTTTCGGAGTAAGGAGTGCCATGCCGATCAAAATGGCTTTGCGGCTATGTCCCGAAGCAAAAGTCATTAAGGGAGATATGGAAATGTATTCCAATATGTCCCATATGGTAACGGAGATTATTCAGGAAAAAGTACCTGT
Organism: Chryseobacterium sp. RU33C; assembly: GCF_900156015.1. NCBI lineage: Bacteria > Pseudomonadati > Bacteroidota > Flavobacteriia > Flavobacteriales > Weeksellaceae > Chryseobacterium > Chryseobacterium sp. RU33C. Next base: position 3,215 of record NZ_FTMT01000024.1, on the reverse strand, counting down.
TCTTGAAAAAGCAAGTATTGATGAATTTTATTTGGATCTTTCCGGAATGGATCAGTTTTTCGGATGTTACAAATGGACGCATGAAATAGCGGAAAGCGTGCAGAAAAATACAGGTTTACCGATAAGTTTTGCTCTATCCACCAATAAGACCGTATCCAAAATCGCAACCGGAGAATCAAAGCCAACCGGAAGATTGGAAGTGAAACAACCTGACATTCAGCCGTTTTTAAACCCGCTTTCGGTAAAGAAGATTCCTATGGTCGGAGATGTAACCTTTCAACTGCTCTCAAGACTGGGGATCAGAACGATACAAACGCTTTCAGAAATGCCTGTCGATGTGCTTGGGCAGCTGATTGGTAAAAACGGAAATGAACTTTGGAAAAAAGCACACGGAATTGATGAAACCCCTGTCGTTCCCTACTCTGAACGAAAATCCATTTCTACAGAAGATACTTTTGCTCAGGATACTATAGATATTCAGGGGATTCAAAGTATACTTTCAGGAATGGTTGAAAAACTCTGTTATCAGCTCCGGGCAGAGAAATGGCTGGTATCGGTAGTAGTGGTAAAACTCCGGTATGCCAATTTTGATACGGAAACCAAACAATGCAGAATTCCTTACACCTCAGCTGACCATACCCTGCTCAGGTATGTTTTAGAACTTTTTAAAAAAGTATATACCAGACGTATGAGAATCAGGTTAGTTGGAGTAAAGTTTACCGGACTGGTTCACGGATGCCATCAAATGGATCTCTTTGAAGATACGGAAGAGTTGATCTCCTTGTATCAGACAATGGATAAAATCAAGAACAGGTTTGGAACTTCAAGTGTAGGAAGAGCCTCAGGTTTATTAAAATAAGTATAAGATGTTTCTGAATTGTCATTCTTATCATAGTCTTCGGTATGGAACCATTTCTATTAAAGAACTGGTTAAGCAGGCTGTACATTTTAATATTAAAACCTTAGCTCTTACAGATATCAATACCATTACCGGGATCTATGATTTTTATAAACTTTGTCAGGATCATAATATCAAACCGATCGTCGGAGTGGAAATACGGGTTCAGGATGAACTGTATTATATCTGCCTGTCCAGAAATCAGAGAAGTATCGGAGAGATCAACAGGCTTTTAACTGCGTTTAATTGTGAAGGTATAGAAATTCCTAAAGCAAATCCTGATTTTACAGATACTTTTGTTATTTACCCACTGGAGAATATTCCGGAACAATTAGCAGATCATGAATTTATAGGTATCAGAAAGGACCAGCTCAACCTTTTAATTCAACCTGAATTGAAACCGTTCATCCATAAAATGGTCATCCTGCATCCCGTTACCTTTACAACTCCTGAAGAATATGAACTTCATAAAATAGTAAGGGCTATTGATCACAATACATTGATCAGTAAACTTACAGAAGCTGATTACTGTAAAGACAACGAAATGTTTACTGATAAAAAAGAACTTCTCGCTCAATTTTACCATGAGTCACAGATTATTGAAAACACAAAATATATGGTCAATAGCTGCCATTTTGATTTTGATTTTTCAACACCTAAAAACAAAAAGCATTTCACTGACAGCAGGGAAAATGATTTTGAGCTTTTAAAGAAGTTAGCGTATGAGGGACTTTCAAAAAGGTATTCCGATGATAACCTACAGGCAAAAGCAAGAGTGGATAAAGAATTGGGGGTTATTGACCAGCTTAATTTCTGTGCTTATTTTCTCATCACCTGGGATATTATACAATACAGCAACAGGATGGGATTTATGCACGTAGGAAGAGGCAGCGGTGCCAATTCCATTGTCAGTTACTGCATCGGAATTACTGATATATGTCCTCTGGAACTTGATCTGTATTTTGAACGTTTTTTAAACCTCAACCGTAAAACACCTCCGGATTTTGACATAGACTGGAGCTGGCAGACCAGGGATATTATCCTTGAATATATTTTTGAGAAATATGGTAAAGACCATGTTGCCTTCTGTGGAACCAATGTTGAATTTAAATACCGTTCTATTTTCCGGGAAGTAGGAAAAGTATTTGGTCTTCCGAAAGAGGAATTCGATACACTGGCAACAAAACCCATCCAAGAACATGATATTAATTCGGTATCCAGACAGGTTTATTACTACGGAAAGCTTTTAGAAAAGTTTCCTAACCAGAGAAGTATGCACTCCTGTGGGATTCTGATCTCAGAAGAACCTATCACTAATTATTCTGCACTCGAAATGCCTTCTAAAGGTTTTCCGATCGTACAGTTCGATATGTACACTGCTGAAGAGATTGGCCTTGAAAAATTTGATATTCTCTCACAAAGAGGGTTAGGAACTATAGATGACACTGTAAAGCTGATTAACGAAAAAAGAGGAATTGATATTGATATCCAGGACACTTCTCTCTCAAAAGACGAAGCCCGATGCAATAAATTCTTAAGTTCCGGAAAAACGATTAGCTGTTTTTATATTGAATCTCCTGCCATGAGAGGATTACTCCGAAGACTGAAATGCGACAACTATAAAGTACTGGTAGCTGCCTCTTCCATTATTAGACCCGGCGTGGCTCAAAGCGGAATGATGCGGGAATATATTTTCAGACATAACCATCCTACAAAATTTGAGTACTTCCATGAGGTTTTTGAAAAAGAACTGGGAGAAACTTATGGCATTATGGTATATCAGGAAGATGTTATTAAAATTGTCCTGCATTTTGGTGGGTTATCCGCTCCTGATGGAGATGTTCTCAGAAGAGCCATGAGTGGCAAAGGGCGATCTTTATCGGCATTACAGAAGGTAAAGGATAATTTCTTTGAATCCTGTAAAAAGCTGGGACATCCCGAACAGTTATCCATGGAAGTATACCGGCAAATCGAATCTTTTGCAGTATACTCATTCTGTAAAGCACATTCTGCCTCCTATGCTGTGGAAAGTTATCAGAGTTTATACCTCAAGGTCTATTATCCTATCGAATTTATGGTCTCCGCTATCAATAACGGCGGCGGGTTTTACAGAACTGAAGTCTATATTAATGAAGCCAGAATGTCGGGAGCTGCTATCCATAATCCCTGTGTCAATTTAAGTGAATATCAGACAACGGTTTATGGTTCGGATGTTTATTTAACGTGAGTTCGATATAACTATTGAAATAAATACAGTTGTTTAGTATCTACAAAATTGTTTTTAAGCGAAGGTTTTTTGTCCATGAAATTATATGCT